>NZ_JBHLWN010000012.1:0-99611 GCF_042432825.1 Paenibacillus chartarius | reverse complement strand
ATAAATTCGACAAACCCGTGATAAAGGCCTGCTTTACGCGGACTTTTTCACCGGACTTCTAGAAGTTCATTACCAATTTCTAAAAGAGAAGAAGACTACTGATGTGAAAATGATCCACCGGATCACAAAAGATATTTTCAATTCTATCGAAAAGACAGAATAATGTGCTTGTGAGGGATTAGCATTTGGTTAGTGTCACTGCTCACATAATTTAACTTGATAATAATGGAATAGCATTCGGAATTGTCTACCGGAAGCCGAACGGTCCTATCTCCCCGGTCGGTGAATTCATTCGAAATAAAGGTGAATTATAGCATAAGGCTCCTGCAAATTGCAGGAGCCTTATGTCAATCAAGCTTTTGTTAACTATTCGGTTATGGTTTAACGGCTTTAATCACAGCCGAAGCAATGTAGTTTTGCACGTTCGATCCCGGCACCCAATCTTTTATAAATGTCTTCGAATCATCCTTCAGCTCTACAATTACATCCTTAAATCCGCTTTGGGTTAACATAGCTTTTACTTCATCAACGGAGGAAGCCCCGGAAATACACCCCGAATACATCACATCAAGGTCATTTTTGATTTCCGGAGGAAGCTCAGCGGTTGTGACAATATCCGAAATCGCCAAACGACCGCCGGAGCGCAGAACCCGGGATGCTTCGTCAAACACTTGCTGCTTGGCCGGAGATAGGTTAATCACACAGTTCGAAATAATTACGTCTACCGTTTGATCGGAAACAGGCAAATGTTCAATTTCCCCTAAACGGAATTCTGTGTTTGTAACTCCCGCTTTGGCGGCATTGGTACGGGCGCGGCTTACCATTTCCGGGGTCATGTCTACACCAATCACACGACCGGCTTCTCCAACTTGTCGCGAAGCCAGAAAACAGTCAAAACCTCCGCCGCTACCAAGGTCGAGCACAACTTCCCCCGGTTGTAGTTCGGCAATCGCTTGCGGGTTGCCGCAGCCAAGACCAAGATTTGCGCCGTCCGGAACAGCGGTTACTTCCTCGCTCGAATAACCAAGTTTGACAGAAACATTCGCGTAATCCACCGGTGAATTACAGCAACTGGAGCTTGCGGAAGTTGGCGCACAACATGAGCTGTCCTCTACCGGTTGCAAAGCAATTTCTTTATAACGGCTGCGAACATTTTGACGAATATGATCATCACTTACCTGATTCATGAATAATCACTCCTTAGTTTAATATTATTAAATCAACAGCAGCCTGTAGCACAGCACGCTGTTGGTGTTACCGGCATAATTTTCCGCAAAAAGAATCTCTCCGATTGCATTCGCGTGGCTTTGGACCATTTCCAAGCTTCCCTAGCAAATCGTTCGATTTCGTCTTGTTTTTGTCTCATGAGCGTTTCCGTAACGTACCAATTGTGGTTCATAAGGGGCACCCCTTTATCGAAAATGTGTAGCTTAATATTAGATGAGGTTCAGTCAGCGTTTAAGATGACGCAATAGCTTTTTAACAACAAACTGCGCGTCCGGCCCCACCCCCCTTAAGGTAGCAGAAGCAAAGGAACGCTGCCCTTCCAGCCCCACATAATAAAGCCCCAGAACGTCGCTTATGCCTGCTTGATGTAACGGCCTTCCTTCCGCATCCAGCGCGCCAATCGCTTGAAGGTAGGGAAGATGCGGCCGGTAGCCTGTCGCAAAGATCACCGTATCTACCGGCTCTTTTCTCCCGTTCGGCCAAATGACGCCATCCTCATAAAAGGATGTGAACATCGGTTGTTGATCCGGTTTTCCTGCCGCTACTTTTTCTTTGTAACCGCCCGAATCGTTCACCGCACTTGAACTCGGCGCGGTTTTCCCGAACCGCCAAAATGGAAAGGTGTCAAACCCAATCAGTTTGATCCAAAAATGCACATCCTGACCCAACAGCCTCGATTTCATGAATTGGACCGGCCGGAGTACCGCTAAAGACGTCTTGCTCACCTCGGCCAGCTCAACTCCGATCTGTACGGCAGAATTGCCGCGCCCGACCACCACTACGCGTTGATTGCGAAATGGCTCCGGATTCCGGTATTCGGAGGAATGAAGTGTGCGGCCTTGAAACGCCTCCTGCCCCGGTAAAACTGGCGTATAGGGATTGTGAAATGAGCCGGTCGCATTAATGATGGTGCGTGCCCGAAACGTATCCCCTACCATCGTACGGACCGTAAACCCTTCTCCATCCCTTTCGACCGATGCTACGCGTTGATTGGTTCGGACCGGCAATTGAAATTTTGCCCGGTAATCCTGTAAATAACGAATGACTTCATCACGCTTGGGATAGCCATTCGGATCGCCGGGGAACGTCATGCCCGGCATCGACGAAAAGCGTGCCGGAGAGAACAGTTTGAGACTATCGTAATAACGCGGCCACGAGCCCCCCGCCTCGTCGCTCGCGTCCAAAATCAGAAATCGAAGTCCTTTCTTCTGAAGATGATAGCCGGATGCAAGACCCGCCTGCCCCCCTCCAATGACAATCGTATCCAATACCTCATTCATACCCAACACTCTCCGATTTATTTGCAAATTGCAAGTATATGAGAAAAGAAATCACCCGATGGGGGTGGAACAGCATAGGCTGGATTTTGACATCGCTTCATTCAATAGCTTAATGGAGCGAATGACCGTTTCTTTTTCAAAATCGTTCATGTGAGAGAAAACTTCAGCTAAATAAGCGTTCATTTGCTGGTCAATCGTCGTGGCCACGTACTTCCCTTCTGTCGTGAGCGAAAGCACATACACCCTGCGGTCGTTCGGATCGGGCGATTTTTTGACCAAATTCATTTTAATTAACGATTGGATTTGTCGGCTAAAGGTCGTAATATCGGTCCCTAACGCCTCGGCTACCTGCTGAATGGACGGTTGATGATGGCGATCGATCTCGTAAAGAATATGGCTTTGCACTAAGGAAATATCGCAGCCACCAGCGGAGCAGCAATTTTTATTGAGAAACCCAAAACGGCGTGTCATGATTTGAAATAGTTCGCGAACATTTTCCACTGTGGTTCACCTCATGACTTAGTTATACAGTATTTACTTGCAAATTGCAAATGATTTAATCGCAAAGAGAAAAAACCACTCGGTTGGAGTGGTTTCTAGCGTGCTTATTTATCGGAATATATTTTGTTCAGGGATTCTCTCTGTGATGGTTTAATATCAAGGATGTTGCGAATGCTCTTCGCCTTGGCCTCGGCTTCGTCAAGCGTATCGCTTAATCCCAAAGCAAGCAAGGTGCCAGCGGCTACCGTACCGGTCCGTCCCTTTCCTCCGCCACAATGAAAAGCAACTTTCTTGTTTTGGTGATAAGCTTCAATGACGGCCTGGATCGCTTGCTCGAAAGCTTTTTCTTGCGGCATAGCGGCATGATCCGCTAACGGAATTTGAATCCATTTCGCACTCGCCGCTGGATAGGCGCATTCCGTCGCTTCGCCGCGAAGATCCACGATCACGTCGATACCTTCATTTTTCACCATCGATTCCACATCAGTTGCCGCGCCCATGAAAATTTTATCCGGAATCAAAGCATGGTAGGTTTTTTCAGACGACATGGACTATACTCCTTTTTTAAACGATCCAAACTCAATCGGAACCGGGGCCGCTGGCGGTGCGCAGCACAGGGACAAATCCCTGGCTTCTCCGGCGGATTCGAATTCGGAATCTTCTTTTGTGTAGAAAATCTCCCAAGCGTTGCCGTCCGGATCATATACCCAAACTTTATCCTGTACCGCATAGCAGCATGTGGTATTCATCTCGTCTATCAGCAGCAGTCCGCTTTGACGGAGCCTCTCCCCCATGGCCAGCACTTCTTCCGTATTATTCACTTGGAATCCCAAGTGGTTCAGAACACCCTTTTGTTCGAAGGGACGTACATTGAGCGAAAAATGAAGCGCCGGTTCTTCTAACTCAAATTTGGCGTAGTTATCTTTAACCTTACTCGGTTCTGCCCCAAAAAAAGCGCGATAAAACTCCAAAGACTTGTTCAGCTCCGTACAGTTTAAAGCAACATGCATTCGTTTGATCATCGTCGCCACCTCATTTCCCTTCTTTGACGAATTGTTCAATCCGGCTCTTAATCGAATCGCGAACACTGCGGAACTGGTTCATGATTTCTTCTTCCGTTCCGGTTGCTTTTGCCGGATCATCAAAACCCCAATGCCATTTTGTTACGTTCTTGTTGGAGATCACAGGGCAATGCTCGTCGGCATGTCCGCACAGGGTAATGACATAATCGGCACGATTCAAAAGTTCTGGATCGATCACATCGGAGGTGTTTTTGCTAATATCCACGCCAGCTTCTTGCATGACTTGTATCGCGCGCGGATTCAGTCCATGTGCTTCAAGACCCGCGCTTTTGACTTCATATTTGTCGCCGCCTAGCGCGTTTAAAAACCCGTCCGCGATTTGGCTTCTGCAAGAATTCCCGGTGCACAAAAAATAAATGAATGGTTTTTTTTCCATGGTGAACAATCTCCTTTTGATTTCAATTCGTTAATCGCCTTGATGAACTCTTTTCGCTTGTTTACTTCCCATATAAGACTTCATGATCAATGCAACGACCACCAGGACGATCACAATCACCGCAATACATAGCCATACATTCACCTGTAGCGTCTGGAGAACATAAAGCCATACATAAAGACCGGTAAGCGTAATAAACAATGTGGGAATGGTTAACAGAATGCCGACTTTAAAATAATAGCCCCATCTGATTTTCACATTTTTCGTGGATAGGACATGCAGCCAAAGCAGCGTAGCCAGGGAGCCGATTGGCGTAATTTTCGGTCCTAAGTCCGAACCGATCACATTCGCATAGATCAGCGCCTCACGAATGAAGCCATCGGTTTGTGTACCTTGGATGGCTAGCGCATCAAACATGACCGTTGGCATGTTGTTCATAATGGACGACAGGATGGCTGCAATAAAGCCCATACCTACGGTAGCCACAAATAACCCTTTGTCTGCGATCGCTTGAATGACGCCGCCCAGTGCATCCGTAAGTCCGGCATTGCTCAAGCCATAAACGACCACATACATGCCAATAGAGAAAATTACGACAGCCCAAGGAGCGCCTTTTACCAGTTTCCAGGTATGAATCGCAGGGCTTTTTCTCGCCGCGAACAAAAAGGCAATCGCAGCAACCCCGGCAATAATGGATACAGGAATCGAGAAAAATTCGCTGATAAAATACGCAACAAGCAGCGCGGCTAAAATGACCCAAGATAACTTAAACAGCCGCATATCCTTGATGGCTTCCTTCGGCCTTTTCAGTTGCGTGAGATTGTAAGTGTTCGGGATGCTTTTCCGGAAATACAGATACAGCACAATGAGGCTCGCAATGACGGAAAAGAAATTCGGAACAATCATGCGGCTCGCGTATTCCGCAAAACCGATGTTGAAATAATCCGCAGATACGATGTTAACCAAGTTGCTGACGACAAGCGGCAAGGAAGCCGTATCTGCAATGAACCCACTGGCCATAATAAACGGCAGGACCATCTTTTCATCAAACTTAAGTGCCCGGACCATGGCGAGTACAATCGGGGTAATAATCAAGGCCCCGCCGTCGTTGGCAAACAGGGCGGCAACCGCCGATCCAAGCAGGATGATAAATACAAACATGAGTAGACCGTTTCCGCGTGCCAGCCGCGCCATATGCAACGCAGCCCACTCAAAAAATCCGATTTCATCCAGTACCAGTGAGATTAAAATAATGGCCACAAACGCCAAGGTGGCATTCCACACGATGCCAGTTACGGTGCCGACGTCAGCGAAGCTGACCACGCCAAATAATAAAGCAAGGATCGCTCCGGCACTTGCCGACCAGCCGATGTTTAATCCTTTCGGTTGCCAGATGACAAAAAGCAACGTTACCAAGAAAATGAAAATCGCTACATAAACCATATGCGTCCTCCTGAACTACGTACAGCAATCATTGGTTTCGCAAACGGCAGGCTCAATCAGCGCCGCTTGCGAAGGAATTTCCTTTAGAATATCCAAAATATAAGGCTTGTCTTCCAGGCAGAGCGAATAATAAACCCATTGCCCCCTGCGCGACTCTTTGACCAAGCCCCCGTCCCGCAGCTTGCGCATATGCTGACTGATATTGGGCTGGCTTGTTTTCAAAATGTCCACGATCTCGCACACGCACAGTTCCTTCACCTGCAACAAGGCTACGATGGTGAGCCTATTCCGGTCCCCCAATAGCTTCATGGCATCCGCTACTTCTTCTAGTTTGCTCAACTGCTTCACTCCTTTTAAGCGACGGGAATGTCCATCCCTTTTAGCAACCCGATCACTTTCTCCCGAATCTCGTCACGCGCTCTCTTCACGTCTTCCAGGCTGCCGCCGTCTTCGCCCAGCGGATCAGTGATGTTCCAATCGACGTTCATGATCTTGAACGGCACGATGGGACACCGCTCCACAACTTGTTCGCACAGCTTGACGATCGCATTCGACGAAAGAAAAACCTTCATATCAATTTTTTTGCAAACATGCTGGGAAAGATCGATGCCTACCTCGCGCATGGCTTCAATGGTGTAAGGATGCACTTCATTGGATGGATTTAATCCGGCGCTCTCCACCACCACATGATCCCCGCCATAAAACTTGGCAAAAGCTTCAGCCATCTGACTTCGGCACCGATTTTGCCCGCAAAGGAAATAAATCCGTTTGACTTCCCGTTTCATTCTCCCACACTCCCCTGCCCGTTGTAAATAGCCATATAATTATTTGCTTATTTCTATTATGATCATATACGCCAATTGTTAACGCAGTATCAACGTTGAAAAAAAAGCCGCTACTAGTGAAGGATCTACCAATTATTGGTTCCGGGCCAAAAAAATTATCGGTGAATATTTTAGATACGCTTGAGAGATAATCAAATATACATTTGAATAATCGAAAAGTTTGTTGTATGATAACAATCAAATACTCGTTTGATTAAGAGGTGAGAATCATATGAGCGGTATGAAAGAAAAGGACTCATGTGAAATTTATTGTTATGACGAACCAAAAGTCCGTAAGGTACAACATGCACTTGAAGGACAAAATATTCAAGGCATGATAAAGATGTTTAAGGTTTTAGCTGACGAAACAAGAATGAAAATCGCTTTTGCCCTTTGCGAAGAAGATGAATTATGTGTTTGTGATGTGGCTAACATCATCGGTTCTTCGATGGCCACAGCCTCACATCATCTTCGCACCTTAAAGCAGCTTGGCCTAGCCAAATACCGCAAGGAAGGCAAATTAGTTTTTTACTCGCTAGAAGACGACCATGTTCGTCAACTGGTACAGCTAGCTTCTACTCATTCGCGGGAGTTGATCACCAATGGAAAATAAAATTGAAAACACCGAAGATAAAAACGTCTACAGAGTTCAAGGCTTTACCTGTACGAATTGTGCAGGCATTTTCGAGAAAAATGTAAAAGGTTTGCCTGGCGTAAAAGATGCACAAGTCAATTTTGGAGCATCCAAGATTACCGTTTATGGAAGTACCACAGTGAAGGATTTGGAAAAGGCTGGATCATTTGAAAGCCTGAAAGTTACACCTGAAAAGCAACGGGCTGTTGAAAAGAAAAAACCCTTCTTGCAAGAACATTGGAATGTTCTTCTTTCGGCCATCTTGCTTGCCACGGGTTACTTTTTGAGTGAGCAGTATGGTGAGGAAAGCGTCTTGTCCGCTGTTACTTACGTGGCTTCTATTCTCATCGGCGGTTACGAATTATTCAAAAAAGGAATCAAGAATCTTTTCCGGCTTCAATTCGATATGAATACACTAATGACGGTCGCCATCATCGGTGCCGCGGCGATCGGAGAATGGGGCGAAGGCGCGACTGTTGTTATCTTGTTTGCGATTAGTGAAGTTTTGGAACGTTACTCCATGGAAAAAGCGCGTCAATCCATTCGTTCCCTTATGGATATTGCGCCGAAAGAAGCACTGATCCGACGTGGTTCCGAAGAAATGACGGTAAGCGTCGATGATATACAGGTTGGCGACGTCATGATTGTAAAGCCAGGTCAAAAACTCGCAATGGATGGCGTGGTTATTAAAGGGACATCAACCATTAACCAAGCCGCGATAACCGGCGAATCGGTTCCCGTAACGAAAACAATTGATGATGAAGTTTTCGCAGGCACATTAAACGAAGAAGGATTGCTTGAGGTCAAAGTAACGAAGCACGTCGAGGATACAACCATTTCCAAAATTATTCACCTTGTTGAAGAAGCACAAGCCGAACGTGCACCTTCACAAGCGTTCGTTGACCGATTTGCGAAATACTATACGCCCGCGATTATGATTTTGGCATTAGGTATTGCCGTTGTGCCCCCTCTTTTCGTCGGCGCTGATTGGGGCGATTGGGTATATCGGGGATTAGCGTTACTCGTCGTCGGCTGTCCTTGCGCATTGGTCATTTCGACACCTGTTTCGATTGTTACAGCTATCGGAAACGCGGCGAAAAATGGCGTCCTTATCAAAGGCGGCATACACCTTGAAGAAGCTGGTCGCCTTGCCGCAATCGCATTCGATAAAACGGGTACGCTGACGAAAGGATTCCCGGAAGTAACAAATGTCCATACTTTCGGAACGAAAGACGAAAAAGAATTGCTTGCTATCGCGGCAGCTATCGAAAAAGGTTCGCAACACCCGCTTGCTTCCGCTATTGTTCGTAAAGCTGAAAATCTCGGAGCCGACTTATCCCTCGCCGTTGAGGATTTCCAATCCATAACCGGGAAAGGCGTTAAAGCAAGAGTAAACGGGGAATTGTATTACGTCGGTAGCCCAAAACTCTTTGCAGAACTTCACTCCGATATGAATGTTGAAACGAATCAAAGTATCGAAGCTCTACAAAAACAAGGGAAAACGGTTATGGTACTAGGCACAGAACAACAAATTCTTGCCTTAATAGCCGTCGCAGATGAAGTGCGTGATTCCAGTACAGGCGTAATTAAGCAACTACATGAAATTGGAATCAAGAAAACGATTATGCTTACAGGTGATAATCAAGCAACCGCCGAAGCTATCGGGCGGCGGTTAAATGTTACAGACGTTAAAGCCGACCTCATGCCGCAAGATAAATTAGATTACATCAAGCAGCTTCGTAAAGATTATGGCAATGTTGCAATGATTGGAGACGGCGTCAACGACGCGCCCGCGCTTGCGGCTTCAACGGTTGGTATCGCTATGGGCGGCGCGGGTACGGATACAGCTCTCGAAACCGCAGATATCGCTTTAATGGCTGACGATTTGAACAAATTACCCTATACGATTCGACTCAGCCGAAAGACACTTGCGATTATCAAGCAAAACATTACGTTTTCACTTGGGATTAAGCTGTTAGCTTTGGCTCTAATTGTCCCTGGATGGTTGACGTTATGGTTGGCCATCTTCGCAGATATGGGGGCTACGCTTATTGTTACATTGAATAGCCTTCGTCTGTTAAAAGTCAAAGGTAAGTAACCCGGCTATGAATAACCGTTGGAATAAAGTGATCTATAAGTTCTGGGCACCGTTTTATGATTACCTTTTTAATTCTGGGCCTTTTTTAAAGGCCCGGAAAAAGATTTTTGAGAGTCTCGACATTACGCCTAACAGCAAAGTTCTTTTTGTGGGTATAGGGACGGGAGCAGACTTGCAGTTCATTTTGGGCAAAAATGTTTCTGTTACTGCAATCGACTTGTCACCCGAAATACTTGGTCGAGCTAAGAATCAATATGACACTCCAAACGTTACTTTCATGGAAATGGATGCACAAAATTTGACCTTTTCACCGGAATCATTCGATATGGTCATTGCGAATCTGATCTTATCCGTAGTCCCTGATCCGAACCAATGTTTTCAAGAAATGATTCGGGTTACGCGAACTGGGGGACGTATACTCATTTTCGATAAGTTTGCCCCTCCATCTCGGGAGTTGCCTGTAATGAAGAAAATTCTTCGCCCCGTCGTAGCATTGATGGGTACAGACATCGGTCTTCATTTTGAGCAAATCATTATGCCCTACGAGAAACAGATTCGAGTGGATGAAGATGCATCAGCCCTATTTAACGGTATGTACCGAAAATCATGCTTAGAAAAATTACAAGATAACTCATGGCAGGTGACAGGAAGGGGAAAATGAGGAAGAATGACAATAAATATGTTATAAAATGTTGCGGGTAGTGTCAGCTTGAACTGATACTACTCCCTTTAAGGAGTTGCTTTTTGTATGGATTGCTGCACACCGTCCAACAACCTGAAAACATCCAAGACAACCAGTTGTCCTTCTTGCGGAGAAAAAGGCAAAAGTGTACCTCTCATTACACTAAAGTCTTTACTTATAGCTTCTTTTCTGGAAACCATCGAACCAGATAACACATATTATTTCTGTCCAAACCCTTCGTGTAATACAGTTTATTTCAGTGGTACTCATTCGCAAACATTTGAAGAGAACGCCTTAAAAGTATCTGTATTCCAAAAGAACTCCGGCATGGGTGTTCCCGTTTGCTATTGCTTTAATTGGACGAGAGAACGCCTTTTTCAAGCAATTAGTGATAATCAACGGCCAATTGAACAAATAAAAAAACATGTTCAATCGAATCGCTGTGGCTGCGAAGTAAACAACCCTCAAGGGGCTTGCTGCTTGGGCAATGTTACCACGTATATACGAAGTTTGAACTGACGAAAAGAAATGTAGCTCCGAATTTTCCCCATTTTTGCGGGTAGTGTCAGCTTCGCTGAGACTACCCGCAGTCTGTTCATTTTGTTTACGTTTCACCCGACCAAAAATCCCAAATCCCCCAAACAAACGACGGGTGATTAGATACAAAATTTCATTTACCCTTATTTGACGTCATTGATGACTTTTCTCATTCGCAAATACTCATCATCATCAATTTCATCTCTGACGTACCGTTCTTTAAGCAAAATCAAGGGACGATCCACAACACGGCTCTTCATCATCAGTAATCGAGCAACAACGTACACCGTTGCTCCAACAGTCAGTATAAAGATGATCGCACCGATGTACATCATAATGCACATCATGACCATCATCGAACGATCCATCATCATGCCATCCATCATTGTGAACACCTCTCTTTATGTACTGATACAACAACCGTCGTCCAAATGCAAGAATACAGTCCCCTCAATTCAACAAAAGTAGGCTCCAACTGTCTCCAACAGTCGAAGCCTACGCATCAGTTAAAACAGCCTATCCCCCAGAACTCTGGGAATAGGCTGTCATTGTAGCTAATTCGCCATAGACCTACAAGCTTTTGCACAAGAAAAACAGGCGTCGGCACAGCGCTGGCAGTGCTCTTCTTCATGCTTTTTACACTCAGTCCCGCATGCTTCGCAAACGTCGGCGCAAATTCGGCAAAGCTCCTTCGCATAGGAACTGTTATGGGACATTGCTTGCGCAGCAAAAGCACAAAGGTCGGCGCATTCCCGATCCAGCCGGATACAATCTTTCATCATCGCAAGGTGATCTTCATTCAAGCAAGCGTCGTAACAGTGATTGCAAGCAAGCATACACTTTATGCACTCATCAATACAATGTTGAAATTGCTCGTGGGACATGGGTTACCCTCCATTCCAAATGATGTATCTGTTATGTTTTACCCAAACGAGCGAATTCGATACACTATATACGAGTTTTTCTTAAAGCCAGCCTGACCGCTATATAAACGGCAACACCTATAATGGCAGCCATAAACAACGCGCAAAATAGCATCATAACCCACGACCATCCGTAATTCCCCATCATCCCCATCATCTCCAGACACCTGTTTTCATTTGGAAATTTATATTCGACCTCATAATCAATGCTTCATGCCCGGCATTTCGCCGCCTCCGGTTGTGCCCTCACTTGGTTTAGGGGACGGTTCTGTCTTTGTATTTCCGCCGCCATGCCCTTCCCCAGTCTCCGATACGATCTCCAGCATGGAATCGATCTCCCCTTGCGCCACGGCGGACAACGAATCCTCGCTCCCCGTTAACCAAGCATGATTGTAGGGCCCTTCCGTTGGTTCCTTTTTATATTTCGGTTGAACCGACATGACATAGGACATCACCGTATCCGGCAGTTTGTCTTTGTCCGTCCAGAGAAGCGGTGCATGTTTGCCTAAATGCGAGAATGGAGCCGCCGCAAGTGCCAAGGCTGTGGAATCTTTATTGACGAACGAAAAGTTATGGCCCGGTGTTGTGATTCCCCAGCCAAAACCGGTTGCCGAATCTTTATACTTCGCGAAGGCAACGGCATTCGCATATGGATCGTTGCCCGCAATACGAACTACTTTCCCATACTGACCCAATTGTTCTTGAACTTTGGCCGAAATAATTGATTCTGGCCCAAGTAAATAAATATTGGCTTTTCCTCCACGTGTCTTCAAAGCATCCACGGTTTCTTGCGGAACCTCATCCTTTTTAACATAAAGCAGCGGCTCCGGCATATGAGCAATCCAATTCACTGCTGGCATCGTATATTCTTCGCTGTCCATTGAACCAATAATGACCGAAGGCGGATTTCCCTTCGCGACAGCGGTATAATAAGCATCTACAGCTTTGGCTACGGCTGCCGGGTTGCCCCCTGCAATCTTGTCCGTCTTGTAGCCAAGCGCTTTTACCTGTTTCTCTACCTTAGGATCAAGATCCCCGACCAATATAACCTGGGTTCCTTTATTCGTGTCCGTCCCTATCGGTTTTAGTCTTTTCAATTCATTAAGCGTTACATCCGGTACATTATCTTTATTTACAAACAGTACTGGGCCGTTATTCGGGTGATGAATCAAATCTGCACTGACAAGGGCCGTTTGCCAATCTTTCGGGTTCGCCAGAATGACGCCTCCAGGACGGTTCGCATCTCTGGTTGCCATCCACAACGTTTTCGAAACAAGCACTGCAGCTTCCACCGGGTCTCTTGTATTGATGCGCGTCGTGTTTTTTGAGGCAATCCACGGCACCGATACCGTACTGGCCGGGCTTTGTGCCGAACCGGTTTGCTGGCCCATGGTGCTCATATCGTGTGGAGTGGAAGAATTGGATTTGTTAAAGCATCCGGTCAGGGCCAATGCTGTAGCCGCCGAAATAATACCGATTTTCAAGCCTTTTTTCATGCTTAAAAACCTCCTATTTTCGGTTGATAGTTTTGCCTTTCTCTGCAATTTGTATCCATGTAGCGCCGCGATCGGTAGAAAGATAGACATCTTTGGGTTCCGTTGCGATGACCAGCTCTTTCAGATTCGCCGGATTCTGGACAACATAGGTGATCGTCTCCTTGCTTGGCGTCTGGATCGCCAACGATTGTTGGCTCTCTATATTGATTTCAAGCAGTGAAGCATTGGGGCCGGAGGTAGCTGCCAGTACGTTGCCGGAATCCGTGAAAGTCAGGGCCGAAACCGGTTGTTCCGGAACCAATGGGGTAAACCTCTGACCGTAATCCCTCGTTAGATAGGCGCCTGTTGTTGTACCGACAGCAGCGATCGATGCATCAGAAGGGTGAGCTGCGATTGCTGTCATCTGCCCTTGGAGACCGGTTGCAGGACTGTTTGTCCAGGTTTTCCCTTCATCCTTGCTATAAAACAGCCCTGCCTGTTTCATTTTTGAGTTAGGTTCCGGGTTCGCCACGTATAGCGTATGCGAACGATACCCGGCTGTCATACCGTGTAGATCAACCTCTCCCTCAAGAGCGAGAACCGAGATGGTTTTCCCGTCATTCGTACTTTTCACAAGTCCTAATGGATTTTTATACTTCGAACCCGGTGCTGGATGGCCGCTGCTGTAAAATCCGTCATCGACGGCGGTGAAACCCATATAATCGTGCTTCTCTCCCGGACCTTCATTCCATGAACCGTCTGCATATACCTGTAATCCGTTGTGAACGGGAATGAAAAGCCGTTTTCCGTCTGCAGAGTAACCAAGGCCATGTAGGTGCATAAAAGTGGTACTCGCATTGGAATTCGGCGCTTGCTCTACCTTTTTTGAGCATGCCGTGGTCCCGATCAAGAGTACTGCCGCTAGTGCAAGCATCGTCATCTTTTTCAAAAAAAAATACCCCCCTCTGTAAAAAAGAGACCTGAATCCAGTGTCCCCCATGTATTTCCAAACCATTCGTTAAAAATGCAAGTCATATACAGTGTAATCGATACTTTTGAAGATTCGATGTAGAACGTTCTACTGTCTTTTGGGAAGCCGAATTGTAAAAGCGGCACCTTCCCGGTTCTCGGCTGAAATTTCCCCGCCGTGGGCTGCAATCAATTCCTTGACGATGGTTAACCCCAGGCCGCTGCCCCCGGTCTTCCGATTGCGGGACTTATCCGCCCGGTAAAATCGCTCGAACACATAGGGCAAGTCCTCCTGTGGGATTCCCGTTCCCGTATCTTGAACTCGGATCCAAACATGTCCGCTGTCTTCACTCCCCTCAATTCGCACTTCTCCGTGTTCAGGAGTAAATTTCAGAGCGTTGCTAAGCAGATTCACAAGCACCTGAATCATGCGATCATGATCGACAAAAACATGAATATGAGGGCTTACGGAACACCGTAGATAAACGTTTTTTTCACGATAGGCAGCAGCAACCAGTTCTTCGCCTCTCTCGATGATGGCCGCCAATGATTCTTCTTTTTGCAACAATTGAAAACCGGGCGACTCCACATGCGTCAGGTCTTCCAATTCGGCCACAAGCTGCGTCAATCGTTCGATTTCTTCATAACAGGAATGGATACGCTCCGGCGTAGGCTCCCAAATCCCGTCTTCCAGGGCACGCATATGGCTTTTGAGCGTAGCCAAAGGGGTTCGCAACTCATGCGCGATGTCTTCGGTCATCGTGACGCGCAGTTGCTCATGCTGCTGCAACTGCTCTGCCAGCGTATTTAGCGATGCGCCCAAGTCTGCAAGCTCATCTTTCCCTTGAATGTCCACTCTCGTACTCCATTCCCCGTCCGTCATGCGTTCCGCGACTCGCGTCATATGAATGAGAGGAGCCGAAATTCGTTTGGCCACATAAAAACCGAGAAATACGGCAAGTACAATCGCAACTAAACACGTCCAGATGATCGTTTGCATCAACGCTTGTTCCAAATGATAATTCAGTTCGGGTAATTCGTGCGTCATACCGGCTTGAGCTTGATACAAGGAGAAATGATAGTGTGTCGTCAAAATGACGCTAATGGTTGAAATCAGGACAATGCCAGCAGCAATCCCGATAATAATCAGAGCCAAACGGGTATGCAGACGCTTATTCATGTTGTTCCTCCTGCAAATCGATAGCCGGTTCCATACACCGTCACAATATAATTTGGGGACTTGGGGTCGCCCTCTATTTTTTGCCGGATATTTTTTACATGCTGATCGATCGTTCGGCTATCACCGTCAAAATCATAGCCAAGCACGCGTTCCACAAGCTCGTCTCGTGAAAAGTGACGCTGCGGATGCTTGGCCAGGACAAGCAGCAGCTTATATTCATTCGGGGTCAGGTTCACCGGTTGGCCGTCACGGAATACCTGCTGCTTTAACGAATCAATGATAAGTTCCCCTTGATTAAAGGCCAGGCGATCCGCAAGCAAATGATACTCGTCTGTACGCCGCATAATCGCCCGAACCCGAGCCACTACTTCGCGTGGGTCAAAGGGCTTGATCAAGTAATCGTCGGCCCCCATGGATAACCCCTTAATCCGATTATTCTCGGAAACCTTGGCGGTAAGCATCAAAATCGGAACAGAATGGATTTGACGAATCGCTTGGCAAACCTGCTCGCCCTCCATATCCGGAAGCATAAGGTCCAGGATGACGAAATCAATCGATTCGTTTTGCACGCGCCGAATGGCCTCGCTGCCCGTTTCGGCTTCAACGGTCTGAAAACCGTCTTTTTTCAAGTAGGATACAACCACATCCCGAATTTTCGATTCATCATCGACGACCAATATCGTTTTCATGACCATCCTCCGCGAATAACGCCTCTACGTATCACTTTACCCATGACTTATGTAGAACTGATGTAGATGCAAAGATGCCGTGCAGAAACAACAAAAGGGCGACCCGAATCAGTCCCCTTTTCCTCTATAGTATTCATCAGCCGGTTCTTTTTTATAAAGGGGTTCCATCCAGCGAAGC
Organism: Paenibacillus chartarius; assembly: GCF_042432825.1. NCBI lineage: Bacteria > Bacillati > Bacillota > Bacilli > Caryophanales > Paenibacillaceae > Paenibacillus > Paenibacillus chartarius. The sequence continues at coordinate 83,513 of NZ_JBHLWN010000012.1, read as the reverse complement.
CACCCTCGACGGCCTGCGTATACAACCACCAGAAAGAACATGTAAATGAACAGCGTCCGTAGCATAACGGGCCAGTTTGAATCCAACTGACTCCCCATGACGGCAAACATAACCATGACCGGTACTTTCCCGACCGCAGTGGCCATAATAAAACTTCCAAAGGACATTCGGAAGAGTGCCGCACCGATATTGACGATTACCGCGGGGACGAATGGTAACAAGCGAGCCAGTATGACCGCAAAGAACGCATTACGCTCCAGAAGGAAGATAAAACGTTCTGTTCCTTTCACTGAAGCCATGAGCTGGCGGCCTCGTTCCTGAAAAATCAACCGAACCGCCCAAAAGGTCAAGGCTGCCGCGGCGGTTGAACTGGCCACATTGATCAAACTGCCCCAGATCGGCCCATACGCGGCCCCGATAATTCCGGCTACAATCCCAAAAGGAACGACCGGAATCATCGCAAGAAGGATGGCAGCCCCGATCATCCATGGAAGACGCTCCATGCCTCCAAGAGAGAGCCATGAAAGTAGAGAGTCCTTGAAGGTCATGACGGCGGCAATCACGACCCCATAAAGAAGAACAACCAATCCTTTTTTAATCATGTTTCCATTCCGTTCTCCAAAGGAAAGCTGCGCGCAAGCCCATTTATTTGATCCCCACAACTAGGAGCGATTCTGAAGGCCCAACAAATCCTGCCGGCCCTTCGAATGTCTGCAGCGCACGAATAATTTCCATATGCATCTGCTTGCGTTCTTCCTCACTGAGCCGTTTAATGATCTCGCCCAGCGGACCGGCGGATACCTCTTCTCGCCCACGTCGGCTAAACTCCACAGCCGAAGCATAGCGGTGAACATGCGGGATAGCCTGTACCGTTACATCCCGGAAGCCCACCGTCTGAAAGGCTTCTGCCAGTAAGTCGGGGTTACCAAGTGAGAACACGCCTGGTTTTTTGCCGCCTTCCATAATGGGGATGCCTGCATATCGTGAAATGATAGTCATCGGCAGGGACAAGGTCGGGTTGTTATCCGGACTCGACCATACGAGTGCCGCGAATTTACCGCCTGTTTTCAACACCTCTCGGATACCCGTCAAGGCCTGCTCCAGCTCCGGAACAAACATCAAACCGTGACGGGATATAGCCGCATCAAAGGTGTCTGTCGGCAAATCTACATGCTGGGCATCCATGACATGCGTTTGAATATTTGTGAGCGACTCTTGTTTCGCGATCTCGGCAAGGACCTGGAGCATGGTTGCCGAGATATCGGTAGCAACCACATTTCCCGCCGGACCGATCATCCGGGCGGCCTTGAACGTCTGGTCCCCGGTCCCCGCCGCTATGTCCAGAAGCTGCGTTCCTTCCCTAACGCCAGCTTCCCGCAGCATAAGCTCCGTCGCTTCCCCAAGAAGCCTTTCTCGATCGGCTCTGCTTCGATTCCAAGCCGCTACTTGCTCTGCGGTTTCCCATGATTTTGATGTTTCTTCATTTTGATCGGACGCCACGATAGTACCTCTCCTTATGAATGCTCCTAACATTCGGATTAAGGCAACCCCTCTTTAGTCACGGACACAAATAGCAGCCTGCGCGAGACTTGCCTATAAGTTCTTAGCCTACAAGGAGTTTGCTTATTTCATTCAAGTTCTCGGCAAAACCGACAAACACCTTGTCTTTAATGACGATGGTCGGTACGACCTGCTTTCCTGTCAGCTCCAGAACTTCTTTCGCATATTCGATATTTTCTTCACAATTGTAGTCAACATAGGGAACTTGATGCTCATTGAAATAGCGCTTGGCAAAGTGGCAGTCGCTGCAGGTCGGGATCGAGTAAATTTTGATTGGTTCTTTCGAATCGATTTTCGGTATGGAAGTTCGCTCCTTTACGCGACGATTTGTTTCAACTGCTCCATCGTGATCCGATCCACGAATTTGCTGAACTTCTCTTTTCCTTTTGCTTGTTGCTTGTAGAAATCAATAAGCGTAGATACAACAGGAACAAGTCGTTCCTCTGATATGCCGGAGACAAGCAGCCGACCCGTCGCAGCTTTGATGCCTTTAGGTTCTCCTCCAACGTAAATATCGAATGTATCCCGCATTTTGACGACAGCGATATCTTTCAGCAGCGGTTCACTTGTGCCCAGCGCACAGCCTGCGTAGCCAATCTTCAGCGGCGTGGGCGTCGCGATGCCAGCGATCGCCCGATTCAAGATGCGAGCCGTCTCCAGACCGGCTTCTTCCGCACCTTTGCAGAAGTTGCAGGCGATCAGGCTCTTGGTCGCAAATCCGGCCGGATATACTTCCAGACCGGCACGCTCCAGTTCTTCCTGGATGGCTTCTCGCTCATCAAGAGGCACTTCCACGTAAAGCTGCTTGAACGAGGTCATTTCAATTTTGGCGTCTGAACCGACAACCGTACCGATCTTGGCAAGTTGATCCGGCGTAAATAGGCTTCCCCCGACTTGAATCACAGGCGATACCGCCAGTTTCGTCTTATCTCCCATGATCATTCTCCTCTTCGATCCGTTATTTCACATTGACGACGAAGGGGACGGTGAACACCTCGCCATTGTGCTGAAATTGTCCCCAAATTTTGAACGTGCCGCTTTGCGGAAAAGAAGTCGCGAATTTCGCATCCGGCCCGGTTGCTTTCTCATCGATCGGATGAACATGAAGATACTGATTTGCGTCTTCCGAAAGAATCACGACATGGCCAACCGCGCCCAAATAAGGCTGCAGATTATTGATCCCCTTCTTCGTCTTTGCGTCGCGAATGTTGAAGGTCAACGTCACGTCTTCTTTCGGTTTGGTGGCGCTCATAGAGAGCTCAATTTCCTTGCCATCGACTTCTTTCACAGGATTTGCGTCAGCTGCAATCGCGGCATGCTTGCCTTCTTTGCCTTCCACCTTCACCCACTCGCTGAGCGTTGTATTGGTCCCGCCAGTCGGAATAAAATCCGCAAACACTTTGTACTCGCCGCCAGCCGGGAACGACGTATTCACCGTAAATGTGCCGTCTCCCTTAAACTCGGGGTGAATGTGGTTAAAGAACGATAAATCGTGATTGACGATAATGAGATGAAGCAATTTCTCGTGATTGACATCATATTTATTGACCAGTTTCCCGTCCTTATCCTTCACTTGAATGGTCAATTCTGTTTCTTCATTTGCTTTTGCGGCACCTGCGGGGAAGGCAAATGATGCTTGAAGATTCTCCGCAGCAGGCTTCGCATCTGCGCCATGGCCGCCGTGGCCGCCTCCATGATCCATCTCTCCCGCCTCCTTTTTCTCGTTTCCTGCAGGCTTCTCGGCGTTCTCTTGCCCGCTGATGGCTCCATGACCGGCATGATTATTTCCGCCTGCGGGTTTCTTATCCCCTGCTTTGCCGCATGCGGCCAATATGCTTAACGCAAGTACCGCCGCAGCGACGAGGATGATTTTCTTCTTCATGGTTTATATCAACTCCACTTCATTACAAGTTCGATGCAGAGCGTACTTTGACACGCTGCAGCCGCAAGGCGTTAAGGACGACGGACACGGAACTGAGCGCCATCGCCGCGCCCGCAACCCAAGGGGCCAGCAGTCCAATCGCGGCAATCGGAATGCCGAGGGTGTTGTAGCCGAGCGCCCAGAAGAGGTTTTGGCGGATGTTACTCATCGTCTTGCGGCTCATGTAGATCGCATCCGGAATGCTCGTCAGATCGCCGCGCATCAGGGTGACGTCGGCGGCCTCCATGGCCACGTCCGTACCGGTACCGATCGCCATGCCGATATCTGCCATCGCCAGCGCGGGGGCGTCATTGATACCGTCGCCGACCATCGCCACTTTCTTACCCTGCGCTTGCAGCTTCTTCACTTCTTCCGCTTTGCCTTCTGGAAGCACTTCGGCGCGAACATGATCGATGCCGACTTGCCCCGCAATCGCCCGTGCGGTGCGTTCGTTGTCTCCCGTGATCATGATCACCTCTATGCCCATTTCTTTCAGCCGCGTTACAGCCTCTTTCGATGTTTCTTTAATCGTATCGGCCACCGCGACGAGACCCGCATACGCTCCGTCAACCGCGATCAACATCGCCGTTTTTCCATCTTCTTCAAGCTGCGTCATCCGATCAAGCGCCTGTTCAACCGAAACGTCATATTTCGCCATCAGCTTGCGCGTACCGGCCAGAACCTCTTTGCCTTCAACGACGGCACGAATACCAAACCCTGGAATCGCCTCAAACTGTTCCGTTGCCGGAAGCTCGATGCCTTTAGCCCGGATTCCGGCAACGATCGCTTCCGCAAGCGGATGCTCGGAATCCTTCTCGGCAGCGCCAACTAAGCGAAGAAAAGCATGTTCGTCTATATTTGCAGCGGCAACATCCGTAAGTTCCGGTTTCCCCTTCGTTACGGTGCCGGTTTTGTCGAGAATGATCGCATCGATTTTGTGCGTGGATTCCAGATGCTCGCCGCCTTTGAACAGCACGCCAAGCTCCGCGGCGCGGCCGGAGCCCGCCATAATCGATGTCGGTGTAGCGAGCCCCAGTGCGCAAGGGCAGGCGATGACCAGGATCGCAATCCCTTTCTCCAGCGCATTTGCGAAATCGCCGGGTGTCACCCAGAAGTACCAAACCAGAAATGCGGCAACCGCAATCCCTACGACGATCGGCACGAAGATTCCGGAAATGACATCCGCTACCCGTTGAATCGGCGCTTTCGAGCCTTGCGCTTCTTCCACGACCTTAATGATTTGGGCAAGCGCGGTTTCCTTGCCGACTTTGATCGCTTTCAATCTCAATCTGCCGTTTTTGTTGACGGTAGCACCGATCACGCTGTCTCCGGCTTTTTTCTCGACCGGGATGCTTTCGCCGGTCAGCATCGATTCATCGACCGACGAACTTCCTTCCAGCACTTCCCCATCCACCGGGATCTTCTCCCCCGGTTTCACCACCACGATATCGCCGACGAGTACGTCTTCGACCGGAATCGTCATTTCCTGCCCGTCCCGAACAACGAGAGCCGTTTTCGCCTGAAGGCCCATCAACGTCTTGATCGCTTCGGATGTACGGCCTTTAGCCAGCGACTCGAACAGCTTCCCGAGAATAACGAGAGTGATGAGGACCGCGCTCGTTTCGTAGTACATCGATGGACCGTGATGCGCCATGCTGCCCATTGAGGCCCATTCAATTGTTAAGTATAAGCTGTAAAAGTATGCAGCTGACGTTCCGAGCGAGACGAGTACGTCCATATTGGCGCTCTTATTCCGCAGCGCTTTGAACGCGCCCACATAGAACTGTTTGCCAATGTAAAATTGAACTGGTGTAGCCAACGCCAATTGAAACCACGGATTCATGAAGAGTTCAGGCATCCAGATCCAGGATAAGAACGAGAAGTGGCTGACCATGGACCAGAGCAGCGGCAGCGAAAGAACGGCGGAGATGAGCAGTTTGCGCTTTTGTTGTGAAATGGCTTTCTCGCGATGCTCCGAAGTATTGGCTTCGTCTTGCTTCGGTATCGCTTTATAGCCCAGCTTTTCCACGCGTTGCTGCATATCGGAGATAGATACATCGGCCGCGTTGTACTCGACCCGAGCGGTTTCCATCGCGAAGTTAACGGAAGCGTTCGTGACGCCGGGCAATTTGCCAAGGCCTTTCTCAATCTTATTCGCGCAAGCCGCGCAGGTCATGCCTTCCAGTTTGAAATCAACGACTTCTTTTGCCGTACCGTAGCCGAGTTTCTGAATGCTTTGTTCCATTTGCGCGACATTTACTTTTTTCGGATCGTACGTAACCGTCGCCCGTTCCAGGGCAAAGTTCACGTTCGCTTCCGTCACACCTTCGAGTTTATTGAGTCCCTTCTCAATCCGGTTTGCGCAAGCGGCGCATGTCATACCGGTTAATTGCAGGGACGTTTGCTCCGTTTCCAGCCTGGCTGCATCCATCACGAACACCTCGTTTCTTTTCCGATTCGTTACACTACGTCGTATCCTTGTTCTTCAATAGCTTCCTTAATGGCAGTTATCGTCAGTTGGCTTTCATCGTACGCTACAGCTACCGTTCCTCCCGAGAGATCGACTTTGCCGCTTGCCCCGATTGTTTTCAAAGCCCCTTCAATCGAATTGACACAGTGTCCGCAAGACATACCTTCAACTTTCAACGTTACATTTTTCATGGATTCATTTCTCCTTTGACTGTTTATTGGTTTTTATTTCATCAGCTTTTGAATGGTCTGCAGCAGCTCATCTACGACTTCGGCATCGCCTTGTTGGATACGCTCCACCACACACTCTTTAAGGTGTCCTGTTAAAAGAACTTTTCGCACGCCGTTTAGTGCAGCTTGGATGGCGGCGATCTGATTTAACACCTGATCGCAATAAGTATCTTTATCAATGAGGCCTTTCACACCGCGAATTTGCCCTTCAATACGATTTAGGCGAACGGTCAGGTCCGACTTTACGGCAAGTGAATGGTGACTTCTTCGGCCATCTTCGGACGAACAGCATGCTTCTTCAGCCTTCACTTCCATAACGTCCATCGTCAGCACCTCCTTGATTCGTAGTATACCCCCCTACACTATATGTGTCAACGCTTATTTTACATTACCCCCCAACCCTATTTTTGAATCCAAACAAAAGGGATTCTCACGAATCCCAGGCCATTCCTTATTTCATAAGCTTATTAATGGTGACTAGGAGCTCGTCGATCACTTCGTTCTCTCCATCTTGAATACGTTCGATCACACAACTCTTCATATGATGCTCCAAAAGAAGTTTTCCTACACCGTTCAATGCGGACTGGACCGATGAAATTTGATTTAGCACATCATCGCAGTAAGTATCCTTCTCAATCAAACCTTTAAGCCCCCGAACCTGACCTTCGATTCTGTTGAGGCGGCTTATCAAATTGTTTTTCGTCTTTTCAGAATGGTGACTTTGCCGCCCGTTCGTGCAGCATGAATCGTGGGTAGGCGTCTGGGCATCATCTTGCGTAAGTTGCTCCATCCAAATCACTCCTTTCTCTCACTATTGTACCATAGTCCCCCTACCCTATACAAAGAAAACATAAAACGACCCAGCCGAAGCTGAATCGTCATCGTCAAATTCTTATTGCTTCGGTTTCCGTAAGAAAAGCAGCGCAATGAACGCGCCTGCGAGTGCGGCTATTGCCGCGCCGATAAACGCCGCATGGAAGCCGGTATTCAGTGCGGCAATTTGCTCTGTCCCTTGCTCAAGCTGCCCGCCTGTCCAGGAGGCTGCCACCGCAGACATGATGGCAAGACCAATCGCAGAACCGATCTGATAGCTTGTATTGGCGATCCCTGATGCGAGGCCCGTTTCTTCTGGCTTCGCCCCTGACATCGAAGCAATAGTGCCGGGGATGAAGGCAAGCGCCATTCCCAGTGCGCCAAGCAAAGATGCCGGAAGCACATTGGCCACAAAGTTCCCGTTGATCGGCGTATAGCCAGCTAACAGGAACAGAGAGCCTGCCAGAACAAGAAGCCCGATAACCAGAATGCTTTTAAAACCAAATCGTCCGACTAAACGCCCCGTTAATCCGATCATGACAACCATGACGAGAACCGTCATCGGGACAAGAGCTACGCCGCCAGCAAATGCTGAGAACCGTAATACTTGCTGCAAATACAAATTCAAGAAAAACCATAACGGAATCCACGCACCCGCCAGCAGGCCAAAAGCAATGTTGCCGACAAGTAAGTTCGGCACGGCAAATATGCCAAGCGGTATAAGGGGCTCTCTCTTTACTTTTTGAATCACAAAGAATACGAATAACAGCAATGCGGCAATGAGAAGCAAGGTAATCGTCTGAACTGATCCCCAGCCAACTTGCTCCGCCGTAACAATAGCATAAACAGCGAGCACAAGCGCCGCTGTGATCGCCAGCGCGCCGATAACATCAACACTCCCCTTCTGACGAACTCCGGCTGGAAGAACCCTCATGCTATAAATCAATGCGAATATCCCTACCGGGATATTGATGAGGAATGTCCAGTTCCAGCTGAGCCACTCGGTAATGACACCGCCAAGAAACACCCCCGCAGTACCACCAGCTGCCGCTGAGGCTCCCCAAAAACCGAGCGCCTTATTCAGTTCTTTCGGGTTATGACTGAATAAAATCATCACAATCGTCAGCGCGGCTGGCAAAATGAACGCCGATCCTAGCCCCTGCAGGGCTCTACCGGTATTCATTGCTGCCTCCGACCAGGCAAGACCGGCCAGCAAAGACGCCATGGAAAGAATGAGAAAGCCCAGCATAAACATTCTTCGCTGGCCAAACAGATCAGATAGGCGTCCGCCAAGGAGCATAAGGCCCCCCAGGAATATAACATATGCGTTGAATATCCACTGCAGGTTATCTTGAGAATAGCCGAGCGCTTCCTTTATAGCCGGAAGCGCCACCCCGATAATGGATGTATCCATAATCACCATGAATTGTGCGAGACAAAGCAAAAATAAGGCTCTCCATCTTCGTGCATCCGGCGCTGCAATTACATTTGCTTGCGTTGACATTTTGATTTCCTCCTTGCTGAAATTTTGAATTGGTTTGGTCAGTGCACTGACCACCTTCGATAAAATAGTATAGCCCCCTACCCTATTTGTCAAGAAGATTTTGTCAGCAAATTTTGTTCACGCAAATTGAAAAAAGACAGCCCCTAAGTTGGAGTTGCCCCTTCGCAATTATAAATGGCTCCGGTGTACGAAAGTATAAAGAACTAAACCTTTCTCTGCGAACTCCTTCCGTTCTTCAAAAGTTCTACACAGGCTTCGGCTATGATTGATCTATGGGAAGTTCAGTTACAGAAAGGAATGAATAAGCTATGAAGCTATGTTGGAGGCTCAAAAGTATAATGGCAATCGGAGCTTTATCTGTTATATTGGCCGGTTGTTCAGGTTCGATTGGTGGAATGAGCGGAATGGATCATTCGAAAATGAACATGGAGGGAATCAAGGAAACTCCCGAAACGCCAAATGCTCAAACGGAAAAGTCCGTTGTGTTAACGGGAAAAGAATTTATTTTGACTGCCACCCAGAGCAATCAGGAAATAGCCCCTGGAAAAACGTTGCCGGTTTGGACGTTCAACAATTCCGTTCCCGGCCCGCAAATTCGGGTTAAACAAGGAGATACGATAAAGGTCAATCTTAAAAATCAGTTGCCCGAGCCAGTCACAATTCACTGGCACGGCGTTCCTGTACCCAACGCCATGGACGGCATTCCGGGCGTAACACAAAATGCCGTTCAACCAGGCCAGTCGTTTACGTACGAGTTTAAAGCAGATGTCCCTGGCACTTACTGGTACCACTCACATCAGGATAGTGTAAATCAGTTGGATCGCGGATTGTATGGGGCATTCATCGTTGAACCGAAAGAAGGCACCGACGTTGACCGTGATTATACACTTGTCCTCGATGAATGGATGAGCTCCGGGGAAATGTCCGGCATGAATATGTCCGGAGGTAACATGTCGGAAATGGATCATAGCAAAATGAATATGGGCAGTTCGGATGGCAAAGACAATAAATCCAGCATGAACATGTCTGGCAATATGTCCGGCATGGATCACAGTACGATGAATATGGGGAACGAAAACAAAGCGTCGACCAATACCGATAATAGTTCCATGAATATGGGACACGATATGAGCATGTACGATCTGTATACCATAAATGGAAAATCCGGTTCGCTGGTAGATCAGCTCCCTGTTAAGGAAGGAGATAAAGTTCGAATCCGTTTGATCAATGCGGGCTTTCTGTCTCATCAAATTCATTTGCACGGACATGAATTCAAAGTTATTGCTACCGACGGACAACCTATAAACAATCCAGGTATCCTGAAAGATAATGTCGTAAGTATTGCTCCAGGAGAACGTTACGATATTGAATTTGTCGCCAGCAATCCGGGCCAATGGTTGATCGAGGACCACGGCGACAAAGCTGCTGTTAAAGGGATGAAAGCCACGATTGCTTATGAAGGAGCTCCCGCCGGTTCCGACAAAGCGAATGAAGCAGAGAAGCTGACGGCTGTCGATATGAGCCGTTACGGCCAAGCAGGCAAAGCCAACTTTACGTTAGATCAGAAGTATACGTTGGAATACACGATGAATTTGAATACCGAAATGAAAAACGGCGAAATGGTCTACACCATAAACGGAAAAACGTTTCCGGAAACCGAACCGATAAACGTCAAAAAAGGAGATACCGTCAAGGTTCGCCTTGTCAATAACTCGAAAACTGACGACCATCCGATGCACCTGCACGGTCACTTCTTTCAAGTGCTAAGCAAGAACGGGAAACCGCTTGAAGGATCTCCAATCATAAAGGATACGTTGAATTTGAAGCCGGGCGAAGAATACGTTGTCGTATTCGAAGCAGATAATGAAGGGAACTGGATGTTCCATTGTCATGATCTGCATCATGCTTCTGCCGGCATGGTAACGGAGCTGAAATATACAGACTATAAGACAAATTTTGTTGCAGACCCGAATGCAGGGAATAAACCGGAATAATGACCAGGGGATGGCTTCAAGCCATCCCCTGATTCCCATTCTCTGCATCGTCTTTTGAAGCAACGGGCGATTGCTTGTTCTGTCCATTTGCTCCCTCATACTCCCTCACCCGCCGGTAAAACGTCGGTTTTTTCATACCGATACTTCGCATAGCCTCGGTTGCCGTGATATGTCCTGCTTTCCATTCCCGGTACGTCCGGATAAACTTATCGTCAATCTCCTGCCTTGGCCTCCCGAACGTTACGCCATCCGCTCGGGCAACTTCGATTCCTTCCGCCTGCCGCTGCCGGTTCTTTTTCCGTTCCTGCTCGGCCACATATGCCAGCAGGCTTAAAAACTGGTCCTCCATGACTTTGCCGAAATCACCCATTTGTTTGAACTTTCGGGAATCGAACAGTGTTTCGTTATCCAGACATATGATATCTGCGCCGATCTCTCGCGTAATGGCTTTCCATTCGGCAATTATGCCGTCGTAATCTCGGCCCAGCCGATCCAGCGCATCTAGGTAAACCAGGTCGCCCTCTCTAATCATCAGACGCATTGCCTGATAGCGCGGCCGCTCAAAATCCTTACCGCTCTGCTTGTCGACAAATATGTATCTTTCATCAACGCCCAGCTCCCGGAACTTTACGAGCTGCCGTTCCGGATTTTGGTCTTTTGCCGATACCCGTCCATAAGCCAGCTTCAAGTCCCCCACTCTCCCCTAATTGCGTCTCAAAATGTAGTTGATTGAAACGAAACGTTCCTAAAGTGATTTTAATACATTTTGATACGTATAAACAGAGCAAAAAAATATGTATCAAAAAGCATGCTTTAAGGGACACATATCCTCAGTCTTGTGCACGTTACTAACCTTGGCTGTTTCTCACTCAACAGCATTAGTGAACAGGTAAGTGAGTTCCCTGAAAGGCATATGTTAAGATGAAAGCACCTTTTTGATACTTTTAAATTGTGTCTAGTCAACGGTGACTTTCCAACCACCTTCATGCTCTAAAGCTTTTGACCACGTGAATAGCCTGTTCAAGCAATCACAGTTTACCGATAGTATCTTGACCTTTATTAGGTTCACTCATGTCTACTGATATTCTTTCTATCCTGATCACGAAGATGTCCGACAAAAATTTGATCAGGATCTTCCGGAATATATTTGCGTTTTGATGCTCGTTCAAATTCATCGACCATCTTTGCAAATTCGCTTACATTCGGCTCAAGACCAAAAATACGCTTCATGTCTCTATAGTGGCGAAAAAAAACAACCTTCGCTTGTTGATCAGGATAGCCAATCGCTGCAACTCCGAAATAACGCCTTGTGCGTAATGTTTATACATCATGCGTCGGTTTGTCGTCTGGGAAATAATAAGCTGACTCCTCTCGATTTTGAGTTCCCGTACATTCTAATCATCGTTAAACGTAAAGTCAGCAGAGGACCGTAATTCGGAATAATAATTACTTTATTATTTTGTAAAGTTTCGTTCAAATTTCGTTAAAATTTCCTGTGCTTTTTTCTGGCCAAGTTCTCTTATTAAAACTCCATACAATCCTTGAAGTATTGCTCGGAGTTTATCATTTTCGGTTTTTATATCTTCATAATCCTTTGCTCGCTTTTTGTAATGATCTCTTTGATTTGTTGCTTCAGTGAGTTGTTTCTGAGTATTAGATAATTCCTTCCTAAGTTTTTCAATTAATTGAATCCCATCACTATCAGAGAGCCTCTTTTTCGTCATATGTGTTTGTTTACTTGGTGTTGTTCGCCCTTCATCAATCCATAAACGAAGCTTCTCAGCCCAATCAGGATAATTGTGATACAGTGATGTCGTTGTTATATTAACAGTCTTACAAAAGCTCGTTATTGTTATCTTCCGGTTTTTGAGACTTGTGATATTCTCCCATTCTTGCTCAATTCTTTGCCTTGTATCTTTGCCTGAAATTATTCTTTTCGGCATGTGTTTAATCCTCGCTTGTTTTAATAACTTCATCCAATAGTTCGGTACAATGCCGATATATGAAATGTCTAGAAATTCCGCTTCTTTTCGATAATTGATAGACAGATATCGGTACACGATCCTTGACCATCTGATTAAACTCTTGTATTATTATTTTCTTTTTGCTTTCTATAATGTCTATATTATAAGACTCAATTTTTTCAACCCAATGAAAAAAAGCTCTCGAACTGTCTTTATAAAATATATCCCTTGAAACGTTGCAAAAATTTGCGAACTCAACAACAGTTACTGGTTCGTTCGATGAAGTGATTTCATTCCATTTCGTTAACAACATCTCTTCCATTGCTTTTATTCTCTCGACTCTTTTCGAGTTAGTCCTATTTAAGTCATCCAAACGTTTCTTAGAATCTTTAAACGTAGTATTGAATAGGGTTAGGCCAATTTTAATGATTTTGCAAAAATCTTCAACAGCCACGAACTTACCGCTATTTTCTATGTATAGAAGCTCTTTCTCGATTCGTTCGAGTATTTCTTGGTTTCTTTGTTGCTTTGCCAGTTCCCGTTCTTTCAAATTTCGCTCTTTCTGTTCTCTTAAGATTCTCTGATCATTATTCTTTTTAATATTGCGTACAGATTCATTCCATGTGGCTAATTCTTCAACCAAATCTTTTGGAAAAATGGTATAGAAATCATTCCTATGAACATTTAATCTTTGTGCCAAAACAGTTATCTGGAGTTCTACATGTTGTTCCTTAGCAATAGCTAATTCTTGATAGGCTTGATTCACTTTTTCCTTCTTTTCTAAAGCAACTTGTTTTTCTTTATAAAGAGCGAGAGCCTTATAAATCTCAGGGAACGATATTCTCAAATTTCTTTTTGAAATGTGGGCTCTATCCAGAAATTCATCCAGGTTAATATGGTCATTGTTTGCTCTCATGTTATTATATATTTCATAAACTTTTGAAGTAACTTTATCTTTGAATTGTTTTCCTTTTGCTGAAGGCGGTATGCCCGTGGAATCCTTTGATTTATTTTTGCGCTTCTTTGTCCTAACTTCAATTTCGGCGTCAGTTCTATAAATATCTTTTCCAAATTCTTGTTCTGGTGTACTCTTTCCAAATAATACATTTGCAATACCGTCATAATAGTCCTTCATAAGCAATACATTTTTTAGCCCCCTACTCCCCGGAGCCTCACTTTGCCATAGCTTTGTTTGTTCTTCTAGAAACTTGGTATCATCGTTAATTGCCTCTATCGCACGAGGTGTAATTAACGCGCTAGTGCATGGTTCAGGAGCAGTAACTTCTCTGTTATGAAGACATTTTCTTGGATTTGGACATGGCCCTTTGTGCATCGGCCTAGTACAAAATCCATATCTTGTTGGCTGTACATACATTCCCATAGATTTTATATGCGCTTGATCTATATCCGCCATCCCGCCAACAAATACTGATCGATTTTCTAATAGCGGCTTTGAAATGCCTAATAACTTTCCTTCAGCAAGGGCATTATCAAGTTCAATGAGATGCCTTTCTTCCCCGTGAACATATACACCGGTTTGCTTATTTAGGACTTTGAGATTCCTGTGGTTCAAGTAGTTTGTAACATCTCCGAATCCACCGCCCCCCCTATATACGAATGATGCCAAGGTGTGCCGAGTCTGGTGAGGTCTCAAATAGTAATATTCTCCTTCGTATTTAATATTGAACCTATGTATAAATCCCTCCCTAACGACTTCCCCTTCTTCACTTTCCCGTCCATTAAGCCATGCTCTGAAAGCTTTAGAGGATATATTCCGAATTCCTTCCTCTAATGCTGCTGCTTTTGAATCTGTAAGGAATAGATGATTTTTGCCACTCCTGCGATAAAATTCTTCAGTTACAGTTTGTGCAGCCTCAATGGCTTCCCGAACTATATCTGCCATTTCTAAAGGAACATATTTTTCTTGCTCGCCTTGATGCGATTTACTCTCTATGTATTTGATCCATACCCCCGGTTCTTCATTATTTGTTGAGTCACGTAATGGATCGCGATCTAACAACAAAACTTGTGATATTCGAAGAGGTGTGCAGAGAAGTATTTTTAGAACTTGTAAATACAGTAATTCAGTAATTCTTGTTCGTTTACTAGGAGGCGCGTTTTTCCACTTTTCCCAGAGCTCTTGGTGATAGGTTCCTATAGCCTTGAAAAATTGATCTATGACGTCAATCGGAATAACTTGCGTCTTGTCCTCAAGAAGATCTTTTTCACGCTTTAATTTGACGATGTGATCTGGCCTAAATGTAATTGGCAACTTGTATTGTTTTCTAATCCATTTTCCAAAATTGCCTATATGTCTTGCAGTTAAATAAGCAGTCTGGTTTGGATATCTTTCATTAAGATAATCTGCGAAGCCTTCTGCAACTCTTTGATCTAAATTTATCAGCTGTTTTAGTTGTGGGTAATTACATATGAAGTACTCCGATAATTTTCTCAATGAAGTCAGCTGTCCCTGCATCCAACCGATGCTTAAGTCTTGAGCTAACCACCCGTATGACATATATGCTTTTGCAATTGGTTTGAGCCAGTAAACTATTGACTCGAAGCTTAGAAGACTTTCGCCAGGAGTTGCAGCGACAGTATTCCAATTGTGCAATTTCCATATATCATCCTCATACGTAAAGCCTGCTCCGGGGAACGGTTCAATATTACCCTGTTTGAATAAGTCCAGTGGTACTATTTTCAGTATCAAGCAATAACCCCCGCTAGTTTCATCTTTCGTTTGATATTAAGAATATGTCCCTCTAGCATCCCTGCGTGTGCTAATAAGTGCTCGATATCTCGATCATTTTCAGCAGTTGCCACTTTTGATAAGTACAGATCTCTTTCTATTTCGAAATTTTTAAGTTTTGAGACCATCGGAATTAATAGGGGGCAATCTCCGCAATGTATGCCCTTCTCACAGTCACCTTCAACCTCTTTGTCCTCAGTACATGCTCCGTAGATATTAGTGTGGTCTGGATTTCTTTTTAGCACTTCAGCTATTTCTGGGGGACTATCAGCTATCGGATCTACCACCGCAGGATTATACGCTCTGGAAAATCGTAAAGCATATTCCTTTAAAGCGTTTCGAATGTTTCGTGAAAGCTGGGCTTTTCCTTGCCGCACGTAATATATTTTAGTTGTACCTACATCAGCATGTCTAAGAATTAATCGCACTACTTCCTCATCATTAGTAGTTGATGCAAGGTAAGCACCCAATGTCTTCCTTCCATCGGAAAGTCGGATACCCGGACGATCAACGGGGTATTTACTCCAATATTTCTCCAAAAGTTTCCTCAATCGTTTATTTAATTGATTAGAACCCAAGACGTTTTCATCATCAATAAAAAGCCTTTCCGTTCCATGCGTTCGCCTAGCTTCACTTCCATATTCAATCAGTTCTTTAAGAATGGGAGCTGTTTCTTTACTTACCTCTATATAACCTTCTGCTTTATTTGGGGCACAAAGTAAAATCTCAACTGCTTCGCCAATTCGAATATGTTTGACTTCCATGACATTTAATTCTTCCGGTCTTACGGTTTCTTCAAAACAAAGAATAGTAGCCGCAATGGCTAAAAGATCCGGCATACCCTCAAGCGGTATTTTCCCTGTTGCTTTGAATTCTCTCCACGCATTCCATTCTTCATTAATCATTTCTAACAGATTTAATGTTTCATCTTCATTCAAAGCTCTCTTACTGGCTCGGTACATAGCTAACAAATTCGCATCACGAAATCGCCTTCTCATTGCGGCCTCAATTGTCTCAAGATCTTCATATGTAACACCAAATTTGTCTAAGAAGGCTGCCGTTTTAATTGCACTTTTTATGTGTACAAAATATCCCCTTCTTGTTGTAAGTTTTAATTTTCCACTAATATTCGCATTCTGCTCCTCGAGCCATTTCGCAAATCCCCCCCACTCAGTTTCAGTAAGTTTATTGAAATCGAAATCCTGCCGACCTCCCTCTGCAAGATATCTGTACACCCATCTAACACCATATACAAAGACTAGTGCATTATCTGCACCCTTCTCTTCCATCATCAACTGAGCCATCCCCATAATTTTTGATCGCTGGGTTGTGGGAAAGTCAGTCCAATAAATAAATTGCTTGCTCACTTCTCCTGCACTTCCACGTGAATTAGAAGGTATATGGAATACCCAAGTAAGATCATCTGTCTCTACAACATAACCTTTAACACATGTTATTTTTTGTTTTCTAGTCTTTTTCATTATTTGAACGCCCTGCTTTTATCATTCTACCAACTTTAGCTTTGTCTAACGCTTCTCTCCTGGCTGACGGAACTAGATGGGTATACTCTTTTGTAGTATTAATATCACTATGTCCAAGCTGCTCTTGTGCTGTTCGAATATCCGCTCCATACTTTAAAAGATTGGTAGCTGACGTATGCCGGAACATATGCGCATGCAGTTTTTCCATACCAGCTATACCACCTTCCGAAGGGGATTTATTCATTAAGTTCATTAGATGATCAATCGTATTGCGCGTAATACGCGAACCAATTGGATTCTGCCCGTTTCGATGGATACAGAATAAATATTGGTTCCCTAATTTAATTGCTGCAGTAGGACGATATAAGAGAATGTACTCATTTAGCAAATTAGCTAAATCTTTAGATATCACAATTACTCTTTCGCCTGATTTTTGAAGACCTCCTCTAGATTTTGATATACTAACCCTCTCGTACTCTTCCATATCTACTTTTATTGTTATTTTTCTTTCATGAAGGTCTACTTGATCAAGCTTGATGGATACTAACTCCCCCACTCTCACGCCCGTTTCAAGCAATAGTCCTATTATTGCATTATTTCTAGAAAGAATATCTGGCTGATTCTTATACTTTTCATAAAGCCAATTCCAAATATTTGTTACGGTCGTATCCGAAATATTCTTCGGCAATCTATTTTTATGTCTCCTAATTAGTTTCTCTCTCACCGTTGTCAATTCAGCGAGTGTAATCCCCCCCAGAATCCCCTGTCTCTTACTTCGCCCTCTTCTACTATCTTGAAGTAAAGGTTCATCATCAGGCGAGGAAATAAACCATTCCACAAATTGAAGCGTAGTTCTAAAAATCTGATATCTTGTGTAATCTGTAACTTTTTCCTTAATGAACAGACTATCCGTTTCTGTACTTCGTTTCTTCAATGCACTATTGAACCTCATAAGAGTTTCACGAGTAATATCATAAAGGTCAATTTCGTAGATATGAAGAAATTGAAAGAACTTCAATAAATTCCTCGAATATGTTCTTGCTGTTTCTGGGGAACTGGAAGCCATATTTATTTCCACCAACCACTTATTTGGGTAGAACATTGGTAATGGTCCATTAAAGATGCCTAGTACATACTGATCATTCTCTAAGAGCATCCAATCATTCTTTATCCCATTCATCTAGCTTGATTCCCTCTCTAATATATACATGTATATATAGATAATTCTACATTTATCAACAATTCCCTACCTTTTCCCCCATCATTTTTCTGCACCATAAAATAACACTAAGGCTATATACATGTGTATATAGCCTTAGTGTTATCATATCAAGGAAATTGACATCTTTAATCACATTTATTATTCATACCCGGTCTAACAACGGCTATATCCGCAGTTGGAGCAGTTCTTGCAGCCTTCGCTGTTCACCAGCGAGGCGGAGCCGCAGCCTGGGCACAGATCAAGGGAAGTGACCATCGCAGCTTTGCTGCTGTAGCTAGGTGCCGGAGCACTAGGTGGTGCGGCCGGAACCTCGATCACCTCTTGTGTAGCGGTGATGAACGGCTCGGCGCCGGATGTAGCCTGGCGGTACTCCTCGTGCGTCTCGAGCGCCTTGGCGACGGCGTCGGCGATCGATTCGACGCGGTTCGGGCCAAAGCCGATCGCGCCGGAGCCGCCGATACCCTTCAGGTGTTTAACCAGCAGCTTTACCTTATTGCCGTGGTCGCCGTAGCGCAGGAACAGCGAGATGACGCGGCCGAGCGCTTCGGACATCGCGAAGACGTCGGAGCCGGCTTTGCCTACGTTCATAAACAGCTCGCTCGGGGAGCCGTTCAGATCATTGATTGTGATATAGGCAACGCCCAGCGGAGTGTTGTATTTATACGTAGCTCCGCGCAAAATTTGCGGGCGACGCTTATATTCCTTATCGAAATCCTGCTCGGTCTTAGCGTCGATGTTGACGGCCAGCGCCGATGCGATTCCGGTAAGTGCCGCTGTATCCGCAGGAGCTTCAGCAGCAGGTGCGGCAGCTTCCGCCTTCGGCTCTTCCTTCTTATCGGTGCTCAGAACTTGAACGTCGCGGCTGCCGTCGCGGTAGATCGTTACGCCTTTGCAGCCGAGGTCGAACGCGAGCTCGTACAGCCGCTTCGTCTCTTCGACGGTAAAGTCGGACGGGCAGTTCGCTGTCTTCGAGATCGAGCTGTCGACCCAGCGCTGAATCGCCGCTTGCGCACGGATGTGATCTTCCGCGGACAGATCCATTGCCGTTACGAAGTAAGAAGGCAGCTCTTCATTCGGATGCGCGTCCTTCCATTCCTGGGCGATCGGAACATACTGCTTGTCGAAGCCGAGACGGCTTTGGCGATAATATTCGAAGGCAAAATACGGCTCAATCCCCGTCGACGTACCGACCATCGTTCCCGTGGAGCCGGTCGGCGCCTGCGTGATGACGGTAACGTTGCGCATGCCGTGCTTCTTGATCGCTGCGCCGACTTCCGGATACACGCTGAGCATATTTTTCATGAATCCGCTCTGGAAGAACTTGTCGGCTTGGAAATGCTTGAACGAGCCTTTCTCCCCGGCGATTTCGGCGGACGCAAGGTACGCTTCTTTCGCCATGAAGCCGTACAGCTTATCGAGGAACTCCAGCGACTCCGGCGAGCCGTAGCGGATTTCGAGCTTGATCATGAGCTCGGCAAGGCCCATCGTACCGAGGCCGACGCGGCGCTCGCCCTGCTGATTTTCACGGTTCTCGTCAAAATGATACGGCGTCTTGTCAATGACATTGTCGAGGAAGCGCGTCGAGTAGCGGACGGTCTTCGCCAGCTCATCCCACGCCACGTCATGCTTCTCGGCGTCGTAGAACTTCGACAGATTGACGGCGGACAGGTTGCAGACGCCCCACGCCGGCAAGCCTTGCTCGCCGCACGGATTCGTACAGATGATCGGGTTGAAGTACCAGCTGTTGGACATCTGGTTATAGTATTCCATGAAGACGACGCCCGGCTCCGCCGATTTCCACGCGGATTCGATAATCGTATGCCAAATGTCGCGAGCCTTGACGGTGCGGTACGAGATGACCTTCTTGCCGAGCTTCTTCCATGCGTCGAGGTCGCCGTTCCACACGTCGTTATACTCAGGGTCCTGCGTGTCCGGGAAGACAAGCTCCCAATCGAGGTCTTCCTTCACGGCCTTCATGAAGCCGTTGGAGACGCAAACCGACAGGTTCGCGTTCGTAATTTGGCCCATCGTCTGCTTGACGGTAATGAAGTCCACGACATCCGGATGCCAGTCGTTGATCATAAGCATCAGCGCGCCGCGGCGCGAGCCGCCCTGCTCGATCAAGCCGGTCGTGTAGCTGAACAGTCCGCCCCAGGAGACGGCGCCGCTCGACGAACCGTTAACGCCCTTCACGAGCGAACGGCGAGGGCGGAGCGAAGACAAGTTAATACCGACGCCGCCGCCGCGGGACATAATCTCCGTCATTTCGCTCAGCGTCGCCATAATGCCGCCGCGGCTGTCGTGCGGCGACGGAATGACGTAGCAATTAAACAGCGTCAGCTCGTCGCTCGCATCGGCGCCCGCCGCGATCCGGCCGCCCGGAACGAGCTTCCAGTCGTCCAATATGTAGCGGAATTTCTCAGTCCATTCCTGCTGCTTCTCCGGAGTCGCCTCAACCGACGCCATCGCTTTGGCCAGACGGTCCCACATTTCTTCCGGAGTCTTCTCTATATTGAGCGTCAGCTTCTCGACCGTCGTCTCGACCTTGTCGCCGCTGCGCAATTGTACGGTTACGTTACGGCCGTTACGCGCGATGACCTCTCCGACTTCCTTCGCCGGAAATTTCGGGTCATCCTTCGTCAGCGCGAGTACAACGTCGCCTACCTTCGTTTGCGTTGTATCGGCATTCTTCAATGCGTACCGATCCAAGAAAATTTTCTCGCTTAATCCTTCCAAACGCTTGCCCTGCTTCGCTTGCGTCGTCTCCAAACCGCAACGCCTCCTACGACAATGATAGCAACAAATTACTGCGATTCACACTAGATATAGTGTGCGAAATTCATTATACCTCACTAGATGTTGTGTTTCGAGTGGATGAGGGTGGAAAATCCACCATTAGGACGCCTTACGAGACGAATATCTCTTCATTTCGGCCTCAAGCTCTCTTTTTCGAAGCTAAGTATCTGAGAAAGTTTTACAATTTTCGCGAAAATACGGGCATAAGGACTGTCGAACTATGGCATACATTAATCTATTACGATGCGAACACGACCATGGACCCATAGACTTTGGACACTGTTTTGACGGGTCGATCATGACTTGCTAAACTTTAGGTACATTTGTCTATGGAAATAGGAGGAAGCATGGATGAAATGGATGATTTGGCATCATGAGCTTGTTTTACGTTCCGACGTGCGTGTGTCGCCGGATGATCGGGGCTATGTATTCGGTGACGGAATTTATGAGGTGTTTCGCGTATATGACGGCCGTATATTCGAACCTGAGGCTCATTTCGAGCGGCTCATCCGTACGGCGGAGGGCACGAAGCTGACGCTCCCGTACGATACGGCGTCTATTCAACGTCGGCTCGAGGAGCTGCTGGATCGCGAAGGGGTTAGGGACGGCACGATTTACCTGCAGATCACGCGCGGCGAAGCGCCGAGGGCCCACCCGTTCCCTGCCGGTGCGGAGCCGAATCTGATGGCATACTGCAAGGAGCTGGCCCGTCCCAGCGAAGCCATGAGCCGAGGCATATCGGCAGTTACGCTCGACGATATTCGCTGGCTTCGCTGCGATCTGAAGACGCTCAATTTGCTGCCGAACGTGCTGGCCAAACAGGAAGCGGTCGAACGCGGGGCGGACGATGCGATCTGGCACCGGAGCGGCACCGTGACGGAGTGTTCGGCTTCGAACGTGATGATGGTCAAGGACGGCATCGTGCGCACACATCCGGCGAACCACCTGATCCTGCACGGGATTACCCGCGCCGTCGTCCTGCGGCTGGCAAAGCGGCTGGAGGTGCCGGTCAGGGAAGAAGCGTTTACGCTGGAGGAGCTTGCATCCGCAGACGAGCTGTTCGGCACCGGAACGACCATCGAGGTCATGCCGATTGTCGGCGTTGACGGCCGCCCCGTAGGAAACGGCCAGCCCGGACCGGTGACCCGCAAGCTTCAGCAAGCTTTCGAGGAAGAGATCGCGGCACTCCGCCGCCGTTAAGACTTGAGACCCCGATATTTGGCCGTGCGGAGCTCTTTGGCATAGGCGTCGAGCGACGGCATGCCAAGCTCCTCGGCATCCCGAACCGCCTGCTCGATGTCGTAAGGCACCCGGACCAGCTGGATGGAGAACGGCTTCAAGCCGGTGCTTGCCCGGTCGCCCTCCAGTATGGCGTAAGCGGCTTGCGTCACATCGAGCGGGTTGCCGACGGAGCCGGTATTGAACAGGACGCGCCCGTTCAAATGCTGGACGAACGCATTGTGCACGTCCCCGTACCCGACGACATCCGGCTCTGCGGCCTGATCGTCCGCCGTGCCCGTCAGCTCGGTATTGGCAAACATCGCCATCCGCTCCTCGATCGGCTCCCATGGCTGAACGCGGTGGTAGATGCTCTTCGCCGAGGCGTGGTACAGCCGGATCAGACGTCCGCTGAGCCGAAGGTCGACGGAGAGCGGCAGCATTTTCAAGTAGCGGAGCCGTTCTTCGCCGAGACGCATTTGATGCCAGCGTAAGGTCGGGTCTTCCGTCGGATTCGATATGAAATCGTCCCAATTTCCCCGCACGATCAGCCGGCACTTCTCGCGCATCAGGTCGACCGCCTCCGGAGAATGGGGACCTTTGCCGACAAGATCGCCCAGGCAAATAATGTCTTCGATACCGCGTGTCCCGATGTCGTCCAAGACGGCACTGGCCGCCGTCATATTACCGTGAATATCGGAGATGACTGCAATACGATGCAGCGTCATTCCGTCCCCTCCCCCATAAGATCCGTATGGATGCCGCGATGCAGCCCCATCCACATAACCGCGTAATCGACCAGCTCCCGCTGCGGCATGAGCAGCGCCTGCGCTTGACCTACTTTCCCGTGCGCGACGAGCCCCGTCGCTTGTGCGAACGCGTCCCCGATAGCGGGAAAATCGTCCGTCACGAATTGAATGTCCAAGTACGTCGTCCATTCGCGCCGCCCGTCGATCATAACCGGCGCCGCATATTCCCGCTGCTCTTTGCCCGGGTAATGCGCCCGGTATTCGGCCAAATGAATCGAGGTGTTATTGTCATGTCCGACACCGAGCAGCAGCACCCAGCCGTCATGGTCGTACAGCCGGGCGAGCGGAGAGCGTTCGCCCAATCCGTCGTTCAGCGTCTGTCCGGCGAGCAGCGCGCCGGCCAGCTTCCCGCGTGCGGCGAAGGAGAGCTGGGGATGGGCGCTCCGCAGCGTGCCTGGCCAAGTCCGAAACGTCTCCACGATCGCTCCCATGCCGCGCGTAGGCGTTAAGCCGGGATCGAACGCGGGCATATGCTCGCGGATGATCGGCCACCAAGCCTCGGGGACCGGCGGATTCTGCCATACGGAGGGCTCCGATAAGCCTCCGGTCTGGGTCGGCATGAGCAGCGTGCCTTCTTCGCCGACGGCCTGGGCCAGCGCCATAACGACAGCCTGCGCTCCGCCGACGACCCAGCCGAGCGAGCTGAGCGACGAGTGCACGATCAGCGGCATGCCCGGCTCGACGCCGAGGTCTCGCAGATCGTTTGCCAGCGACTGGGCGGTGGCGGGGAGCCCCTGTGTTGCTTCGATAACTTGGCGTTCGCGTTCCAGCGGCATGAGCAGCACTCCTTCCTTATTGGTAATATCCCCTTCGCTCAGATGGATGCATGCCGGGGTTCGGGCGGGAAGCGTCGCCCGCAACCGCGCCTTGCCGATTCCCTCGTTTCCGGCAGGCAGCGTTCTATCGCCGTCTGTTCCACTCCTCCGTGCCGTACTTCTCGGCCGCAAGCTTCGCTGCCAGCGCCCGCTCCGCTCCGCTCAGCTCCCCGTCCGCCAGCGTAACGCCGAGCGCTTCGGCGATGCCTGCGCGAAACGACGCCTCCACATCCGGGAGCCGGGCGGCCGGCCGCCCCATCTCCCGCAGAACATCGTTAATGGCGACGGCCTTCTGCGTGAAGCTGCGCTTCATCCGCTCCGCCACCTTCTCGCTGGAGAAGGTCAGCAGCCGGAACAGCCGGTCCACATCCATATCGAGCAGAATCGATCCGTGCTGCAGGACAACGCCCTTATGCCGGGTCTGGGCGCTGCCGGCGACCTTGCGCCCTTCCACGACGAGCTCGTACCAGGACGGCGAATCGAAGCATGCCGCCGAGCCGGCAGATGCATACTGCGTCTTCTCCTCTTCCGTGGCCAGCGACACCATTCGGGCGTCGAGCCCGAGCCCTTGAAACCCGCGCAGCAGCCCTTCGCTGAGCACGCGGTACGCCTCCGTCACATTCGCCGGAATGCCCGGGTACGACTCCGGCACGATGATGCTGTACGTCAGCTCCATATCGTGCAGCACCGCACGGCCGCCCGTCGGACGGCGCACGAACCCTACCCCCTCGCGGGCGATCGCATCGAAGTCCAGCTCCGCCGACTTCTGAAAATAGCCGATCGACAGTGTCGCCGGCGCCCAGCCGTAAAACCGCACGGTCGGAGGCACGCTGCCCTCGCTTACTGCCGTCAAAATCGCCTCGTCAACCGCCATATTATAAGCGGGTCCTTGATGACCCGTATGCACAAACCGCCACGTATCGCTCATTCGTCTTTCTCCTTTACCAAGCCCAATCCGGGAATGCTCTAATCTTACTAAATCCGCCAACGCTTGTGAAGGCGAACGACGCACAGACATACACCCGGGGCCGAAGCAAACGCCGCACTCGAAACCGATGACCTACGGCTTCCGCGCTTCCAAGTTATGAAAGCACCTCCGCTGGTACATACTAACAAGTAAATCTGCGAAAGCCGCACAGCATTCCGACTCAGGAGGACACCATGAGCGACATGATGCTTCAACCGGGCGTCCGCCCGATCCAGGATGGGCTTCAATTGCATATGGACCGCAGCCTGCTGCAGGAGCTGCAGAGCCGGAGCGACCAAGGCGGGCCTTGGGATCCATGGGCCATGTTCAAGCTGGCTTACGAAGCGGAGCAGTCGGAGCTCATCCACAGCTTCGAGGATTTGCAATGTTTGCGGTACGTGACCGAGCTGACGCCGATGGCGCATCAGATCGAGACGGCCAAGCGGGTGCTGTACGACATGCGCGGCCGCGCCATTCTCGCCGACGAGGTGGGACTCGGCAAGACGATCGAAGCCGGACTTATCCTTAAAGAATATTTGGTGCGCGGGCTGGTCAAGCGGGCGCTCATTCTCGTCCCCGCCTCGCTCGTCCTGCAATGGGTGCGCGAGCTGAACCAGAAGTTCGGCATTCCCGCCGCCGCCCAGAAGAAATCGTATATGTGGCAGTCTACCGACATTATCGTCGCTTCCATGGACACGGCCAAACGCGATCCGCACCGCGATATCGTACTCGGACTCGACTACGATATGGTCATCATCGACGAGGCGCACAAGCTGAAAAACAAAAAAACGACCAACTATCAGTTCGTAACCGAGCTCCGCAAAAAATATTGCCTGCTCCTCACCGCCACGCCGATTCAGAACGATCTGAAGGAGCTGTACAACTTGATTACGCTGCTCAAGCCCGGTCAGCTCGGCGCGCAGACGAACTTCAAGTCCAATTTCGTGCTGTCCAAGCGGACGCCGAAGAACGAAGGTCTGCTGCAGCAGGAGCTGTCCAAGGTGATGATCCGCAACCGGCGGGGCGACGGCGGGGTGCATTTTACCAAACGGATCGTTCGCAACGTGGAGCTTGAGCTGTCTCCCGAAGAGCAGGCGCTTTACGACGGCGTGACCGATTTCGTCCGGACCCGATACGAAGAAACGAAAGGCGATATCGCCTCGATGCTGGCGCTCGTCACGCTGCAGCGGGAAGTGTGCTCGTCGCGCGACGCCGTGTTCATCACTCTCGTCAACTTGTTCAAGAAGACGGCCGAGGACTCGCCGCAGCGCGCCCGCATCTGGGAGCTTGTGAGCAAAATCAAGGCGATCACCGCCAACACAAAGGCCGAGAAGGCGATGGAGCTTATCCGCGAAATTAACGACAAGGTCATTGTGTTCACGGAATATCGCGCCACGCAGGAGTATTTGCTCTCCTATTTCAAAGAAGCGAAGCTGATCGCCGTTCCGTACCGGGGCGGAATGAACCGCGGCAAGAAGGACTGGATGATGGATCTGTTCAAGAGCCGGGCGCAGGTGCTGGTCGCGACGGAAGCCGGCGGCGAAGGGATCAACCTGCAATTTTGCCATCACATGATCAACTTCGATCTGCCGTGGAACCCGATGCGCGTCGAGCAGCGGATCGGGCGCGTGCACCGGCTCGGCCAGCAGCATGACGTGAAAATTTACAACTTGTCAACGAAGCGGACCATCGAAGAGCATATCCTTTCCCTGCTGCACGAGAAAATCAACATGTTCGAAGCGGTCATCGGCGAGCTGGACACGATTCTGGAGCGATTCGACAAGAAGACGTCGCTGGAAACCTCCCTGTTCAAATTGGCGATGGAGTCCCGCTCCGATGACGAACTGCGGCGGCGGCTCGACGAGCTCGGCAACGAATTCCGTGCGGTATGCGAAGAAACGGAACAAACCGCCGATCAGCCGTTCTCCGGTTTATTGGACGCCGTAGGCGGGGCCGTTGTCCCAATTGCGGCGGGCGGCGGAGGCCAAGCAGCCGGCTCCGGGGAGGTGAGCGCGGACCGATGAATGCCGAGCAAATCCGCAGCTTCGTGCATGCTTATTTGGAAGCGTATCAATGCGACATTGTGGAGAAGGCGCCGACCCATGTCACCGTCAAGCTATCGGTTGAGGCCGATAAGGAGCTGACGAACCGGGCGTATTATTGGGGGTTCGTGGAGCGCACCGGCGCGCCGGCGGAAACGATGACGATGACGTTCGTCTTCGACCCGCCCGCCTACCAAGCCTTGAAATCAGCGAAGCCGTTCTCGGGCGGCGGGCGGCCCGGTCAGCCGGGACAGCCCGCTGCCGGGCCGGGGGCGCAAGGTTCCGCAGCAGGGCTCGCGAGTGCGGCCCCTGCCGGCGGCGGTTCTGCAAGCAGCGCTGCGGCGGGCGGAGGTGCGGCTGGCCCAACCGGGGGAGCCGCGGCGACTACGGGTGCCGGTTCGGCCTCGGGTATCGGTTCGGCCTCGGGTGCCGGTGTGGTGGGAGCAGGCGGGATTGCTGCGCGATCCGGGACATCCGGAGCTGCCGTATCGTCCGGGACAGCTGCCGGATATCGCTCAGCCCCGGGAGGCCAAATGGGGCCCTCCGCACCTGCCTCGCGCCCTGGCATCGGCGGACCACCCGCTCCGGGAACCGGCGCGGTCGTCTCCGCGGTGCAAGGCGCCCCCGGCACGTCGGACAGCATTCTTGGCCGCTATTTCGGCTTCGTGCCGACTACGGTAACGGCCCGCGTGCCGACGGACGACGTGACGTTCGGCTCGCGCAGGCTGCAGCAGCTGTTCCAATCGGCGAAGACGCGGGGGCGCTTCGTCCGGATGTTCGAGGAGCCCCGCGAAACGGCGAATGGACGCGCGCCTGCCTATGAGACGTGGCTGCACGTCAATTTCAAGGTCGAGCTCGTCTGCGATATGAAGCGGAGTGAGGTGCATTCGCTGGCGATCGGGCTTGCATCCGGGATCATCCGCGAGCGCTTCTTTGAGGAGGAGCTGCTGAAGCGCAAGCTGACCGCGCGGCTGCCGGACAACATTCGCCTGCTTCCGGACGTGCTGCCGTACGGCGAAGCGGCGGCGCGTCTGGAAGCGCACGTGGAGCAAACCGTGCGGAGCTACGACCACAGATGGGCCGAGCTGGCCGGCGAACATCTGCGGGAGGAGCTGGAGCGGATTGACGCCTATTACGGAACGCTGCTGCAGAACGCCGACCCCGAGCAGAAGCCGGATATCGAAGCGCAGTACGACAACCGCAAGCGGGAAATCGACTGGCAATACCGGCCGCGCATCGAAGTTTCCGTCATCAACTGCGGTTTCTTTCATCTGCAGGCCGAAGCTGCCCAAACTTAGGCATAAGCTGACGCCAGTCGCTAAAAGTTCCTAAATTCCATAGGACAACAAACAACAACCTTTTTATGACATAGCTAGTACAATCAAAGCATAGAATGGTAGGTGACGTAACGGATGCGACCATCGCTTTGGACAGCCGCCCTGCTTCTGGCAGTCGGCTTCTCCTTCGCCCTTCCGGCGCTGTCCGACCTCGATCCCGGGGCGGACGCCGCCGCCGCTCCGGCCGCTGCCGTGCAGGCGGCCGAACCAGCCTCGGCAGCCGAACCGCCTGCCGCGCCCCAGCCATCGGCGCCTGCGGAGCAGCCGGCGCCGGAAAGCGCCGCTGCAGCCGCCGCGGCGCAAGACTCGCCGCCTGCGTCAGCGGCGGCGAAGCCGGCGGTCGATCTCGACGATTCGATCGACCGGTGGCGCCAGGCGCTCGCCCGCGAAAGCGGCTTCAGCGCCTGGAAGAACGCGAGCTGGACGAGCTATCCGCTCGGTCCCGGCACGCACGGCTACATCGTTCTGTTCGTCGAGGGCGGCAAAGAGGTCGGCTACATGATCGTCGGCGCTTCGCCGGAAGGCACATTCAAGCTGATTGAATACGGAACCGGCCCGCGTCCTCTGTTCAGCTTAACGACGCTGTACCAAGCTTTGGTGCAGCAGGAACTCATTCCTTCTTCCATGAATCTGGCCGAATTTCTGAACGACCGGTTAAGCCGCAAAGAGCGGCTGTACGCCGGACCGATGCATGCCCTATGGAAGCTGACGCTGAATGGCGAGGTCGTCTATTTGGATGCCAAGACCGGTGAGAAGCTCCCGGCGGACGAGACGCTGTTCCCGAAGTCCAACACCGGAAACAAACCGGCAGCCGACAAAGCCGGCACCCCCGGCCTAACCGGTCAACCCGACCAAGCCGCCCAAGTGCAGGCTAAGGCGCTGCTCCCTGAGTTCGATCCGTACGACCGGATCACTTGGGTAACGGGCAAGCCGCTCAGCCTCGCTTCCTTCGACAGCGTGAAGAAAACGCTCTCCGGCAAATCGCGCCTCCTCTACGTCGCGGAGCTGTACGACGGCAAAGTCACCGTACCGCTTGCCGTTATCGGCTACCACGTCTGGAGCAAGCCCGGCGACTCGTATATGGCCGTCGATCAGGACGGCGTCCGCTATATCCGCTACGACTCACTCGGCGGAGTCGGAAGATTTTACCCTTAACTTTGGTTTCTCCTCTTCCTCATATAGGAAAAGCATTCTCGAGCAACGCTCGGAACGCTTTTCCCTTTTTTACGTCTATGCGGTTAGATGCGGCTCATCCGCTCCAGGATCGCGTCCGCCTTGCCGTCGCCCGCGTGCTCGCGAATCCGGCGGAACCCTTCCCCGAGGTTCGGCTTGCGCCGGATGTTATGCGCGTCCGACGCCAGCGTATGCACCCGGTCCTCGTTCAGCAGCTGTACCGCGAACGCCTGTGCATCATCGCCATTCTTGCCGAGCAAGCTGTCGGCCGACACCTGCGTCCAGGCGCCGAGCTCGAGCAGTGCCGTCAACAAAGCAGGATTTTCACGAAAAAAAGGATGCCGCTCCGGATGCGTGATAATCGGCGTCGTGCCCCGGCTCACGAACCACCGGACGATGTCCGGCGATTCCGGCAAATAACCGCCCCACGGCTCCTCCACGAGCACGTATCGCCGCTCCGCATCGAGATATCCGAACGTACCCTGCTCCGCGTAACGATAGACGAAATCCGCACTTTCCAGCCGGATCTCGTTTCCCGCCCTCAGCGTCAGCGGAATGCCGAGCTCGTCCAGCGTCGCCTGCAGCTCCTGCACCTTGCGCCGGACCACGTCGATCTTTACCATCAAGTCGTTCGTAAAATGCGGCGTCGCCACGATTGTCTTGATGCCTTCCTCCACAGCAACCCGTGCCATCTGTACCGATTCCTCTAGATCGCTCGCCCCGTCGTCGACGCCCCAAAGAATATGACAATGAATATCGATCATAGGTCTCCCGTCTCCTCTCCCTATCTCCCTAACGCCCTATCTGTCTGTAACCGTCATATCGTTAAAATCTCGCGAAGCTCCTGCTCCGTCAATCCGGAAAGCGCCTCTTCGCCCGGCTGAATGACATCGTCGATCAGTCTGCGTTTGCGCTGCTGCAGCTCGTACATTTTGTCCTCGATCGTCCCCTGAGCGATAAGCCTGATGACCTGCACGACGTTCTTCTGGCCGATCCGGTGCGCCCGGTCCATCGCCTGCAGCTCGACGGCCGGATTCCACCACAGATCGTACAGCACGACCGTATCGGCGCCGGTCAAGTTCAGCCCCGTGCCGCCGGCTTTCAGCGAAATGAGAAACAGCTCGCGCTCTCCCTCGTTGAACCTGCTGCATAACTGTACGCGTTCGGCTGCCGGAGTATGCCCGTCCAAATAAAAATGCGACACGCCCCGGTACGCCAGCTCGCGGCCGATCAAGTCGAGCATTTCCGTAAACTGGGAGAAGACGAGCAGCCTCCTCCCCGCCGCCCTGCACTCCTCGACAAGCTCGAACAAAAGCTCGAATTTGGCCGAGCTGCCCGTGTAGCCTTCGACGAACAGAGCGGGGTGGCAGATTAGCTGGCGAAGGCGGGTAAGACCGGCCAAAATTTTGATCCGGTTCTTCTGAAAACCGAAGTCGTCCTCGTTCAAATGCTTGTACGCGTCGTGCTGCAGCTTGGCGAGGTGAGCCGCATACAGCTGCTTCTGCTCCGGCAGCAGCTCGCATGCCGCCATCGATTCGATCTTCTCCGGCAGCTCCTTCAGCACATCTCTCTTCAAGCGCCGCAGCAGGAACGGACGTATGCGTCTGGCCACCTCTTCCTGGGACAGCTCGCCGAAGCGCTTCCTGTTCGGAAACAGCTCCGGGAACACAACCGCATAGATCGACCACAGCTCCTCCAGCCGGTTTTCCATCGGTGTGCCGGTTAGAGCGAACCGCTGCCTCGCTTGAATCACCTTAACCGCCTGTGCCGTTTGGGTCGAAGCGTTTTTGAACGCCTGCGCCTCGTCGAGAATGAACGTATGGAACATTCGCCCCGCATACAGCTCGGCGTCGATCCGCAGCAGCGGATACGACGTAATGATGACATCCGCTTGTCCGATCGCTTCGCGCGTCAGCTTATGGCTTCGCTCCTGCCTTTCCCCGTCCGCGACGACCGCGCGCACCTCGGGAGCGAACCTCCGCAGCTCGTTCAGCCAGTTGTACGTCAGCGACGCTGGAGCCACGATAAGCGCCGGCTCTCCGCGGTCGCGGATATCTTGCAGTTCGGATACAAGATAGGCGATGCTCTGCAGTGTCTTGCCCAGCCCCATATCGTCGGCCAGCACGCCGCCGAAGCCGTAGTGAGCCAGTGCCTTCATCCAGCCATAGCCGAACTTCTGGTAGTCGCGCAGTACGGATTCGAGACTTGCCGGAACGGGAAAATCCAATCGCTCGGGATGCCGCAGATGCTCCAGCAGCTCTCGCAGCGACTTGCCGATTTTTACCGAAGAACCGTAGCTTGGCTCGCTTTCCAGCAGCCGCAGTCCGCGTACGGCCGGAACCCGAAGCTCCATGTTCGCGTTCAAGTCGCCTTTGCGGACACCGAGCTCGTTCAGCAGGCGCACCAAATCTTGAAACTCCGCGCTTTCGAGCGGGAGCAGCGCTCCTTCCGGCATCCGGTAATATTGGCGCTTGACTTCCAGCGAACTCACGATGTCGCGGATGACCGATTGCGGGATTCCTGACATATCGAAACGGATCTCGAGCCAGTCTACCCGCTCATCCACATTGACCGTCACCCGCGGCGGCTTCAAATCCGTCACCAGTCTCGCTTTGACTGCCGATGTCGCGTAAATGTCAACAAGCTTCTCCAGCTCGGGAACGATATGATACAGAAACCCGTATTCGGTCTCCTCGTCGTCGATAAAGAAGCCGCCCGCCGTCTGAACAAAGCCGCCCCGCTCCAACAGCTCCATTATGCGCCCTTCCCGGTCTCCATCGCGCATTAGAATGCGCCGCTCGCCGCGCCGGCTGTGCTCGGTATTCAGCGGATCGATCACAATGTCGCCGTATTGAAATTCCAGCCCCGCGAGCAGCCGGTCTTTCACCCGATCCAGGTACAATCGCGCTTTCAACGGCAGGACGACGATCCGATCCGTCACCGCTTGCGCGATTCGCACATTCCCCAGCTTCATCAAGCCGGGAATCGCCTTCTCTACGAAAGCATCGAGCTGCCCCGATAAAATCTCGACATGCTGCTGGTCCGCTCTTTCGAGCAATTGCTTCAGCTCCGCCAGCTGCCTCGCCTGCTCCGGCTCCATGCGGAAGAGGCGATGTCCGCTTAGAGCAAGACCATAAGCTTCCAGAACGGTCATCTGCTCCAGCCCGCGGACGGTTAACCGGCAGCCTTCCTCCGGCAGCTCATCGAGCCGAAACTCGAGCGGCAGCGGTTCATCCGCGACAAGGAAAGTCGGATACGCCGCACCGCCATGCTCCAGCAGCGCATGCTGCGACTGGGCGGCAAGCGGAATCAGCTCCTCCCAGGCATCCGGCGGTACCGTAAGGGTCCGGTCTCCCGCCGTACGGGCCATACCCCCATTTGACAGGTTAACCGAGTCGTAGTACCACTCTTCATGGTTCATCAGATCGATCAGCTTGCGTACGACGGCATGATCCTCCGGCAGCAGAACATGCTTCGCAGGATCATAGACGAACCCTTTGGTGATCGGAAACGCTTGCCCCCGTTCGACGGCGCGCAGGAACTCTCTCAGCTTTTGCACGATGTACAACCGCTTCGGCCCGATTTTCATGTCAATCCCTAGCATCGTTCTTCGGCTTCCGGCCGCAATCGGACTTAGGGTGAACTCCACCGCCAGCGTCGTTCTCGTATCGGCAATATACCTGCCGGCTGTCGAACGCGATGACCTGCCGCTGCCGAACAGTCCGAGAATGCCCCGCACCAGCCCTTCGTCGTCCACAGGCGTCTCCCCATGTGGATACAGCAGCGACGTATACGATTTGCCCCGCGAACGGGCGCTTTGTTGCTCTTCATCGTAGCTCATAGCAGTACCTTCCTAGTAACCTATATAATATTATGATAGCAGAATTCGCTCTGAAGTAACAAAACGCCGGCGTTTCTCTTCTTAAGCGTGATAGCCATGACTGTTACGTCAGGCGGATTTTTCGATAACATTTTTTGCAGCAATGTCGTGATCGATCTTATATGAACGAGTACCATACTATTCGATGTGAAAAATAACACTCTTCTTCGGCATATACAGCCAACAAAGTGTCTTGAAGTCCCGATAAACTTTTGATCAACGTAATTAACTGGAAATCTTACGCTTACATTTGAGAAATCATCCATTTTTGGTTCTTTAAGCGGAATGGTTCCGCTTACATGCGCACAATTCTGTGCAAATCGGCTTTTCACAAAAATTAGGATGAGGTTTTCCGTCTAAAGTACGACAATCGCCTTTTTTCGCCGAAATAGAGGGAGTTTTTCCGCTAAGTCAACGATACAACAGCAGGTTTGTCGACGATACTGTACCAAGCTCAAACGCCTAAGCCACCCGAAGATTGGATTGGCCATGGCCGAATCAAACAATTGCCTATTAAAAAAAGCACCCTCTCGTCTCTCCAACGATCAGGCGCCTCTTCATCCACCGTTGCCGGCACGTTCTTCCTCCCTGCTCACCTTGCCGGTACCGTCTTTCCACCGCGCTGCACGTTTGCGTAAGGATTGCCAAGCGCTGCGCGTTTCCTTGAACCACATCCCCATCGCCAGCGGCAGCATGCCGAACCAATGCACATCCCAGCGGCCGCGCTTCCCCTTGATGGTCTCCTTCACCTTCAGCCGCTCGTCCCGCGGGGTGTCGATATACGTGACGACTCTCTGGGTAATGTACTTGATCAGCTCATCGCTTTTGGCCATCGACGGTTCACCTCCCTTTTCCAGTGTAGCCCGAATGCCGCCCGCCTAAACGAAAAATCAGCGACTGACGCCATACGCAAGGACGAGTGCGTTTACGGCTATAAGCCGGTACGGGATGCAGCGCTGATTGCTCGGCATCTAACCTGAGCTTCAACTCCACCGGAGCGAAATTAGCCAAAATCGACAAAACCCCGGAGCGGGCTCCGGGGTTTCCTGCTATACACCGATTAATCGCGGCTGAAGCCGGCGATCGAGGCGATGAAGCGAAGCAGGTACAAGAACAGGTTGATGAAGTCTAGGAAAATGTTGAGCGCCGCCATCGGCACTTCCGATGCGTGAACGCCGTCGCGATATTGCGCGATGTCGTACAGTACCCAGCCGCTGAATACGACGACGCCGATGCCGGAGAAAATGAACGACATCATATTGCCGAACGGCAGGAACAAATTCATGATGCCCATGAGCATCAGGCCGAGCGTCGCCGCAACAAGGAAGCCGCCCAGGAAGCTGAAGTCGCGCTTCGAACGCGCCGCATAGAGCGACAGGCCGCCGAATATAGCCGCCGTAGCGAGGAATGCGCCGGATACGACGTTCGCGCCCAGCTGGCTGCCGTAGGCCATAATGACCGGGTACAGCGCGACGCCGGTTACCGCCGTAAAGATGTACAGGAACGGATAGCCGATCATCTTGCCGCGCATCCGCATGACGATGGCTGCAATAAGCATCCCCAGCTCGATGAAAATAAACAGCGGAATGATTTGCGGCGGAATGACCATCGCGCCAATCATCATTCCCACGAACGAGACCAGCAGCGACGTAGCGAACGTCTGTAAAATGTGCCCGAGGCTTCCCACTTCCGCCCCTGTGATGGTTCTTTGCATGTACATGTATGTTCACTCCTTATCGTCTTTCTTCAAAATAATTGTAACCGACAGCTGCAACGCTTTCAATCTTAAATACTTTGTCATGTTTCTAGAAGACTTGTATATAATGTACAATCGTTTGTCTCCGCTTATACATAATATTCGACATGTGTGAGAGCAAACTGCACTACTGTATTGGGAGGAAATAGTGAATGGCAGTACGATTGGAAACGGAGTATGGGGTTATTGTTGACAAGTTGGCTGTTTGTCCGCAGGATGCCGTCGTCCTGATCTTGATGTTAGAGGGCATTACGGCAGAAGAAATCGCCGAGCTGACAAGGGGGCAGATTGACGAAGGCACACGGATGCTATCGCTTCCGCAGCGAAAAGGAGGCATCCGGTACCATCCCGTAAGCAAAATCTGCATTCAACTTCTACAGCAAGCGCTCCAGCAAACGAGTTATCCAGCCAAGCTGCCGGACGGCTCGGCATACGAGCTAAAGCTCGAGCCCAGCGAGTATGTAATCAAGCTCAGTCTGTGGGATCATGTCGGGCAAGAAGCTTTCATCCAGGACCCGGCGTCCGTGCGTTTGCGGACCGTCTACACCCGGCTCAGAAAGCTGACCGAGCTCGATCCAAAGCTCAACCTTCCGATGGCGTCAAGCACCGATATCGATCTGGTCTCCTGACGCATACATACGAGCAAGAGGGGTTGGGCAACGCTAAAGTGTTGCTGGAAGGCAACTACACTTTAGCTATCGGAGGATTTACATGTACACGCAGCAAAATGAGCAGTCGTATTACCGAAATTATGCCGCCCACGAGTTTTTGGAGACCCAGGAGGAGCTGCGGACGAAGGCGGCGAACCTTGAGCTGTACGGACTTTTGTTCGCCATGGCGAAGGATACGCATTTGAAAGATATTTTGTACAATCAACAGCGCAGGATGCTGGAAAGCTACAACTATGGCGTACAGCTGGTCCAAGGGCGTGCGGCCTCGATGCTGCCCCATACGCCTCAGCTCCGGATTTACGAGCAGCCTCAGACGGGCATGGAACGCCAGCAAATGGCGACGCAGCCGAATCCGAACGCAACCGAGCTGTCCGACATGACCATTGCCACGCTAGCGCTGCAGATTCATAAGAACGGAGCTGTCAATGCGATGCGCCAAACGCTGGAATGCGTCGACGAGCACATTCGCCGCTACCACGCGACGTGCGCAAACATTTGTCAGGAAATGTCCTATGAAATATACCAATACATGAATTACCGCGGATTTTACCCGACACCCCAGCTCGCCAATCACACGATGTGGACGATGACGCAAGGCATTCAGCAAGCTTCGGAGCAGCAGCCGTATCAAACCCATTTTCACTCCCATTAGCCATTGTCACCGTGAAGACGGAAGGACCTCCTCCTTCCGTCTTTTTCCTGTGTTCGCATTGACACATGACGGTGGGATCGGTATACTTTCTTTGTCAATCTGAAAAATTACCATTTAGGAAATATCGAAGCGAGGCGACACTCCATGACCTTACCAGATGATCGGACCCGCAAACATATTCGATGCGTCAGCGACTTCCTTGCTCTTGTCGGCAAGAAAATGAAGCAATGCGCGGAGTACAATCAGCGGCAATGCTCGCAGCAGCTGGAAGACGGCCGCATTACGGCGCAGGAATTCGCGATTGTGCTGGCACTTACGGAATACGGTACGATGCCGGTCAAAGAAATTGCTTCGCGTCTTCAAGGCGTTTCCCTGAGCACGTTGACCCGCATGCTCGATAAGCTTGAATCAAGCGAATTCATTACACGTACCCTCGATCCCGGCGACCGGCGCAGCTTCCTCATTTCCGCTACGGACAAAGCGCGCGCCGCCGAAGAAAGCTATAAGCGGCAGGTCGATCAAGTTGCGGAGTCAATGATCGAATGCTTAACTGCCGAGGAGCGGCAGCAGCTCATCGAGCTTCTGGGCAAGATGCGCCTTCAGCTGCGAGGCGAATCCCCACAATGAAATTTAGGAGGTAAGCAATGAACAGCCCGGAGCAAGCGAATCGGAATGGCCCATCCAGCGGCCAGCCGATCATCGAAGTTGAGCGTTTGGCGAAACAGTACGGCGCCCATACCGCCGTCGGCGGTGTCAGCTTTACCGTAATGCGCGGAGAAGTGTTCGGCCTGCTCGGTCCTAACGGCGCCGGTAAGACGACAACGATGGAGATGATCGAAGGGCTTCGCAAGCCGGACGGCGGCACGGCCAAAGTGGCCGGCTTCGACACGCAGAAAGAGCTGCAGAAGGTGAAGGAAGTTATCGGCGTTCAGCTTCAATCGACCTCCATGTTCGAATTGCTCAAGGTGAAGGAAATCGTTCAGATGTATGCAAGCTTCTACCCGAAGCCCGTTCCGATCGAGCCGCTGCTCGACTCGATGATATTGACCGAGAAGCTTAACGGCCGGGTTAAGCATCTGTCCGGCGGGCAGAAACAGCGGCTCGCCATCGCCCTCGCGCTCGTAAACGATCCGCAGGTCGTCTTTCTCGACGAACCGACGACCGGGCTCGATCCGCAGGCGCGAAGAACGCTGTGGGATATTATTTTACGGCTGAAAGAACAAGGAAAAACCATTGTGCTCAGTACGCACTATATGGATGAGGCTCACGTCCTTTGCGACAGAATCTGCCTCATGGACCAAGGCAAGGTAATCGCCCTCGATACGCCGCAAGCTCTTGTCCGCAGCCTGCATTCGGACAGCGCCATCGAGTTTCGGGCCCCGGGCTACGAATCGCTGCCGGAGTCCGAGCGAG
Organism: Paenibacillus chartarius; assembly: GCF_042432825.1. NCBI lineage: Bacteria > Bacillati > Bacillota > Bacilli > Caryophanales > Paenibacillaceae > Paenibacillus > Paenibacillus chartarius. The sequence continues at coordinate 46,076 of NZ_JBHLWN010000012.1, read as the reverse complement.
TCTCCATCGTTCAGCTGCTGCAGTCCGTTAATGAAGTGAAGCAAGTCGAAATGCGCAAAGATGTGTTCGTCCTCTACACCGATAGTTTGCAAACTTCTTTAATCGACTTCATCGGCAAGACGAACGAGGCGAGGGTCTCCTATGCCGAGCTGCAGACCCGCACGGCAACGCTCGAGGACGTATTCATCCATATGACGGGAAGGAGCTTGAGAGAAGGATGAACTCCGCCTACATTCAGCTGACGATCGCTCAGCTTCGTATTTTCTCGCGCAACCGTCAAGTCCTGATCTTCACCCTGATTTTCCCGATTCTGCTCATGGTTGCCCTCGGTTCGTTCGTCGGCCGCGGCAGCTCCGTTTCGCTGGATACGATCGTGATTGACCGGGACCAGACATCGCAATCGAAGTCTCTGTTCAGCGCGCTGCAGGGCCAATCGGCGCTGCGTGCGGAAGCCGCCGGCGATGAAGCGGCCGCCCTCGATGCGATCAAGAAGGGCGAGAAACAGTTTGTCGTCGTGATTCCCCAAGGATATGGCGCCCAAGTCGGCGCTGCCGGCGGAAGCGGCAAGCTTGACGTCTACTTCGACGAGACCAATTCAACCGTTGCGGCAGTCGGTTTGCCGGTTATCGAGCAGATCGTCGACGGCGTCAGCAAAACGATCACCGGCTACAAACCGGCCGTTACGGTTGAACGCAAAGGCGTACGCTCGCTGAATCTGACTTATATTGATTTTCTCGTTCCGGGCATAGTCGGCATGATGATTATGTCCAACAATTTGAACGGAGTCGCCGGACAAATCGCCTCCTGGCGGGAGCGCGGCGTCCTTCGCCGCATGCAGAGCACGCCGCTGCGCGCATCGACGTTCATTGCCGCCCAGATTACGGCCCGTCTGCTGTTGAACGGCATACAAGCGATGATCGTGCTGCTCATCGGCGCGCTGTTCTTTAACACGCAGGTGAACGGTTCTTGGCTTCTGCTGATTATGTTCGTCGTACTGGGCACGCTCGCTTTCATGGCCATCGGCTTCATTATAGCGGGCCTGGCGAAGACGCCGGAATCGGCCGGACCGATCGCTGGCATCATCTCCTTCCCGCTGCTGTTCCTCGGCGGCGTCTTCTTCCCGATCAACTCCATGCCGGAGGCTATGCAGTCGATCGTGAAGCTGCTGCCGATCGCGCACTTGACGTCCGCGCTGCGCCAGGTTATGAACGTCGGCGCCGGGCTCACCGAGCTGTGGCCGGAAGCCGCACTACTCGGCGGCTGGATGATAGTCGCATTCGTTATTGCGAGCTTTACGTTCAAATGGGATTAATTCCAGGCGACAAAAAGGACTTCGGCTGCACTTCAATGCGTCCGAAGTCCTTTTTTTGTTGCATGAGGTCAATATGCGAAGCATTTTTTCTGCGGATTAGCGGGGATTTATGGATGACCGAGCACTCGCTTGACGACAAGCTCAATCCAGCTCCACGGCAGCAGCTGCTTAAGCGCGATGTTGCGTCGCACGCCGCGGCCGATCGGATAGCGGAGCTTGGGCGGCCTGCGGCTTAAGGCGATACGAGCGATCAGCTCCGCCACTTCAGACGGGTCGCCGCCCGACGCGGCAGACTGCTTCATCATCGACTGCACCCCGCTAGCAAGCCTGGCATAGGCGGAATGGGGGTCTGCATGAAAATCGCCTCTGCTCCAAATATTCGTTTGATACGGCCCCGGCTCGACGATCGATACATGCACTCCGAACGGCAGCAGCTCCAGCCGAAGCGATTCGCTGAAGCCTTCCAGTGCGAATTTGGACGCCGTATACGGCCCCATCGCCGGAAAGCCGAAACGGCCGCTGATGCTTCCGATTTGGATGATGCGTCCGCGTCCCGCCTCCCTCATATAAGGCAGCACCGCCTTCGTCATGGCGATGACGCCAAATACATTCGTATCGAACTGCCGCTTCCAGCCCTGCAGTCCGATCTCCTCCGTAAAACCCGCAACAGCGATTCCGGCGTTATTCACCAGAACGTCAATGCGGCCGTATGTTGCGACGATTTGCCTGACGAGCTCCTCCGTACGAGCCTCAATCGTGACATCGAGACATTCGCAGACGAGCCGGCCCTCGACCCCGGCCTGCCTGGCTTGCTCCAGCAGAGGCCCCCGCTTGCTCAGATCCCGCATCGTCGCTACAACGAAGCAGCCGCCGCGGGCCAGCTCGACGCACGTCCCCAACCCAAATCCGCTCGACGCCCCGGTAACAATCGCCACCGGCATTCCCGAGCTCCCTCGACTCGTCACCGTCACCGGCCTCCCCTTTACATATACTGTTTCCATTGTATCGGCTAGCTCCGCCCTATTCCAACCGACGCCCGTACCTCTCTGCTTGGCAACCCATATGATGGGAACAGAGACAAATTCATATGAGGCGGTGATACCATGGTGAAACGTCCGAAGCGCCGATGGGACAACACGAAGCTGGGGAAGGCCGTATTCTTGTCGACGAACGATAAGATTCGCCCCTTCGTACCCGACACCCGCAAAGCGACTAGGGCAGCAGTGGCCTCCATGCTCGAGCAATACGGCACGATCTATGTCAAACCGACGATCGGAACGGGCGGCAGAGGAATTTTTCGCGTGTGGATCCAGCAAACGGCATCAGAACCCAGCCGGCTACTCGATACAGACGAGCAGCAGGCTCAAGGTCAGGAAGAACAAGCTCCGGCACAAACCGTCTACTGCTATCAACGCGGCCTAACCGCTCGGACATTTTCGACGTTTGATGACCTGTATACATCAATGAAGGAGAAAATGGGTCCCAAGTACCACGTTGTTCAGAAAGGCATCGACCTGCTCCATTATGGCGAGCGACCCTTCGACGTTCGCGTGATGGTGCAGAAAAATGTCCGCGGAGCTTGGGTCGTGACCGGGATTATCGGTCGTGTCGCCCACCCTCGCAAAGTCGTCACCAATTACCATAACGGCGGAACGCCTCTTCCGATGCAGCTGCTGCTGAAGCCGCATATCGATCCGGCCGAGCCTCAGGAAGCCTATATTCGTTCACTGTGCAGGCTCGGGCAACAGATCGCCCGCCATATGGAAACCGGCTTTACGTGGGTGCGCGCGATCGGCATTGACTTTGGCATCGATACAGATCTTCGGCCGTGGGTGCTGGAAGTCAATACGCTGCCGGACATGAACATTTTTCGCAAGCATCCGGATCCGTCCGTATATCGCCGTATGGTGCGCCTCAGCGGATTGGCCCGCCGGGCAGGGCATTAGGACGTTTGGACGATATACGGACATTCTTTTCAAAAAATATAGACTTTAGCCCTTCTCGTTTCCTCTCGATTGTAGTACAATAGAACTACAATAACTAGGCAACTACCAATGAGGGAAGCGGTGATGCGTATGGCACTCAGTTTGACAGTAGACAATTGCCCGAAGTGCGGAGCCATTTACCATAAAAATTTGCGAAATATGTGTTCCGCCTGCAGCAAGCAATTGGACGATACACTGGAGATTTGCCATCGCTTTATGTGGAAGAACGAGAAAGCTACCACAGAGCAGCTGCACCAGGCAACCGGCGTGCCGATCGACACGATCGAGCAGTTTCTTAAGCAGGAAAGGCTGCGCATTCGTTCGTTTGTCAATCTGACCTATCGCTGCGAGCGCTGCGGTCGCGGTATCCGGGAAGCCAGAATATGCCTGCACTGCGCTCATGAGTTCAAGCAGGCGTTCCAGCCGGAGAAGCGCGCAGAGCCGGCGGCGGCTGCCGGCATAGGCTTTCGTTCGCGCATGTAACCTAAGACGACCGCTCAGCCTCGGACAGAGGAAGGAGCGGTCGTTTGTTTTGGGCGTCGTCAAACCAGTCTATTGAACGTTGCTGTACTGCGGCCGAATACGGCTTCCCTCTGCTCTGCCGAACAGCCGGGCGTCGATTCTCATTCCGGCTTGATCACTCCTTTGGTCAACAGGATGTTCGCATACGCCGCCTTCTCCCCCGTTGCCACGATTGCATACGCCAGCTTGGCGCGTTCGTAGAATTCGAACCGTTCGATCAGCTCGATGCCGGGCCTGCTGCCTTCATGCTTCGCGATAATCGCTTTGTACTGTTCCCAGATGGCCGGGGCCTCCGGATCGCCCGGTACGACCTGCATCAGTCCGACCGGCTGCGGCACATACGTATCCAGCGGGAATAAGGCGAGAATCGCGTCGAGCAGCGCCGGTACGCCGTGACCGTCCGCACGGATCAAGGAAGAGGCGCAGGAGGCCGCAGGAAAATTGCCGTCCGCCAGCACGATCGTATCGCCGTGGCCCATCTCCATCAGCGTCTTCAGCAGCTCCGGAGATAAAATGGCCGGTATTCCTTTCAGCATGCTGTTTCCTCCTTTAGGCTTTGATGGTAGGTTCGTCAAAAGGCGCCGTATCGGCGATTTCCTTCAGCGTAACGGGCCGGTTCTCGTTCCACGACACATACGCGCCAAACACCATCTGCAGCGTCCGCAGGTTGTCGGTTACGCTGTTTTCCGGTTGCCGGTCCTGTTCAATAGCGAGCAGCAGCTCGCCCATCGTGCCCATGAAGGCATGCGGAAACCATTTGCCGTGCAGACGCGGCGTAAACCAATAATCCTCGTGCACCGCCTTCGTATAAAAGCTCAATGTATCCTCCCGGCCGACCGGATAGTTGTACAACGAGCCGTTCGTTCCCTTGACGATGCCTTCCGTTCCTTCGAAGCGAAACGTCGCATACCAATCGTCTTCCCCGCCGATATGGTTATGATTGTCATGAATGAGTCCGCGCGCCTCACCCGGGAATTTGATATGAAGCAGCGTGCGGGTTTCCCCTATGCATTGTTGTCCGGGAAACCGCGCCCCGTCTGCATACACATATTCCGGCTCCCCGAACAGGAACCGGATCGAGTCGATATAATGAATGCTGTGATACATAAACTCCAGCGTCGGCATTGTTCGCAGCCATGGCCAGCTGGCGAACTCCTGCTTGACGTTGACGGCGATGCTCGCCTGCAGCAAGTCGCCGAGCCAGCCGCGCCGCATCAGCGTATGACTGGCGCGAATGCCCGGCGACCAGCGCATTTGCTGGTTGACCGCCCCCTTCACCCCGGCTGCGGCGCACGCCTTGGCGATGCGAACCGCGTCGGCGTAATTCTCGGCCAACGGCTTCTGGCACAGCATATGCTTACCCGCCTCGGCCGCCTGCACCGCAAGATTCGGCTGCACCTTCGCCGGCACGGCAAAGTCGACGACCTGCACTTGAGGGTCGGACAGCAGCTGCTCGTAGGTATCGTACACTCGACCGATCCCGTATTGCGCAGCCAATGCTTCTGCGCGAGCCTTGTTCACATCGTAGATTCCGGCCACATGGAACCCTGCCATCCGATACGCCGGAAGATGGCACGCTGCCACGATCTCTCCGGCGCCGACGATCGCTATGCCGACATCCTTATCGCTGGGAAGAGCCGGTCGATAATTCAAATCCAGCCATTCCGCTTGCACGCTTCCGTACCCGACACTCACTGTCGACAGCTCCCTTCTGTTCCATCCCGTTTCTTACAAGCTCGGGCCGATCCGGTTGATGCTGAATTCCTGGTGGCCGAGAAGCTCGGCCTTCGTCATTTTCCCGGCGGCAACCTCTTGAATTTCCGTCCAAATGCGCTCACCCGCTTCTTCCAGGCTGAGCGTCCCGCTTAGCATGTCGCTGACATCGACGTCCATGTTGTCCTCCATCAGCTTGGCGACGCGGCTGTTCGCGGTAATCTTGATAACCGGAATAACCGCCGCTCCGGTCGGCGTTCCCCGGCCTGTCGTAAAGCAAACGATATGAGCGCCCCCCGCAGCCATACCGGAAACACATTCGATGTCGTTGCCCGGCGAGTCCATAAAATACAGCCCGCCGTCCGGTATCGGCTCGGCGTATTCGATAACTCCGCGGATCGGCGCCGTGCCGCATTTGCTGATACAGCCGAGCGACTTCTCCTCGATCGTGGATAATCCTCCGGCGATGTTGCCGGGGCTCGGATTGCCGCCTCTCATGTCCGCGCCCATCCGCTCGACCTCCTTCTCGAACCGGTCGACGATATGGTACAGCTTCTCCTTGATTTCCGGCGTCTCGCAGCGCTCGGCCAGTACATGCTCGGCGCCGATAATTTCCGTTGTTTCGCAGATGACGACGGCGCCGCCCTGCACGGCAAGCGCGTCGGCTGCGGCCCCAAGCGCAGGATTCGAAGCGAGACCGCTCGTCGCGTCCGAGCCGCCGCATTTGACTCCGACCTTCAGCTTGCTGAGCGGTACCGGCACCTTCGGCTCGCGCTCCAGCACCGCCATCATCCGCTTCGCTTCCTCTACGCCGTGCTGGATCGCTTTGACCGAGCCCCCGACAGACTGGATGTCGAAGAACACGACAGGTTTACCGGTAACCTTAATGGCATCGGCAAGCGCTGCCGGATCGACGACCTCACAGCCGAGCGACACGACGATGACGCCGCCGACGTTCGGATTGCGGCCCGTACCGGCCAGCACTTCGAACGTCCGGTCTTTGTCCGCGCCGATCTGGGAGCAGCCGTGCTGATGCGGTATGGCTACCGTCCCGGGAACCAGCTGCGCGATCCGGTTCACGACTTGGTTCGCGCAAATAACGGTCGGAATGAGCAGCAGATGATTGCGAATGCCGATTTCGCCGTTCGGGCGCTTATAGCCCATGAATGCCGCCTCATTACCCTTACTTCGTGCTGAAGCTGTCGTCATACGGCCTCACCTGCTTTCTTCGCTTGATCTCCGCGTCCGCGGATGCCTTCGATGTTGTGCACATGCACATGCTGTCCGGCTTGAATGTCGGCGGTGGCCCGCCCGATCACTTCCCCGTATTTGCGTACGTCCGCACCGGCCGGGACGGCCGTAATCGCAACCTTGTGGCCGAAAGGAATCGGATCCGCAAGTGTAACCGTTTCCAGACTGCCGTTCAATAAATAGCGAATCGTTTCGCCGGATTGCATGTCCCGCAGTGCGGTAGCTACGTGGTCGCGCCCGTCCATGACGAGGGCGTCGGCCCCGGCTTCAAACTGATGTCCCATGAGCTGCATCTCCTTTATAACCACAAATTGGGGTTATCGATAACACTAACGTATCAAGCATCCCTCTTGCTGTCAATCATTTTGTTGCTTACAATAGATTCTAATGATTTCGGGGCGGGTGACGTCGGTATGATTACGATCTATGATATCGCAAAGAAAGCGAACGTGTCCGCAATGACCGTGTCGAGAGTTATCAATAACACCGGCAAAATCAGCGAGGCGACGCGCAAACGGGTCAAGCAGGTCATGGAGGAGCTGCACTATGTGCCGAATTCCACGGCCCGCAGCCTGGTTCTGCAGAAGACGATGATGCTGTCGCTGCTCATCACGGATATTACAAACCCGTTCTTCACGACGGTTGCCCGCGGTGCGGAGGATACGGCCAGGAAGTTCGGGTACAAAATGTTATTCGGCAACTCCGACGAGGATTACACGAAGGAGAGCGAGTACGTCGATTCCATTGTCTCGACCCGCGTCGACGGCGTCTTGTTTGCTCCTGCCGGCGACGGCTCGCTTGATCATTTGACGCGGCTGCAGAAGCACCGGATTCCGTTCGTCATTCTTGACCGGGAAGTGCCCGGCATTGAATCGGACCTTGTGCTTGGAGACAGCAAGGAAGGCGCGAGGCGGCTTGTTGAGCATTTGCTGCAGCTCGGCCATCGGCGCATCGCTCTGGTGAACGGATCGCCGGACGTATCGACGGCCCGCCTGCGCCAGCAAGGCTATGCCGATGCGCTCAAGCTGGCGGACATTCCGTATGATGATGAGCTGGTCGTGCACATCAGCTACCGCGATTTCCGGGATGACGGGGCGCTCGACCGGCTGCTGGGCTTGGAGCGGCCCCCTACGGCAATATTCGCCGCCAACAATGTGCTCGCCGTCGGCATGATCCGGGCATTGCGGGAACGAGGCCTGCGCGTGCCGGACGACGTATCCGTCGTCTGCTTCGACGATCTCGGCCTCGCTTCCGTGCTCGATCCTTTCTTGACCGTTGCCGCCCAGCCGGCGTATCAGTTCGGCGCTCTCGGCGTGCAGATGCTCCTCGAACGGATCGAAGCGGGACCGGAGCTGCAGCGAAGAACGATTATGCTGCCGTCGGAGCTGATGCTTCGCAGCTCGGTCAGACCGCTTGCCGATGCATGATCTTGCAGAAGCTGGGGAATCTTACCGCTAGCAGTCATTTCAGAGCTAGCGGAGGTTACGAACATATGGCAGTGAAACGGCAGCAAGTCATCGATGCAATCCGCCGTCAGGCGCAGCCGCTGCAGGCTGCATCCGATTTGGATGCGCTTGTGCAGGCGGCGGCGGGCGCCAAGGTAGTGCTGCTCGGAGAAGCGTCGCACGGCACAAGCGAGTTTTACCGCTGGCGGACGGAGCTGACAAAGCGGCTCATTACGGAGCACGGCTACCACTTTATCGCCGTCGAGGGCGACTGGCCGCCTTGCTACGAGGTCAACAAGTATGTGAAACGGATGTCCGGCGCGAAGCGCGATGTGAATGACACGCTCGCCAGCTACTACGACCGCTGGCCGTCCTGGATGTGGGCAAACGAGGAAGTGCGGGAGCTCGTGGAATGGCTTCGAAGCCACAACGAACGGCAGGCTGACGGACGCGGCGCCGGATTTTACGGCATGGACGTATATTCGCTTTGGGAATCGATGGAGGCGATCATGCGCCACCTGGAGCAGTCCGGACAAACCGAGCTGCTCGAGACGGCTAAAACGGCGTTCTCCTGCTTCGAGCCCCATGGCCGTGAAGGCCAGCAATACGGCTTATCGGCGGTATATTGGGCGGAAACCTGCGAGGATGAGGTCGTCCGGCTGCTGCAGGAGCTGCAGGACAAGCGGCAGCGGGCGCCCGGCGCAGGCGATGCCGAAGCGGCACTCAGCGACGAGCTGAACGCGCTCGTTGCCAGAAACGCCGAGCAGTATTACCGGACGATGATCCGCAGCGACTCAAGCTCCTGGAACGTCAGGGACGAGCATATGACGGAAGCGCTCGACAGGCTGCTGAAATTTCACGGCCCCGAGGCGAAAGCGATCGTCTGGGAGCATAATACGCATATCGGCGACGCCCGCGCCACCGATATGGCCCGCGAAGGCATGGTCAACGTCGGCCAGCTCGTTCGCGAACGTTACGGCCGGGAGAACTGCTATGCGATCGGCTTCGGCACCCATAGCGGTACCGTCATCGCGGGCAAATCATGGGGAGCAAAGGCGGAAACGATGCGTGTGCCGGCAGCCGTGGAAGGAAGCTGGGAGGATCTCGTTCACGAAGGAAGCGGCGGGCGGGATGTCGTTCTCATGTTCAGTCGCGGCAAAAGTGAAGGTGCAGGTACGAGGGCTCCTGATGCCGACGGCAAGCCAATGCAAATCGAAGACTATGACGATTTGATGCTGGCGCCGGAGCCGGACGACCGGGATGTGTTCATGAACACGTTCGATCACCGCGCCATCGGCGTCGTATATCACCCCGGCCGAGAGCACTGGGGCAACTATGTGCCCTCGGTCATGGCCGACCGCTACGATGCGTTCATTTTCATCAACCGCTCTGAAGCGCTTCACCCGCTGGCGCCGGAACGGGTCGGCGTATAAGACCGATCTCCGGCAGCGGAGCGTGACCGCATAAACGGCCTCGGGCAGCTCGGCAAGAGCTGTACGGGGCCGTTTGCTTATGCCGACGCTGCCGAAGCCGCAGCCGATCCAGCCTCTTGCGATGCCGCTCCTGCAGCGCGAGCCGATGCCGCGATGCGAAGCGCCTGCCAGAAGCTGATCGCAAACATCAGCCCCGCCGCGGCAAACCATCCGGACGTGCCGAACCAAGCGGTGATCGCACCCCCAAGCAATGGACCGGCAAGGCTGCCGAAGAACATCCACGAATTGACGGCCGCATACGTGCGGCTCTCCATACCGGGCTGAACAAGCCGGCGCACCTGCGCTTGAATGTTCGGCATCATCCCGGCGATGCACAGACCGAGAAGGAAGCGGCAAGCCAGAATAATCGGGTACAAATGCGTGAAAGCTTGCACGGCGCACAAGCATGCCGCCGCCGCCGTCGACAGCTTCAAGAGCGGCAGCGGACCGATCCGGTCGGCTGCCCGGCCGAGCAGCGGCGAAAACAAGATGACGGCCAGCGACGTTACGGACAGCGTAATCCCGAGCTGCCATTCCTCGCTTAGCCATGCAAAGCGATAGGTCGACTCCGCTACATAATACGGCAGAACGGGCTGCATCCCGACCAGCGAGAAATTGACGCAAAGCGCGCTGAGCAGCAAGGAAGGAAGCGGTTTGCAGCGCCATAGGACGACCCAGTCCTGCTTGAACGACGTCTTCGCCGCGGCATCGGCCGGCTGTGCCAGCGGCGCCTCCTTAACGAACAGCGCGACGCAGACAGCCGCCAGTGCGATGCACAGGCTCATGGCCGGAAACGCTTCGCGGGCCGGGAGCAGCGTAAGCAGCAGCGACCCGGCAAGGGGCCCGAGCAACGAGCCTGTTTCGCCCATCGTCTGCATCGTTCCCGCCGAAACCCCGACCTTGCGTTCCGCAGCTCCGATCAGCACCAGCACCATGGCAAACGGTAGGATGCCGGTAAAACAGCCCTGCACAAAACGCAGCGCCGTGAGCAGCCAAGGCTCGTGAGCAAGCGACATCAGCGCCGTAACGACCGCCATCCCGAAGCCGGACCAGAGCATGACCGGCTTGCGCCCGTAACGGTCGCCGAACCGCCCGAGCAGCGGCATCGCCAGCATCATGGCGATGAAGTTGGAGGAGAAGATCAGCCCCGACCAGATAGGCAGACGACCGCCGCTGACGGCCCCGCTCTCCTGGAGAAAGCCGGGCAGCAGCGGCGTAAACATGCCGTGCGCCGTCGAGACGAGCAGCTGCACGGCAAGCAATGCGGCAAATTGACGATTCCAGCTGTAGCGCTCCATCGCGGCGCCCTAGAAGGAGCCTTCGATGATACTCTCCCGCAGCGGGCGTCGGCCGCTCGGCAGCTCTTTCTCCTGCAGCGCCTCCGGAAGCGCTTCGCGTGCGCCGCGGTAACCAAGCGCGACGATCGCGTGCAGCTCGACATGTTCCGGCACGTTCAGCACTTCGCGCGCCTGATCCTTCTCATACCCGCCGACCGCTCTCGTAGCAAGGCCGAGCAAATGCGCCTGCAGCGCGATGGAGGCCCAAGCGGCACCTGCGTCGAAAGCGTGGGACGGACTCGGCTCCCCGTTGTCCCTCAGCTTGCTCGAAGCGATCAAAATGAGCACAGGCGCGTGATCCGTCCATGCCCGATTGCCTGGCTTGATGAACGACGCGAACTTTGCCTTCTGCTCGTTCGTCTTCGCCACGATGAAACGCCATGGCTGGCCGTTGCTGCCGGACGGCGCCCAGCGGGCCGCCTCCAGCACCGTGTACAGCACGTCGTCCGATACCGGCTTCGCCTCAAACGAACGGGGCGACCAGCGGTTTATAAATACCCCATCAACCGGGTGATCCGCCCGGCGATGAGCCGCGACCTCAGGCACAATTTGCGCTTGCAAAGTTGGTTTGGCTTCCGTTGTCATTTGGATTACCATCCTTTTCCTCGAAGATTTCCATTTTTAATAACCCAGACATACCAGTCAAAATCTGTGCAAAGCCTCATTAAGCATCAAAACCAATTCCATCTGTGCGCAAAACGCAAAACGGAGACATGCCTGCGCCATGGCAGGAACGCCTCCGTTTGTACGGTAGGGTAAGTTATCGAAATAAACTACACTAATCCAATGGGAATTAACTTAATTGAAACCGATCATATCAGGCCCAATGACACTATGCAATATTTATTTTTGGAAAAAAGTTCTCTACGAGTTCCGCTTATAAGCGTCATACAGGAAATCGACGAGATGCACGGCTTGCATCCCTTTGCCCTTCGCATGCTTCTCGATCCCCAGCTTCATCTGCAGCAGGCAGCCGGGGTTGCTCGTTACGATGTAATGCGCGGCGGTCGCCTGCGCATGCCCCATTTTCCGCTCGAGAATGGTCCCCGCCATTTCCGGCTGCGTAATGTTGTAGATGCCTGCCGAGCCGCAGCATGCGCCCGCTTCCATCATCTCCACGAACTCGACGCCGGCCGTGTTATGCAGCAGCTGCCGGGGCGCTTGACCGCCCCTCATTACGTTCTTGAGGTGGCAGGAATCCTGATAAGTTACCCGCACCGAAGGAGCTCCGCCGCCGGCGCGCTTCGGAGGGCCGAGCTCCTTGCCGTTTTCCAGCAGCAGCTTGCTCACATCGATGACCCGGCGGGCGAACCATTCGGCTCCCTCCCTCCACTCCGGCTCATTATGCAGCAAATGATCATACTCCGTCAAAATCGCACCGCAGCCGCCCGCATTGGAGACGATATAATCAACGCCGATATCACGGAACGCGCGAATATTATTCTTGGCGAGCTGCTTCGCCAGATCGGCTTCGCCGCTGTGGGCGTGGAGCGCGCCGCAGCAGTTCTGCGCCTCGGGGATGACAACCTCGAAGCCGGCAGCGGACAATAGCTCCACCGTCTTCCGGTTCGTCTCCGTGAACAGCACATCCATCAGGCAGCCGCGGAACATGCCGACCGTCCCCCGCTTCTCGCCTTCGGCTGGTATACGGGTTCCTAGCAGCTCCACGACGCCTTTGCCCGACGCCTCCGGTAAAATCCGCTCCATATCGGCCATATGTTTGGAAAACATGCCGACGATTCCAAGCTTGCGCGCCGCCTTCTGCAGCCCGGACTGCCGGTACAGCCGAAGCCCTTTGCCGAGCAGACGCATCCGCCTCTGATGCGGGAACAGCCCGCGGAATACGACGCCGCGCACGGCCTTCACCCACCAGCGATGCCTCGTCGTATGGTCCTCGATCGCATCCCGGGCCTGCTCGATCAGCCGGCCGTATTTGACGTCGGCCGGACAGGCCGGCTCGCAAGCCCGGCAGCCGAGACAGTGGCTCATCTGCTCTTCGAAGCGGACGTTCGGCTCGAGCAAGCCGTCGACCGTCGCCTTCATGAGCGAGATGCGGCCGCGCGGCGATTCCGCCTCGATGCCGGTTTCCTTGAACGTCGGGCAGGCGGGCAGGCAGAAGCCGCATCGCATGCAGTTCGTCAGCTGATCGTAATCGAGCTTCTGCTTGAGCGCCTCCTGCAAGGAAGCTGACGATCGGTTAGCCACGGCCGATCACCACCCTGCGCCGGGCTTGTTTCGCGAACATTTTGCCCGGATTCAATATGCCGTACGGATCGAACGCCGCCTTGATCCCCTTCATCACTTCAATCCCCGCTTTTCCGACTTTCCACTCCAGGAACGGCGCCTTGACGAGTCCGACTCCGTGTTCGCCGGTTATCGTGCCGCCGAGCCGGATGGCCGCCTCGAATATTTCCTCGAACGCCTCCTCCACCCGGTGTACCTCGTCGCGATCGCGGGCGTCGGTCGTCGCCGTCGGATGCAAATTGCCGTCGCCCGCATGTCCGAACGTACAGATCTGCACGTTATGCTTCTCCGCGATCCGGTTAATTTCCAGCACCATATCGGCAATCTTCGAACGCGGTACGGTCGCATCCTCGAGAATTGTCGTCGGACGCAGCCGGGCCAGCGCGGTGAAGGCGCTGCGCCGCGCCGTAAGCAGCTTTAGCGCCTCTTCCTGATTGCATGCAACTTGAATTTGATCGGCCTGTTCCTCGCGGCAAATATCGGCAATGCGGGCCATATCCCGCTCCACCGGCTCCGGCTCGCCGTCCTGCTCGATCAGCAATATCGCTGCCATATCGCGCGGCAGGCCGAGCTTCGCGAAGTCGTCGACGACTCGTATCGTCGGATTGTCCATAAACTCGAGCGTAGCCGGAATGATCCGGCTCTCGATAATCTTGGATACGGTGCGCGCCGCCCCGTACAAGTCCTTGTACATCGCCAGCATTGTCTTCTTATGCTTCGGCGGCGGAATCAGCTTGAGCGTAGCCTCCGTAATGACGGCCAAAGTCCCTTCCGAGCCGACGAGCAGCTTCGTCAGATCGTAGCCAGCGACATCCTTCATCAGCTTGCCTCCGGTGCGCAGCACTTCGCCGGAAGCGAGCACGCATTCGAGCCCGATTACATAATCCTTCGTCGTGCCGTATTTCAGCCCGCGGAGGCCGCCGGAGCATTCGGCAATGTTGCCGCCGATCGTCGAGATCGCCATCGAGCTCGGGTCCGGCGGGTAAAACAAGCCGAGACCTTCGATATGCTCGATGAATTGTTTCGTGATCAGTCCCGGCTGAACGGTGGCCGTCAAATTTTGCATATCGACCTCGAGAATCGCGTTCATCCGGTGCATGACCATGACAACGCCGCCTTGGACGGGGACGGTGCCGCCGCACAGATTCGAGCCCGAGCCGCGGGAGATGAGCGGAATGCGGTGCTTGCTCAATATTTGCATAATGGCGGAAACTTCAGCCGTACTGGCCGGGTAAATGACGCCGTCCGGCAGGTGCTGGAGCATCGGCGTACCGTCGTAGGAATGCGTGACGAGCGATTCCGGGTCGTCTTTATAATAGGCTTCGCCGACGACGCCGCGCAGCTCTTCGCGAATGTGCTGATCGAGCATGGGATCATACCCCTCCGCAATCAAATTGATCATGTGATCTGATGACTTTTCTGCCATTGTATCTTATGATTGAATAGTTGTATAGATGCTTTTTACCTTCGGAGGCTACGTTCATGTCGATTCAGCACGTGAAACCGCAAAAAGGCTCGGAAATCGTGATGCAGCACCTCAAAGATCAAATCCGTTCCGGAACATACCTTCCCGGCGCCAAGCTGCCTACGGTCGTGGAGCTGGCGGAAAGCTTCGGTGTCGGACGCTCCACGATCCGCGAAGCGCTGAGCGCGCTGAAGGCTATGGGCTGGGTCGACGTCCGTCATGGCGGAGGGACGTACGTCCGCAAGGAGCTGCCGGACGAAGATGGCGGTGCGGGCGGCGGCGGGAGCGGCGGCGGACCGGGGGATCTGTTCGAAAGGTCGGAATCGTTCGTTGAACTGCTCGAGGTCCGCAAGTTTATCGAGGTCGGCTGTGCCACGCTGGCGGCTGAGCGGCGTACGAACGAAGACTTGGAGGAGCTTGCGGCCATCATCGGCCGGATGGAGCAGGCGCTTGGCGACGAGGAGGCCAGCGACGTTGCCGACATTGACTTCCATCTGCGCATCGCGCGCGCTTCGCACAACGCGTTACTGGCGGACATGATGGCTTCGATGGCTCAGCGCCTGCAGGAGAGTATGAAGGATTCGCGCCGGCTCTGGTTTTTCGCGGAGCGCGCCGCTGCCGAAAGCTTGCTCGCCGAGCACCGGGCCATTTATGAAGCGATACGGGACGGCGACCCCGAAGCGGCTTCCAGCCGTATGATGCAGCATTTGCTGAAGGTCGACCGTGTCGTTCAGCGCGAGAGGCCGGCGCCCGATGAAGGTTCGCGGTAAACCGTTCGCACGATAATTTCGGCGATAACGACATCAAGCGCCAGACTGCCCCATACTCCGGCCGTATAAGCGGCAACATAGTCCGCTCCGAATACGCCGGTTCCGATGAATGCGATCGCCTTCGTGAAGAAATTCGTGAAGCAAAACATGAAGCTGCGTACCATCCACCGGCGGTGCTTGTGTACATTGCCGCGCCGAATATACACGAATGCTGCGGCCGTTGCAGCCAGCCACAGGATGTTCATGACGTTGAACCCTACGCTGCTCAGCTTGCCTCCTGTTGCGTGCGGAGCCATGTAACCGGAAGTCAAATCCGTGACGGCGACCGCAAGCAAATAGGTGTATCCGAGCAGACGATGCAGCTTCTTCCGCCTTGCAAGCAGGACGGGAGAGAAGTTTAGCGCCCCGGCACTGAAAGCGATGGCCGCCGCAGCGAGATGAACATGCATGACTGTCAGCCATACGGGCTTATGAAAGGAGGGCCTTAGGACAAGCTTCTCCTGCAAAAAATGACTCGCCTGCGGATCAACGATAACATACAGAACACCCATATACAGCAAAAATGCGGCGATAAACGCCAGCATCAGCTTATAAGCTACATTAGATCTCAACTCTCCGCCGGACTCCTTTCCCTATGGACACAATAAAAACCCGCGGCAAAGGTATGCTTTGCTGCGGGTTTTCGTTCATTGCCTTATAGTGCGGTCGAGAGGAGTCGAACCTCCACGGGGTTGCCCCCACTAGAACCTGAATCTAGCGCGTCTGCCATTCCGCCACGACCGCATATGATATGTGCACGCCCTTAAGATCGGCGAAACTTATCGTATCACGGTTACGAGCGGAGTGTCAAGCATTCAACAAGCCCATTTATTGGCTGCCGTGCAGCCTTGCCGCCGCCTCGTCGATTCGCCGCGTACGAATGATGAGCGCAATGGCGATCAGCGCCGCACCGTTTAGGGCGAACACGAACGGAATCGAGACGAAGCCGCCAAGAAACCCGCCGAGCATCGGTCCGATCATGATGCCCAGCTGATTGAACGACTGATTGAGACCGAACGCCCGGCCCCGGTATTCCGGCGCTGTCGTCTGCACGATCAAGGCGTTGAGCGCAGGGTACACCCCCGCGAAGAACAGACCGTAGCTGAAACGCAGTACGCCAAACGCCACATAATGGTGGAACACGAGCTGCAGCAAATTCCCGACGCCGCCGCCAATCAACCCGATCATAAGAATCCGGCCGTAGCCGAATTTCGTGCCGAGTTCACCCCATTGCGGAGCGGCAAGCGCCGTCGCCACCCCGACCGCGGAGAATATAATACCCGCCGTCACTTTGGCATCGCTGCCGCTGACGCCAAGCTCCAGCACATAGAGCGTCAGAAGCGGTTCAACGATCATGACGGAAGCCGACACGATCGATACAATCACAAGCACCGACATGAGCAGCTTGTTGTGGGACAGCTCTCTAATATCATTGATAACTCCGGAGCGCTTCGCGGCCGGCTTAAAGTTTTCTTCTTTCGCGAACGCCCAGGCAATGACAAAAGAAAGGAACACGACCCCGCCTGCGACCAGGAACGCTTCCCGGTTGCCTACCCAGCTGCTGACGAAGCCGCCGAGCATCGGTCCGACGATGCTGCCGACCGCATTCGAGGTCGCCATCACGCCCAGCGCGTAGCCGACTTTATTTTCCGGAGTATTGGTCCCGACCATCGCGATCGCCGAAGGCACATAACCCGCGAGCAGCCCTTGACAAATACGGACGGCCATCAGCTCGACGGGATGATGCACGAAATAGGTTACAAAATAGAGCATCGCCAAGCTAAGCCCCGAGCGCAGCAGCATCGGCTTACGGCCGTACTTGTCGGCCAGCGATCCCCAGAACGGAGCGATTAACGCGCTGGCCAGGAAGCTGATGCCGAATACCACTCCCGACCAAGCCTCCACATGCTCATGGACGCCAAGCTCGTCTCGCAGAAACAACGGCAGAAACGGAATGACAATCGAATAGGCCGTCGAACAAAAAAACACACCAATCCACAGCACGAGCAAATTACGCCGCCAAGAACCTTCCATCGGTTACACCACATCCTGTCTGCATAATCTGACTTCACACGGCGATAACTCGTCGCTCGAATTCCGTTGCAATTGCAACGATTGACGCATTGATGTCCGGCCATTACTATAAACATCATACCATGTTACCGCTGAAGGAGCGATGTTTTATTATGTGGAATGAGTTTAAGAAATTTATTATGCGAGGCAACGTGATCGATCTGGCCGTGGGGGTCATTGTCGGGGCCGCCTTTAACAAGATCGTCACCTCGCTGGTGAACGACGTGATTATGCCGCCTATCGGCTTACTGGTCGGCAAGGTGGATTTCAAGGATCTGTATATTAATTTATCCGGCAAGTCATATTCCAACTTCGAAGCAGCGAAAGCGGACAGCGCCCCTACAATCAATATCGGCGTGTTTATCAACAACGTGCTTGACTTTCTGATCGTCGCTTTTGTCATCTTCATCGTCATCCGCCAGCTGAACCGGTTTAAGAAGAAAGAGGATGCCCCGTCCGACGACCGCAAGGACTGCCCGTACTGCCGTTCCAAAGTGGACAAGCTGGCTGTCCGCTGTCCGCACTGCACTTCGCATCTGACGGAGGTTCCCCTGAATTCGCATTAGCGGAGCCGATTCGGGGCATGCTACAAGCACTTGTTCCCGAGGAAGGAGGCTTTGCAATGAACGAAGAAAACATCCGCGAGCTGGAGCCGAAATATACCGGCAACAGGCGTCACCTTAGCGAAGGGGAAGCGGAGGCGATCGCCCACGATCCGGCCAATTCGAACAGCGACGACGATCTGCCGGCCGTCACGGAGGATCTTCCTGCGGTAGGGCTTCTCGGCTTCAACCGCGCGCCGTAACCGTCCCGCTAGCAGGAACGCCCCCCCTCTCCCCCCTTTGGATATATCCGGTTTGCGCGAGGGTGCCCAGTCATTCAAAAAGAGCGATGCCGTTCTTCGAACGGACATCGCTCTTTTCTCATCTAACCCGCCTTTAAGGCCGGATCGATCCGTCACAATAGCTTCGCGCCTATGCTTTAGCTGCCCGGTATGCCTGATACCGGCGTCCGGACTCGACCACGGCATCGTACACCGTCCTGCCGATCAAATAGCCGACCTCCGTGGCGGTGCCGGCATACCGGTGCAGCGGCCCGTGCCCCACCGCCGCGATCAGCACCGCGTCGGTCGTCGTGCCGGTCGCATACGCGGCCGGCACTTCCGGGGCGCAGGACGGAGCGGCTACGCGCTCGTCCAGCGCCTGCAGCGCCGCGGCCTTCGCCTCGGTCGCGGTCAGCACGGCGCCAGCCATGGCCGCATCGGTCATGGCGCCGCCGACGAGCACGATCGTATTGATCGTGCCGGGATACAGCTGCGGGGCCGGCAGTGCCAGCCCCGCCCGAGCCTTGTTACCAAGTCCAACGGTAACAAGGCTCGTCACCCGCGCCGCCCCGCAGACGGCGCTCGCCACCGCGGCGTCGCCGACGCGCGCCGCGGTCATCAGGCAGGCGGTCGCCTCCGGCTCCAGCCGCTGCCTGCGCAGGAACGCCTCCATCTCGGCGTTCGGATCGGCATGGTCGTACGTTATGCCGACTTGGCGATTGACGAGCAGGCGGCACTGCCCGAAGCCGCCGCCGAAGGGGGCGGTATTGAGCGTGCGAAGAGGCTCGTCCGACACGGCCAGCAAATACGGATACGGCTCGTCCATCGCCGTCACCCGCCACGCCCGTACACCGGGAAAATCAAGCGGCAGATCCTCGCGCGTCACTCCATGCTGACCGTCCAAGGGCCGATCCGAGCCCCATGCCCGGGACCCTGCCCGGCTTCCGCTTTCCGATACCACTACGCCGTTCACCGCCCCTCGAGTATTTGCTCGACGTCCATCGGCCGCTCCTCCTTGTAGGGCATATACGTATAGTTCCGGTCCAGCTGTACAAGCCGTCGGTTTCTTTTCCGAATAACTACAAGCTTGTCGTCCCATGCGACGACGAACCCTCTGACATCGTTAGCAGGGTCGGCGTCACGCACCACGCGCAGCATCGTCCCATCGATGCGGTATTGATCCAGCTGTTCGTCAGATATCATCGTGATCGTCACCTCCCCCCTAGCATACAATATTCACAGGCCGAAGAACAACGCCGCCCCTACCTGCATGTCCGCAAGCCTTGCACCGTCCGTACATACGAAGCGCTGCGGCCGGGCATCCTAGTGGAAACAAATGACTGGGAAGAGGTGCTTGCGGTGGAGAAGAAAACATTTTACGTAACGGTTGAGCACGGAACGATCCTGGCCGATCGGGAAGCCGACGGCTTTGAATTCGAGATAGAAGCGACCGAAGAAGAGCTTGACCGGCTGCAGCAGCTGTTTGAAGATACGTCGGCTGCGGAAGAAGCGACGGCGGCCCGCGGTATGTTCGCGCCTGTGAACGTCGAAGCTTACAACAACGATTACGATGATCATTTGGTGCAGGTATACCGGATGCTCCATAAGCTCGGAACTCCGGAAACGAAACGCCATATCGAGAGCATGAACATCCTGAACGCACCGGTCTCAGGCTGACCAATACCGGCAGATGCGCGTACGCAATAAAGCCCTCCGTCGTCCGACGGAGGGCAATTCGTATGATTCCGATGCTATTAGCCGACTCTGGAGTCGTTCGTTTCGAACCAGAAATCGAGCACTTTGCTCGACATAACACGCTTCTTGATGTAGTCCGTTTGCTGCTGCGAGAATTGCTGTTCCCATTCTATGGATAGCTCCGTGCAGAGCTTCACAATTGTTAACAGCTCCGACCAGGCGACATAACGCTTATACCAAAAAAATTGAGGATGCTCGATCATATAGGGATACAGGTCATCAAACTCGGTGTGCTTGCAATCCAAGGCACGTTCGAAATGAATCTTCGCTTCGGACAACTTCGTCATCATGTAATTCGCCGGAATATTCGGATTCCCCATCTTCATGCCTCCTCTCTGTGTATCACCTTGACATCATTATAAAGGAAAAAGCGGTTACATGGAAGGCGTATTCCGTATGAAAATAAAGGGGCTTGTTCAATCCGCAAAAGTGATGCGGCCGCCCTCCAGCGATGCGATGCGCGCCAGAGATTCGACGCGGATGCCGCGCTCCCGAATCGAGGAGCCCCCGGCCTGGAACGCCTTCTCCACAGCAATGCCGACACCGAGCAGCTCGGCCCCCGAACGCTCGATAATGCGGATCAATCCGCGGGCAGCGTCACCGTTCGCAATAAAGTCATCCACGAGCAGCACCCGGTCGTCCGCCTTCAAGAACTCCGACGCGACCATAATGTCCGTCACGATCCCTTTCGTGAAGGAAGGCACTCGCTCCACATACAAGTCGTCCACCATCGTGACCGGCTTCTTGCGGCGCGCAAACACCAGCGGGACGCCAAGCTCGTATGCTGTAGCATATGCGATCGGGATGCCGGAAGATTCCACCGTCAGCACTTTGGTCGGCTTGCTTTCGCCGAACAGACGGGCAAATTCCTGACCAATGGCCTTGATCAGCTGCGGGTCGACCTGATGATTCAAAATGGCATCCAGCTTCAAGATTTGGTCGGAGACGACGGCACCGACCTCTAGTATCCGTTTCTTCAGCAGTTCCATCCCGGTACCTCCCGCCTTAGATTTATCAGTAAAGTATCACAATGACCAAGTAGGTTTCAAGTCCTATTTTCAAAATGGTGCTTCCTGCCAGTGTAACTTTTCCCCATTTCAAGCCGTTATATGTATAGATAATACTTGATGTGAACCAAACGAACCGTTAAGATTGATAAAGGCTGCCAACCAAGCCATCCACAAATAGGAAAGGAAGAATGCCTTATGCAACGACAAGCGACCGTTGTCGCCTATCGATATATTGCCGGTTTGCTCATTATTGCGGCATTGGCAGGCTGCGGACGGATGCCCGCCGAGCCTGCGGAGCTGAGCAGTCCTCAGGAGGGAACGCCCGGCTACGGATCGACCCGAAACAGCGGTTACCCGGCTCCTCCAACGGAATCGGGCAGAGATGCAGTCGTATCTAAAGATACGATGCATATTTCCTCTTCGACCACTGAGCCGCCCGTTTCGTATGCCGCACCTGCTGCCGCCCCTTCTGCCGCGCCCAATCTGCCTGCCGCCGAACCGAGCAAGCCTGTCGGCAAGTCGGAGGCGCAAGCCGCTCCGGCCCAGCCGAAGCCGAAGGTCGACGCGGAAGATGCATATAAGGAAGAAAATCCTACGCTGCTCGGTTTAACCTTACATACGGAGCGCGACGCAGTCCTCGCCAAGCTGGGCAATGCGAAGAATAAATTCACGATGGATGACGATGCCGATCCGATTACCGTGTACGAATATGCCGATTTCTCCGTAGGCTTCAATAAGGATAACCGGCTCGAATTCGTCGACGTGCACTCGCCGGATATCGACCCCGGACTGCACGGCCTGCGCATCGGACAAAGCGTTGACGATGCCGTGAAAGCGTTAGGCAAGCCGGATACGAGCTCCACCGTCGTGCTGACTTACCGTACGCAGGGAACGGTGCTGAAGCTGGACCTGGACGCGAAGAGCGGGCTTATCCGGTCAATCAAATTGTTCGCCTCGAAATAAATATAGCCGCTGAAGGTGAATGTGCACCTCAGCGGCTTTTTTACGTCACGAATGGGGGACTTTGTTCCGCCGGTAACGGATATAGAAGAAAAGAGAGACGATCACAATGACCGCAATCACCGAAATGCAAATGCCAAAAAAACGATGAATGACATGCAGCATCTCGTCTGCATTCTCGCCGATAATATGCCCCAGCGTAAAAAAGGTTGCGCACCAAATGAAGCCGCCTGCCCCTGCATACATCACGTATTTCCACCATTTGACCCCGCTGACCCCCGCCAAATAGCAAGTGAAGTGGCGAATTCCCGGCACAAAATAGCCGAAAAATACGGCCCATAGCCCATATTTATGAAACCACGTCTCCGCCCGTTCGATCCGATGCGGGGTTAGCTTGATCCATTTGCCGAATTTGAATAAAAACGGCTTGCCGACCTTGAGCCCTAGCACATAGCTGACCAGCATGCCCGTCATCGAGCCGGCGTAGGCGACCGTTATCGCCAATGTGAACGACAGCGGTCCTCCGGTAGCCGTCATGGAACCGGCTACGGTCATCAGCGTCTCATCCGGTACAGGAATGCCGACAATACCGGCGGCCAGGAGCAAGTATAGGGCGATGTAGCCGTAGTTCGTCAAGAAATCCAACATCGTTTGCTGCACCTTGCCACACTCCTGTACACGGGATTTGATCTCCATTAGGCATGCGCTTGTCCACTCGGTCATACCTTGTACTAAACGCAGCTCGCAGAGCGAAAGGTGGAGACCGTGCGGTGAAATCTTCGGTATCGTCAATAGGTTCGATAATCAAAGTTGCCTTCACATATGTCGGGACAATTGTCGGTGCGGGCTTCGCTTCAGGACAAGAAATTTTGCAATTCTACACCAGGTACGGCTGGATGGCCGAGTTCACGATAGCCTTATCCAGTATATTGTTTGTTTGGCTCGGGATCAAGATGATGCTGCTCGCTTACGACGTCAAGGCCGTGTCTTACGAAGATTTGAACCGGCATCTGTTCGGACAGCGTGTCGGTAACTGGATCTCCATATTCTCCTTGATCGTTCTGTTCGGCATTACGTCCGTCATGCTGGCCGCCAGCGGATCTGTGTTCGCCGAGCAGCTGCATCTATCTCCTCAAACCGGCTTGCTCGTCACCTTGTTCGCTTCGTATTTCGTCATTGTGAAGGGCATGAACGCGATCATGAATGTCAATTCGATCGTTGTGCCGATCATGGTCATGTTTACGGTTCTGCTCCTCGTTTACACGCTGAACAGCCCCGGCGGCGACAGCTGGCTGCACTTGTCCACGGACCACTCTATGACCAGAATATGGCTTGCGCCGTTCCTTTATGTGTCCTTCAATCTGGCAACCGCACAAGCCGTGCTCGTTCCCGTCGGCGCAACGATCCGCAATAGGAACGTGCTGCTCGCCGGCGGTTTGCTCGGGGGCGTCATGATCGGGCTGCTGCTGCTTGCCGTACACATCGCGCTCGCCGCCCAAATGCCGGGCATCGCCCAATTCGATATTCCAATGGCGCATTTGATCAGGCCGTTCGGGACAACACTGCAGTTTCTATATATTTTCGTCATCTACGGCGAAATCTTTACGACCTACATCGCCAATGTGTACGGCATCACGCTTCAGCTTCAGAACTACATGCGCGTGCCGCGGCAAGTCATCATCGTCGCTATACTGACGCTGTCGTATTTCTGCGGACAATTCGGCTTCAAGCCGCTGCTCACGACACTTTATCCGCTATTCGGTCTGGTCAGTATCAGCTGGCTCGTCATGCTCGTCTGGCGTCCCACTGCGCGCTCCGCCCCGCGCTGACGGCGGCTGCCCGGATATGAGCCGGCTCGTGCGCAGCACAATGGCCAGCCGAATCACCATTAGCACCATGCCGAGGAATGAAAACACAACACCGCATAGAAGGTACCCGTAATGATAAAGCGGGTAGCTGGCGCGGTCGCGAAGCACACCGAGCAGATCGGCCAGCAGCAGCAGCGTCCCGCAGCCGAACAGCGCCAGCACCGCCGCATCGAATGCGCTCCAGTGCATGAACAGCTTTGCCGCCGCTTCCGTTTGTGCTTCGGGCGTGCCGCCGCGCTGATTGGCCAGCTGCCGGACCGCCCATGCGGTATAGATGAGCGCTGCGGTTACCGCCACACCGAGTACACTGCCGAATACGGCCAACACCATTTCATTCATCGAATAGCTCCACCTTCGGTTATGGAATACGCGTAAGCGCCAAGACCAGTGCATAGGTCAGCGCAAAAGAAATGATCGGAGCGGCCCAGAGGAGCACCGTGATGAGACGGTGCGTCCCGGTCCGTTCTTTCGTCATCGGACGCCATATGATTCTTTCCGCGATGCTGTCCCGATCCCGCTCGATGCCGCGGTAGGTGAACGGCTTCTGTCGGATTGCCGCCGTATGCACGACCGGATCGGCTCTTTGGCCCGCTGGAGGTGTACGAGGAGCAGTCGAAGCAGACACTTCGCCGGCATCTGTTCGCTCACTCGTTTCACTCTCTCCGGCGTTCGATGGTTTGCTGCCGGAGCTGCCGGAGACCGGCTTAATGGTTCCCCGGCTCCAGCCGACCCGATATGTAATTTCCCGGGGCGAATCGCCGCCCGGCGGCCGATTTCCCGGCTTCTGCTTGTCATCCATGGACTTCGTCCGATCCTTCCGTGTCCGCTTATATTTCTCTATAGTAGACGATCGCGGCATGGAAGGAAAGCATTATTCGTTACGGCAGGCTCCATGTCACAGAAGATGCTCCGGAAACGAACGCGCAGCCGATTCCCGTCTTTTGCCGCTTTCGGTTATTCACCGCTATATACACCGCCTTCCCCTGCTTCTTTCCTATAACGGAACGCCAAATAGGCCGCCCGAAGGCGGCCTCGTCTTCCACACAGCAAACGTTCTACCTAAAATGAAATCATCGCCCCGCGCTCATCGAATACCGAGGTCGGGTTCCAGTCAACTTCCCATACGTTGAATTCCGGGTCGGCGAAGTACCGGTTCTGCCGCCCCAGAAGGCGTCGCTAGGTTCTCGGAGAACTCGAGCTCCGATGTCGCGAGCGTGCGCCATTACACTGTCGACCTGCTCCGGCCGGTCCACATTGATGGCCAGCGTTACGCCGCGGAATGCCGCTGGCGCAGGCGGCTGCGGCGCAAAAGCTTCCTCGGCTGCCGCTGATGCGTCCATCCCCATATCCTTATAAAGCTCTTCTATGGGAAATATCGTAAGCATCACGCCCGCTGTCCGAAACACGGCATAATTGTCGGAACTGAAATCCGATTCGCTCCATCCGAATTTGCTGTAGAAGGCGCGCAGCGCCGGAACGCTTTGGGCACCAAGAGTAAGCAAGCTGATCCGTTGCGGAATCACGAGAAATCCTCCTTTATTTCAGGTCGATGACCTGCAGGTTCGGCAATGCCGCGCGTGCCTCCTCCACAATATGCGCGTGGCACGTAAACAAAAGCACATGGTGGGACTTGGCCGTATCCTCAAGAAGCTCCAGCGTTCGAATCATCCGGCTCCTGTCGAAATTCACCAAAATATCGTCAAGCAGCAGCGGCGGAGCCGCCTCCTTCGCGTATTCTACGGCGATGGCAAGGCGCATGGCCAAATACAGCTGCTCCGCCGTTCCGCGGCTGAGCCGCCCCGGGTCTACCGTCTCGCCGTCCGGCCGCAGCGCGAGAAGCCGCTGCTCCCCGATCGGTGCAACAATCCGCGTATAGCGCCCTTCTGTCATCGCATCGAACAATTCGGAAGCCCGCTGCAGAACGAACGGCTGCTTGTCCCGTTCGTACAGAAGCCGCGTACGGCGGAATAAAGCGGCCGCCATCGCCAGCTCCGTCCACTCGGCCGCCTGCCGCTCAAGCTGTGCGCAGAGCTCCTGACGGCGCTGCATACGGTCGGCATGCTCGATGCTGCTCTCCAGCTGCTCCAGCTCGCCGGCGATGCGGCCGCGCTTGTCCCGGAGCGTCATATCCTCCTGCTCCAGGCCGGACAGCTCATCGCGCAGCAGCTGCAGTTCCCGCTCCAGCACCGATTCTTCCCGACCTTCAAGCACCTCGTTCAAACGCTGCAGCGGATCGCCGCCTATCCATGCTTCCAAGGCGGCTATAGCGGTGACGCGTTCCTGCTCCAGCTGCAGCTTCCGTTCGTGAAGCCGCGCGTGCAGACGCAATTGCTGCTCGTCTGCAGCCTCCGCTGCCGCCAGCAGCTCCGCCTCCCTGCGCTCCAGCCGGGACCAGGGCGGTGCAAGCTCGGCAAGCTCCGCCGTCAAGCCTTCCTCCTCCGCCTTTAAGCGCTCCCGCTCGGCTTCCTGGAGCTGAAGCGCCTCGTCTTCGCGCTTCCAGCGCCGGATCGCAGCGTTCGGCGATTCGCCGGTCTCCAATACAAGCCGGGATCGAACAGCTGCGTCAAAGCTGTCAAGCTCGGCGGCAAGCGCTTGGCCGCGAGCATCCAGCTCGTCGAGACGGGCAAGCAGCTCCTGTCCATGCTCTACCAGCTGCAGCAGCTCCATCACCGCTTCCGGGGACAGCTCCGCAGGCAGCTGCATCGCCGCAAGCCACTCCCGCCAAGCGGCTTGTTCCGGCGCAGCACGCTCGGTCAGCGCCGCCAAACGGCGCTCAGCCTGCTTGCGCAGCTCCGCGGCGCGTTCCGCTCCGGTCTGAAGCGCGGCACAGCGGTCGCGCCTGCGAAGCCAGGCGTCACGGTCGCGTGCCCACTGGGCGGCAAGCTGCTCCCATTCGGCGAGCGACTGCTCCAGCCAGACGAGAGCCTGCTCCCAGGCGTTCGCGGAGCCCCGGGAGGCGTGAGCCCCGCGATACGGCGGCCGCTCGTCCTCAAGCGCTTCCAGCGAAGCGGCCGTTTCCGCAGGAACGGTGAATCGCTGCACCAGCACAAGCAACCGGCGCTGCAGACGGCGGGCCTCGTCCGTCAGCGCCGCCAGCCGCTCGTCGAAGGGCTCGTCCGCCGCCTGCATGCGCCTCCGCTGCTGCGGCCTTGCGGGACGAAGCAGAAACCCGGACACCGCGGCGAACACAACGAAGATCGCAGCGGCGGCAGCGAGCCGGTCGAGGCTGACCAGCCAAGCCGCGGCAACCAATCCGAGCAGCAGCACTGTCACCGGCAGCGCGTACCTCTTCATCGGCGCGGCGTCATCCGCTTTCGTCCGCTGCAGAAGCTGTTCACGGTGCCGGCGCTCATCCGCAGCGCGATCGCGCAGATGCGCCGCCTCCGCATCCAGTCTGCGCCACTCCTCGTAGTCGCGCCGGATCGCTCTGGCCAGCTGCTCGGGCGTTTCTTTCTCCGTCATGCCGGCGTAAGCGGTATCCTGTTCGAAGCCCCAAGGATACGAGGACTCGGTTGTGCGGCGCCATGACTCCAGCTCCAGTGCGGCCTGCCGCAGCTCATCGGAGGCTTCCGCCTCCCGCTGCGCCGCCTGCTCCAGCTCCGCCTGAAGCCGGGCGCGCTCTTGCGATCCGGCCGCCAATCGTTCGCGAAACTGCCGAACCGTCTCGCGCCCGTCTACCGTAACCGGAGTGTTCCGCAGCCGCTCCGGCTGCCAGTCCGCGCCCAGCGAGCGAAGCAGCGCATCCAGCCGCTGCCCGAGCTGGCGCCGCTCGCCCTGCAGCTGCTGCGCTTCGCGCTCCGCCTGCTCGCGCCGCGGTGCCCGCTCCAGCAGCGCCAGCAGCTGCGCCCTCGCCGCATCGTCCGCGGCTGCCGGCGCCAGCGCCTCCAGCCGCTCGCGCACGCGGCTGCGGCGCAGCTCCAAGCGCTCCCGCTGCGCGAGGAGCGCCTCCCGCTCGGCGGCAAGCGTCTCCCACCGGGAGACCGCCGCCTCGGGAAACGCCGGGAATGCCGGCAGCGCCGCCCATTCCCGCTCGATCGCCCGCAGCGCGAGCCACGTCGGCCGCGCTTTCACGAACAGCGCGAGCCGCTCCGCCCGCCCGCGCGCCTCCGCGCTGCGCGAGGCCAGCTGCGCCAGCGCCTCGTCCAGCGCAGCCGATTCGCGCCGCAGCGCCTCATAGCGCGGCAGCTCCTCGCGGCTGCGGCGCAGCGCCGCATCGATCTCATCGATCGCCTTCACCGTCACGGCGATCGGCTGATTGCGGCCGCGCGGCCGGAACAGCTCGTCCATCCGCTGCAGCAGCCGCTTCTCGGCTTCGCGGATCGCCGCGCCGTCGGCGCCGAACCCCGCGCCGTACAAGAAGCTCGCAACCTCGTCCGTCTGCAGCGTACGCAGCTCCTGCAGCTCGCCGAGCCCGAACGCGAACAGGCTGCGGTACAGCTCGGCGCTGATGCCGCCGAGCATAGTCTTCAGCAGCGCTTCCCCGCCTTCCGTCCCGTCCTGCAGCGACACGCGTACGCCGGTTCCCGACATCCCCCGGCCGGCCCGTTCATAACGCTCGACCCGGACCAGCCGCCCGCTGCCGTCCGCAAGGGTCAGCGCACCGCCATAAGCGCCGCCGGCGGCGGGCTCATAGCGCATGCCGCCGCCCCGGGGCGGAAAGCCGAACAGCACATAGCGGACAAAATTCATGACCGTGCTCTTTCCCGCCTCGTTGCGGCCGTAGACGACCGTCAGCGGACCGCTCATGTCCAGGCGAACGTCACGCAGAGCACCGAAACCGTCGATCTGCAGCCGTACGATTCTCATAGGTCTCCACCTCCGGTACCGCCGAGGGCGTCGATAATCCGCTGTTCGGCCCGGCGCAGCAGCTCCTCCTGCCTCTGCTGCAGCCACGTCTCGTTCAGCCGCCGGCCGATAACGCTCTGCAGCTCCGCCGCAGCCTCGGCGGCAAACGCCTCCAGCTCCGCCGGCCGCTCGCGCAGCTCCTTCCCTTGCCGCAGCAGCTCGCCGAGAAAGCTCGGCTGCGCAAGCAGCGACTCCACATCGACCGCCCCGGACGTGCGAGCTTCCACCGATTCGACCCAAACCCAATCGTCCCGGCCGGCGGCAAGCTCTGCCTGCGCCTCTTCCCGCAGCATGCCGGCCAGCTCCTCCAGCGTGCGGCTCCTCCGCAGAACGTCATGGAGCGTCCCCCGTCCTTCCAAGATAAGCCGCACCATCGCCGGCCTTCCTCCCGCCGCCAGCCGCACGCTTTCGATCGTTTGCGCCAATTCGCCCAGCAGCTCTTGTTCCCCGGAGAGACCGCCGATCGGCACCCGCTCCACCGCCCAGCGCACGTCATCAAGCTCATGGAACGTCAATCGAACGTCCACGCTGCCGTCCGCCGCCTCTACGAGATAGCAGCCCTTGGCACCGGTTTCCCGCACGCTTCGGCCCTGCGTATTGCCGGGGTAAACGACCCACGGCCGCTCGTGCAGCACTCGTCTCGAGTGGATATGCCCAAGCGCCCAGTAGTCGATGCCGCTCTCGACCAAATCGCGAAGCGAGCATGGGGCATAATTGTCGTGCCCCTCGTCGCCGTCCACATTCGCATGCAGCACCGCCACCTGAAACACGCCTTCCGTGCGCTCCAGTCCGCGAAAGCCGAGCGCCAAATTGTCGCGAACCGCCGCCGCTGCGAACGACTGTCCGTGAATTTCAGCCACGACGCCCCGCCCGGGCACTTCGACCCGGAATGTCTCCACCCGATCCGCGGCGAAGAACCGCACCCCTTCCGGCCAGTCGAGCCGCGCTCCCCGCCCGTCCAGAGGGTCATGGTTGCCGTGTGCGGCAAACACCGGCACGCCGCCGGCCGCCAGCCTGCCGAACGCCTTCTGCAGCCGCAGCTGCGCGCGCAGCGAACGATCCGCCGCATCGTACACATCGCCGCCGATGACAACGAAATCGACCCGTTCCCGCAGCGCCAGCTCAACCAGCGCATCGAGCGCGCGGAACGTCGACTCGCGTACGCGCTCCCTGATCGCCGCCGGCAGCTCGGTCATGCCCCGGAACGGACTGTCGACATGCAAATCCGCCGCATGTATAAACCTGACTTTCATTCGTATTCCACCACCGCGCTTCTGCGTCATCAGCTTTATTTTCCATCATTATAGCTCTTCCCCGCAGCCGCATGCAAACATAAGTTCGCTATCACGGCAAAAATAACGGTTCCCCATTCGTCCGCCTCCGGACCAACGAGGAACCGTTCCGGTTCCGGACTCTATTTGCGATACGTGTCGTAAACCGACTTCATCTGGTGAATGACCCGGTTGAGCGAATACATGCGTTTCGCCTTCTCCCCGGCCGCACGCGCCAAATTGTAACGGTATGACGGATCGAGCACCAGCTTCTCCAACGCCAGACACAAGGCGTGTGCATCGTCCACCGGCACCAGCAGCCCGTTCACCCCGTGCTCGATCTGCTCGCTGATCCCGCCGACATCCGTACCGACGAGAGCGAGCCAGCACAACGCCGCTTCGGCGAACACCGACCCGAACGACTCCGCCCGCGACGGCAGAACGAAGACGTCGAAGAACGGCATGAACTCCTCCGGATGAAGCATATACCCGTAAAAAATCGTCTCTTCATAGATGTTCAGCTCGACCGCCAGCTTCTCCAGCTCCGGCCGGCTGTCGCCGTCCCCGATCAAATGCAGCACGAACGAATGCCCGCGCTGCTTCAGCTCGGCGCAGGCGCGCAGCAGCGTATCGAGCCCCTTCGCCGGTACGAGCCGGCAGACGGTGATGAATTGCGGCACCGCATTCTCGTGCGGCATCGGCCGGAACCGCTTCTCGTCGAAGCCGTTCGGAATGACGCCGATCCGTTCGGCGTCCTGCACATAGTCCGAAATATATTGCTTGAACGAATGGGATACCGTCAGCAATTGATCGACCGTACTTTCCAGCTCGCGGTAAATCGATGTCAAGAATGAATGCTCCGGACCGCCTGAAGCGATTTTTCCGTTGAGGATCAGCTCGCGTTCGTAACTGGAATGCACGGTCATCAATACCGGCGTATCCGGAAACAGCTTCTTCATGACGAGCGCGGCAATCGGATGATGCGCATGGATGAGGTCGTACGATTTGCGGATGCGCAGCTTCGTCCACCAGACGTAATCCTTATACGTTTGTATGTATTTATCGACGACAGGATGGCCGGCATACACCTTCCAGTCGAACGTCTCAAAACCGACTTCTTCCGAGCCCTTATTGCGAATCCGCTTCGGCAGCGAAAACATCTCCATCTCCCAGCCCATTCGCTGAAACCGTTCCTGTACGTAGGGAACCATGGACGAAACCCCGCCCGGCTGCTCCGGCGGGAAAAACAATGCCTGCAAAATGTTCATGCTGTCCCCTCCTTGTCTGCCACATGCCTCTCTCTATTGTACCTGCTTGGGACTATTTTTGCTATAATAGGTGCATTCATCATATATTCGGAGGAACTCCATGATTTCTATCGACCTGCAGTCGGGCCGTGCAGCCCCGCTGATCTCCGATCTCGTCGTACTCGTCATCTTATCGTTAATGCTCGTGATCGCCGTTCGTCTTTGGGTGGATCGCCGCAAGAAAGCTTACCGCTCGCTCGCCTGGTCGATCGGCATCATTATGGCGCAGTACGCCCTTCAGCTTTACCTGCACTCGTCCGCTCAGCCCTCCGAGACGATCGCCTACTGGACGCTGCTGCTGCGGACCGTATCGTTCTTGCTCGTCAATATGAGCATATTTCAGCTGTACAATCCAACGAGGGCCAAGCACCGGATCATGATGACGATGTTCCTGCTCGGCGCGGGAGCCGTATCGCTGCTGCATATCTACATGCCGAGCCTGTTTCAGGGTACGGACGCGCAGGTTCGAATGCTGCAGGGACTCGGGATGGATCTCTATTTGTTTGTGCTTATTTTCCTCAGCTTCAATCTGATCAGCCCTTTTATCGCGCAAACGGGCAAGTATCAAGCGGCGATGACGATTTACTTCACCGAACATGTTGCCCACGTGCTGAACCGCTACGTGTTCGGCGACGCGCAGCCTTTTCTGTCCTTGCTGAAGGCTGTGCTGCCGGTCGTATTTTATTTTATTCTGTTTATATTTTTGTTCGAACGCGTCGTTGAAATCATGCAAGCGATCTATAATACGTCCATAACGGACGGGCTGACCCGGCTCTACAACCGAAAATTTTTCGATAAACGCGTATCGCAATACGTCCAGCACGGTTATCCGGTATCGGTTTTGTTTAGTGATATCGATAATTTCAAAAAGCTGAACGATACGAAGGGTCACCATATGGGAGACGAGGTACTGAAGCAGGTCGCGGAGATATTGAAGCAGGAGAGTGAGGAATGCGGAGTTGCAGGACGGTACGGGGGCGAGGAGATGGTGCTGCTGATTACGGATCCTACGATTGACATGGACCAGTTCGCCGAGAAAATCCGCTCCCGCATTGAAGCCGAAACGATTGTGACCGCGTCGATCGGCTACAGCAAATACAAGA
This sequence comes from Paenibacillus chartarius, assembly GCF_042432825.1. NCBI lineage: Bacteria > Bacillati > Bacillota > Bacilli > Caryophanales > Paenibacillaceae > Paenibacillus > Paenibacillus chartarius. The sequence continues at coordinate 13,506 of NZ_JBHLWN010000012.1, read as the reverse complement.
GCGGCATTTCTCCGAACGAGCTGATCCGCCAGGCGGATGAAGCGATGTACAAAGCGAAGACGAGCGGGAAAAATAAAGTCGTCAGTTACGGCTGATCAGCTCAACACGTAGCGGTCGACACCGTTGCGGATGCCGTCATCGTGCATTGAAGTCGTCACATGGCGCGCTCTTGCCTTCACAGCGTCCGGCGCATTGCCCATGGCAATGCCGGTGCCGACGAATTCCAGCAGCTCGACATCATTGAAGCCGTCGCCGAACGCGGCGGCTTCTTCGCGCCTGACGCCGAGATGATCGAGCAGCCGCAGCAGACCTGCAGCCTTATGCGTGCCCTTCGGGTTGATGTCGACCGCCCAAGGGCGCCATCTGTGCAAATAAAACTTGCCCGGATCGCTGCCGATATACGGCTGCTCTTCGTGCTCGCGGACGTATGCAATACACTGATAGATTGGAGGAACATCATCCTCCCGGCGCAGAACAACCGGCTCCAGAAAGCCGATCTCCTCCTGGGCTTGACGAAACAGAGGGTCATTCGGCCGATTCGTCAGCATCAGCTCCGCTCCGTAGAGCAGCAGGCCATGTCCGTTCTCATCCGCCGTATCCAGCCAATGACGAACGAGCTCCGGCTCGAACGGCGTTCCGAATACCGTTGTTCCTTTATGCCCGATATGAGCCCCGTTGCACGTAATCGCCCATTCGATATCGAGCTCCTTCTGCAGCGCCCCTACCTCAAATTCGCTGCGCCCGGTGCACAGCGCGACGATTATTCCGCGGCTCTTCAGCTCGGCAACCGCCTCACGGGTCGATTCCGGCATATAGTCTCTCTCTCTCAGCGTTCCGTCCACATCGAAAGCGACCAGCTTGATCAACGGCTCCACTCCTATCCTATCTGTCTATAAGCATGCTCCTATTATATCACGCCGTTCGCCTCGGCGAGCAACCGGAACGATTCCAGACGCTGCGCATACGTGCCTGTCATCGTCACCAGCAGCAGCTCATCCGCTTCGTATTGCCGCTGCAGCTCATCCAGCTTGCGGATGACACGATCCGGCTTACCGTACACCAGCTTGCGGGCGCTGGTCGCAGGATCGTCAGCCGCAGCTGCAGCCCGCTCCCCGAAGGCCGCCTTCGCCCCTTGCAGCGACACTTCTCTCGCCTCTTCTTCGCTCTTCGCGCACACGACGCCGACCGCAACGATCGTCCGGGGCTTCTGTCCGAGCTCGGACGGCACGAATTTCGACCGATACGAATTCAGCACCGTCTCGCCGTCCTCCGCACTCATAAATTGGCCGAACACGTATCCGGCTCCGCGCTCGGCTGCATATTGAGCGCTCCTGGCATTCGTGCCCAGCAGCCACAGCTCGGGAGGCACAGGCGGCAGCGGTCTTGCCGCAACCGGTTCTCCCTCCACGCGATACCGGTTCGCCAGCAAGCTTACGACATCGTCGAGCAGCTGCGGCATGTTCCGAACCTGCTTCAGATACGAGTCGCTCAGCGCCATGGAGACATGCGCATTTCCGCCCGGCGCTCTGCCGATGCCGAAGTCGACCCGTCCCGGAAACATGGCTGCCAGCAGGTGGAACGCCTCCACCGCTTTGACGGGCTTATAATACGGGAGCAGCAGAGCCCCTGAGCCGATCCGTATGGTCGACGTATGGGCCCCAAGATACGCCAGCATCACTTCCGTATTCGTGGATGCGACACCCGGCATATCGTGATGCTCCGTCACCCAGTACCGCCGGAACCCCCACGCTTCAGCGGCCCTGGCAAGCCGTACGGACTCCTGCAGCGCCTCGGCTGCATCGGCTTGTTCCAAGAGAGGTACGAAATCGAGAATGCTCCAGCTGCGCGTTGCCGTCATTCGTTCGCCTCCCGTTCTTGAAAATATGCCATCGTCCGCTCCAGCAGCCGCAGCAGCTCCGCTCCGTCCCGTTCCCCGAGCCGGGCCGCTAGCCCCGCAAACTGCTCGAGATATCGCTCCTCTTCCGCTGCGACCAGCCGCTCCCCTTTCGGGGTCGGACGTACAAGCGACACGCGTTTATCTTCGGTGCTTTCCGTACGGATGACGTAGCCCTTCTCCTCGAGCGCCTTCAGCTTATGGGTAGCCGCCGCTTGCGTGATGCGGAAGGCCGAGCTGACCGCGGATATTTTCACGCCTTGACCGTTATGTTCATTCGCAGCCAATACATCCAGCGCCGCCAGGAATTGAAATTCGTTTGCCTTTAAATCCTGTACCGCTTTACCTTTCAGAATGGACCGGCGCAGCTGTCCGAAGACTAGCGCCAATTGTTTGCCGAGCTCCGATTGATTGTGCATAGACCCGCTTACGCCCCTTTCATTTACCAAGTAAACTTTATGTGGTGTAGATTGTCAAGGGTGAGGCATCGGTCACAATAAGAAAGCGGCGATATGCTCGCCGCAGTTTGATCTATATGGAGTTACTTGATGCCGCTATTCTTCGCCGTTGCTATAATGACGGCAATGCCGGCATCGATAGCTTTCACGGCTGCTGCGGTCGGGTGTATGTTTTCTCCTCCAACAAACCATTCCACTTCGAACACGAATGCTGCGACAAGCCATACTCGAACATGGCGAAACATGGGACAAGCATTTTCCCACAAGAAAAGCCTGCGTAAATACAGGAATCTATCGAATAGCCAGATGTCTAGGCTCGATTCCTGCAAATATGCAGCCATTTGATTTAAAACGTCCATACCCGCCCCTTCGCAGCAAAGATGACTGCACTTTTACATCCATTCGCCTCAAATAACCGATTCATGATCAAAATGGCTGCACTTTTACATGAAACCTTTGATCAATAGCTCCATTCTTACTGTTCATCGTGGTAAAGAGGGGGAAGGGTCTCATCAGATCTATACGTTCTGGCTGATATGAATCATTCTATAAACTCGGGGAGCGTTGAAAATATTGGGTTGATTGTGCCGACGTTCATTGCCCTGACTAATGGATCTCGAACAATTCCTCCACTTGACGCTGAAGCAAATCGCTCAGCCGTTTGGCCGTAGCCGGTCCAACCGGTTTGACGGAGCGCTCCAACAGGCTGATGTACGAATGACTTAGTCCAGCTCTTCTCGCCAAATCCCGCTGAGACAACCCTTGCACGATTCTGGCGCGTGCGAACACTTCCGATTTTGCGGTAATTTTCATAGATTGGCTTGCCTCCTCTCGTTCTCATCCTGTTCCCATGATTTCCATTATACCATTAATCTTTACTTATGCAACCATATTTGTTTACTTAAGTGACTGTTATTTCAACCAAGTTGCCATCGCCTTGGCTGCGCGGTATGATAGATTTATTCACTAATGTTTACTAATGCCAACTATTATTTACTGCGGGTGTTGTGTCGATGTATTTTTACGATCATTTGCGAGACTTACGCAAGCTGAAAGGCTTTACGATCCGTGAGCTCGCCGACCGTTCCGGCGTCTCCGCCGCGTATATTTCCCAATTGGAGAACGGAAACCGCGGCGTACCTTCTCCCGATGTGCTCATGAAGCTATCGGAGGGACTCAACGTCTCGTATTCTTCGCTAATGGAAATTGCCGGCTATTTGGAGTCGAAGGAGCAGGACAAGCCGCCGGCTGCGAAAGCTCCGGTCAATTTGCGCCGTTTCCTTCGCGAGAACGACCTTATGTTTGACGGAGCCCTGCTGACGGACACCGATAAGGAATGGATCGAGCGCATGCTGACCGTCCTGTTCTGGCGCGGCAAGCAGGCGGAAGGTGATGCAGCGGAATATGCCGCGTCAAGACGAAGTACGCCGGCAGAACCGTAAGGCACGGACGCATAAAAGCCCCGGTCGGATCGTCGGATCTGTTCCGGGGCTTTATGACCATTTATGACCATAGCGGAATGAATAATTTTCGTCTGGCTTACGAACAGGAGATTTGTTGTTTTATGCGGTTATTGTTCCGAACTGGGCTTCATGCAGCCTCGCATAAACGCCGCCTTGCCGGAGCAGCTCCTCATGCCGCCCTTGCTCGGCGATGCCGTCCTCCGTCACCACGACGATGCGGTCGGCGTGGCGGATCGTGGCCAGCCGGTGGGCGATGACAAGCGTCGTGCGGTTGCGCGACAGCTCCTCCAGCGATTGCTGAATGATTTGCTCCGTCTCCGTATCCAGCGCCGACGTCGCTTCGTCGAGGATCAGGATCGGCGGATTTTTCAGGAACATCCGGGCGATCGCCAGCCTCTGCCGCTGACCTCCCGACAGCTTCAGCCCCCGCTCCCCGATGACCGTGTCAAGTCCATCCGGCAGCGAATCGAGGAACGCTTCCAAATGAGCCCGGCGGGCCGCCTCGCGGATGTCCCGCTCGGAAGCGCCGAGCCGGCCGTAGCCGATATTGTCGCGGATCGTGCCGTTGAACAGGAATACGTCCTGCTGCACGATGCCGATTTGGCTGCGCAGCGAAGACTGCGTCATTTTGCGGATGTCGATGCCATCGATCGTAATCGCGCCTTCATCCACTTCATAGAAACGCGGGATGAGCGAGCAAATCGTCGACTTGCCTGCACCCGACGGACCGACGAGCGCGATCGTTTCGCCGGCCTTTACCTCGAGGTTTACCTGCTTCAGCACCTTCGAATGGCCTTCATACCCGAACGTTACTTGGCTAAGCACAATGTCGCCGCGCAGCTGCCTAACCTCGATTGCACCCGGCGCATCGCGAATGTCCGGCGCCGTATCCATCAGCTCGCAAAACCGCTTGAACCCCGCCATCCCCTTCGGATAGCTCTCCATAAACGCGTTAATCCGCTCAATCGGCTTCAGAAAAATGTTCACATACAGCAAAAATCCGACCAGTTGTCCATAAGTCAGCTCTCCCCGGTAAGCAAACCAGGCGCCGCATACGAGCACGATGAGCGGAATGAGTCGCGTCAGCATGTACATGCCCGACGAAGAGAAGGAGATCGACAAGTATGAACGCAGCTTGGCTTTCCGGAACCGTTTGTTGTTGGCTTGGAACTCGTCGATTTCATGCTGCTCGTTGCCGAACGACTTCACGACGCGGATACCGGAAATGCTGTCCTCCACCCGTGCATTGATGTCGGCAATGCGGGAAAACATGTCGTCGGCCGCGACGTGCAGCTTCTTGTTGAAAAATACGATCAGCCATACGAGCAGCGGCACGACCGTGAACGTAATGAGCGCCAGCTTGCCGTTGACCATCATCATAATGCCGAACGCGCCGACGAAAGTCATCATCGCGATGAATATGTCCTCCGGTCCGTGATGCGCCAGCTCGCCGATCTCAAACAGATCGTTCGTCAGCCTTGACATCAAACTGCCCGTCTTCGTATTGTCGAAGAAGCGGAACGACAGTCTCTGCACGTGCTCGTAAAGCTTCTGCCTCATATCCGTTTCGATATTGATCCCAAGCATATGACCGAAGTAGTTAACGATGAACTGCATCCCCATGGAAATCAGATACAGCGCGAGCAGCCCTGCGCTTGCCCACATGATCGCCGTCCAGTTCCCGCCGGGCAGCTCCGTATCGACCATCCGCTGTACCGCGAGCGGAAACGCCAGCTCCAGCAGAGCAGCGAGGACGGCGCAGCCGAAATCCAAATAAAACAGCCGCCGGTGCGGCCGATAATAAGCGATAAAGCGACGTATCGTCGACATCGGTGAGAACAGCCTCCTTGTTCATGTTGTACCCATGATAAGGAACGGGAGCGAGCCGGGTCAAGGGAAAGATTGGATGATAGCCGATTTGGCGGGGGGAAGTTTGGGGAGAAGACTTGGGGTGACGAGGCGTTTGTGAGGCCGCCAAGCGGTTTGCACTCTCTGGTAGTCAATTTACATAATAATCGTCTTCATGTAAGATTCCGCTTCGCGCCCTTTTAGAGATGATATCCCACTTTTGAATCGACATGCGAACAAAAAGTCCGCTTTCTTTCGTTGAATCAACTTTTATAATTCACTGCTTCTCTCTGTAAATGTGTACCAAATTGCATCTGGAACTGAGGAATGATTTAAACGCTTTTCGGCTAAATTTATCAAATCATCCGACTGTGGTCCAACAAAGTAAGTCATTTTCCTATTTTGATTAATAATATCGATCGCTTTATAATAGTTGAATAAAGTCATAGGGTTAGCAAACTCCTATTGGAGAGAACGCCACCTGCCCCCCGCGCCCCCCTGCTTTAAGCCACAACTTCATTCCGCAAAAATAAAGCGCACACCGTCCCCCTACTTCGGAGGCCCGGTATACGCCTTGTTCTCACGCTATCTTATGAACGCTCGTAACGAATCGGATCGCTCGAACCGGCTTCCTCGAACCCTTTCAGGCGCAGCCGGCAGCTGTCGCAAACCCCGCACGCTTCCTCGCGGCCGTTGTAGCAGGAAGTGGTGAGCTCGTACGGCACACCGAGCTTCATGCCTTCGCGGATAATTTCCGCTTTCGACCAATGAATCAGCGGCGTTTCGATGCGAATGCCTTTGCCTTCGACGCCTACCTTCGTGGCAAGCGCGATGACTTCCTCCACCTTGGCGATGAATTCCGGACGGCAGTCCGGATAGCCGGAGTAGTCGAGCGCATTGACCCCAATGTAAATCGCGTCGGCGCCGGTCACTTCCGCATACGAGGTCGCGATCGACAGGAACAGCAAATTGCGGCCGGGCACGTAGGTAACAGGAATGTCGGACTCCGACGTCCCCTCTTCGCCTGCACCTGACATATCCGGAACATCAATCGTATCGTCCGTCAACGCGCTGCCGCCGAAGTCGCGCAGGAAATCCATGCGGATCACCCGATGGCGGTCAAGAACGCCGTAATAGGCAGCGACCTTCCTCGCGTTGTTCAGCTCGATTTTGTGGCGCTGGCCATAATCGAATGTAATCGGGTACAGCTCGTACCCTTCCGCTGCGGCGATGCCCATGCACGTCGTGCTGTCGAGTCCTCCGCTCAAAATAATGACGGCTTTCTTGCTCATCGGATCATACTCCTAACTTAACGAATAGTTTATACGCCCCGCATGGCGGGATCCCAAATGACTTTGTGCAGCTGCATATTCAGCTTGACGTTCGTCAAGCCCCGCTCCAGCATGAGCTCCACGAGCCGGCGGGGCGGCATCGTCTCCCACACCGGACTGAACAGCGGCAGCGCTGCGGTCGGATACCGTGTCAAAATGCGGCATGCCTCCTCGAAGTCCGCCGCGCTGCCGATCACAAACTTCAGCTCGTCCTGCGGACGAAGCAGAGCGAAGTTCGTCGGCACCATTTTATCCGACTCGCCCGAATCGGGCAGCTTGTAATCCATAATGTACCGGACTTTGGGGGAATCGATGCCGGAGATGAACGGAGCGAGGTCGATCGCCCCGTTCGTCTCGATATGCACGTCCTCGATATGCGGCAGCGCCGCCAGCGCTGCGGCCAAAGCCAGCGACTTGTCTCCGTACAGCAGTGGCTCGCCGCCCGTCAAACAAATACGGCGTGACTGGTACGACTGCACGCGTTCGACGATGTCCCTGATCGTCATCACGAATTCGGCCTCGGCCGGCGGGTACGAATACGTTGTGTCACACCAAGTGCAGCGCAGGTTGCAGCCGAACAACCGGACGAATACGGTCGGAAACCCGGCGCCCGTTCCTTCTCCCTCGACGGTCTCGAAGATCTCCACCATAGGCAGCTTGATAGCGGCGGCATCGCGCACGCCCATCTCTGCAGTCATGTTACGCCTCCTCCATCAAAGAGCGCGTCACGGCGGCATAGCTGGTCGGCGTCTCCCAGAGCTTCACTTCTTCAAGCCGGACCGCCGGGTACAGCCCTTCCTCCACAAGTCCCGCCTGAAGCTGCTCGTACATCCAGACGACCATGTTTTCCGCCGTCGTATTCATGGGCGGCAGCACTTCGTTCAAGTAGCGGTGGTCCAGCACATCGATGACGCGCTCCTTGGCGATCCGCTTAATGTCGCCGAAATCGATCGTCAGCCCGCGCGCATCGACCTTGCCGCTCATGACGACCTGCAGCTTGTACGTGTGACCGTGCAAGCTCTTGCACTTTCCTTCATAGCAATGCAGATGGTGGGCGCTGTCGAACGTGAACTCTTTCGAGACGAGCACGGTTTTGTTATGATATTTGAGTTGATGCTCGTGGATGTCTTCACCGAGCGTTTGGATTTTACGCGGAATTTCGTATTCCATGATGCTCCCTCATTTCCAGATCAACGGCATACGCCGTCCGTATGGACGTGCGCGTTTACCGGGGCGGATTCAGCCGGCTATCGTGACACTCGCGTCAGCCCCGGTCCGATGCGGCTAGCAAAAAAGCTCTACTATTATAGCATGTAGCGTCAAATTGCGACAGATGGATATTCTAACCTATGAGCGATTGAACCGAAGGAGACCAGAAACTGTGAGCGTGCAGCTACCTGAAGCCTATATGGAAAGGATCAAACGACAGCTGGGAGGTGAGGCGGACGAATTCCTGCGCTCCTACGGGGAGCCCCGCACTCACGGCCTGCGCTTGAACCCGTTAAAGCTGGGGATTGAGAATCCGACCGCGAGTACGATTCGCGAGATGTTCGGATTAACCCCCGTCCCGTGGTGCCCGACCGGCTACTATATCGACGAAGAAGCGCGGCCGGGCAAGCACCCGTACCACCAGGCGGGCCTTTACTACATGCAAGAGCCGTCGGCGATGGCGCCGGCCGAGCTGCTCGCGCCGGTTCCCGGCGAATTCGTGCTCGACCTCGCTGCGGCCCCGGGCGGCAAGACGACGCAGCTGCTCGGCAAGCTTCAGGGCGAAGGCCTGCTCGTATCGAATGAAATTCACCCGGCTCGCGCCAAAATTTTATCGGAGAACGTGGAGCGGATCGGCGCCGCGAACGCAATCGTCGTCAGCGCCTCGCCGGACGAGCTGGCGGAGCGGTTTCCGCAGGCGTTCGACGCGATTATGCTGGATGCGCCCTGCTCGGGTGAAGGCATGTTCCGCAAGGATCCGGATGCAACCCTCGAATGGTCGCCGGCCCACGTGGATATGTGCGCCGCGCGCCAGGAGGATATCGCTATGGCTGCGATCCGGATGCTGAAGCCGGGCGGGCGGCTCGTCTATTCGACGTGTACGTTCAACGAAGAAGAGAACGAGCGGCTCGTCGCCCGGCTGCTCGCCCTGGAGCCGGCGCTCGAGCTTGAGCGCACGGAGCGGCTGTGGCCGCACCGCGTTCGCGGTGAGGGCCACTTCGCCGCGCTGCTGCGGCTGCGCGGCAGCAGCGCCGGGCCGGAGGCGGGGCCGGGCGAAGCCCGCATCGCCCCCGCCTCCGGCAAACGCGCGCGGCGCGGCGGCACGGGCCCCGCAGGGGCGCCGCGCCTGCGCGAGGCCGCGGAACGCTGGGACGCGTTCCGCAGCGAGGCGCTGCCCGGCTTCGCCACGGGCGCCGGGGAGCCGCTGCTCTTCGGCGAGCAGCTGTACTGGCTGCCGCACGCCCCCGGCGGGGCGCTGCGCAGCGAACACCTCGCCGGCCTCAAGGTGCTGCGCCCCGGCCTGCACCTCGGCGCGCTCCGCGCCGGCCGGTTCGAGCCGGCCCACGCGCTCGCGCTTGCCCTCCCGCGCGGCGCCGCGGCCCGGGAATGCCGCCTGCCTGCGGAGTCCCCCGAGGCGGCGGCGTACCTGCGCGGCGAGGCGCTCGCGCAGCCGGAGCTTGCCGCGGGCTGGACCGTCGTCACCGTCGACGGCTACCCGCTCGGCTGGGGCAAAGTGTCCGGCGGACAGCTCAAAAACCATTACCCGAAAGGGCTGCGCCGCCACAGCTAGGGCATAAGGAACGCCGCCATAGCTCTTTTTGTCAAATTTTGACCGTTGACCTAGACATGGCAAGGGGCATCCCCTATAATGAAAATAACTATGAAAATGACAATCGGCAATTGCAGCAAGGAGTGCTCTTCATGTCGTTATGGCTCGGAAAAACAGTAAAACACGACGTGCTTAACAGCTTCGGCCTGCTCGTTCTGCAAGGCGGTACGGTATTGACCGAGAGAAGCCTGCAGCTGCTCGAAAAACATCGCATCGATCCGGCGGAGCTGAGCTACGCCGAACCCTCCTTGTTGTCAACGGTCGGCGACTCCCCCTACGATCAATTGTTTCGCGAAACGATCATGTCCTCCGAGGAACTCTTCGATTATGCCAAGCGTACGAATAAGGTCCCGCTGTCGGAGTTTCAGAAGCGCATCGTTCCCGGCATTCATGAGGTTTCCCTGAATCCGGACCTGTTCCAGCTGTTTCGCGATATCCGCGGCAAAGATACTTACACGTACGAGCATAATATCGCCGTCGGCGTGCTGGCGAACATGATCGGCATGTGGCTGCAGCTGCCGGAAGCGGACATCCAGCATTTGGCGCTGGCCGCAACGCTTCATGACGTCGGAAAGGTCAACATACCGGACGAAATTTTGCAGAAGCCCGGCAAGCTGACCGAAGAAGAGTATAAGCTGATTCAGAAGCATACGATCTTCGGCTACGATATTCTCAAAAATACCGAGGGAACGAGCCACCGCACCGCCCTTGTCGCGCTCCAGCACCATGAGAGGGAAGACGGCAAAGGCTATCCGTTCGGCATACGCGGAGACAAGATCGATTTCTTCGCCAAAATCGTGGCGATCGTCGATATTTTCCACGCCATGTCATCCCGCAGACCGTACCATGAACCGCTGCCGTTCCAGCAAGTGATCGATCGGATGAAATCCGGCTCCTTCGGCGAGCTGCAGCCGAACATCGTACACATGTTCATGCGCAGATTGGCAGCCTCGATCATCGGCAATCAAGTCAAGCTGTCGGACGGGCGTATCGGCGAAATTATTTACTTGTCTCCGAACGAGGATGAGATGAAGCCGATCGTGAAGGTGGAAGGCGAATTCGTCGATCTGAAAGTGGTCCGCCACCTCCATATTGTCGATGTATATGGCTCGCAAACATCGGCTAAGGGGATTGTGTACGAAACGGAGTGCGGAACATGGTTCGGCGAAGACGACTTGATGGAAGTGATCGATTGGTTCGCTGAGCGGGAGCCGCTCTTTCAGGGGCTAAACGGCAGGCAATATTCGTATCTCAGACAGCTGCTGCTCGATTATTTGCTGGGCTCGCCGACGCGCGAAGTCCCCCAGGTGGTGCTGGAATCCATGTCTTATGAGAGGCGAATCGAGATGCTGGACAACGTCCGGAAGGAACGATTGCAGGACTACGCCGGATAATCATATGTGTATGCTGACAAGCACTTGTTTCCTTCGACAGGGACAAGTGCTTGTTCATTACTATCCATCCAGACAAGAAATAAGGGCTTTTTCGTAAACTCAACTATTACGTTAATTTGTTATATTCCTCATCCGATACCGGTTCTAACCTTTCCGGTTTACCTGCAGTGATTGCGATATGTTCAAACCAGCTGTCTTTTGTAGCGCCATGCCAATGTTTGACGCCATCGTAGGTAACGATAACATCACCGGCTTTTAAGAATTGAGCAGGCTTTCCTTCTTCCTGGTACCATCCTTCGCCGCCGGTTACTAATAAAATTTGATACCCATCACGATGAATATGCCAGTTATTTCTGCATCCTGGTTCAAAAGTGACATTCCCGACACCAACATTCACTTTAGGATCAGCTACTAAGGATTGAAGATAACTTTGCCCCACGAAATATTGTGCAAATGCTTCATTTTTTTCGCCCGCCGGGAAAATAACGCCATGTTTTACTTCTTCATGCTTGGCCATTTTAGCTCCTCCTGTTTACTTTAATTTCCCGCCGAATACCGGGAAGAAACTATGCTCACCGTAATTCCGGATGTGCTCTACATTCTTAAGAATCTCCATATCTTCATCGCTGATAACAAAATCAAGCTCCGCATTGTTTCTCATGTGATCCGGATTTGCCGTCTTAGGAATGACTACAAGACCAAGCTGGATATCATAACGCAGGCAAAGCTGAGCAACAGTTACTCCATACTTATCTGCTATTGCCTTAATCTCCGCATGATCAAGGACTGCACCGTGTGCAATTGGCGAATATGCCTCTACCAGGATGTCATTCCTTTGACAGAATTCAATTAGCTTCAAGGGAGTATTGCTCACATGCGCCAATATCTGATTTACCATAGGCTTGATCTCGCAGCTTGCAAAAATATTCTCTATATCATCCTGAAGGAACAATCGTCACCGTAACATTACCATTAATTTTCGACCGCTTTTCAACTCCGGATTCAATATAGCCTCACGAGACCATTTGAATAACCAAATTGAAGTTGCCCCAAAACCTTGAGGCAACCGTTTTGCAGCGGTCGGGCGAAATAATAAACCTGATTTGTTTAATCAACACCTGCCTATATTTTTAAGCAAAAGCAGGATAATTGCAATGGTCAAATCTATTCAGTTCGTTGAATAATAGACAAATTATGAATAAGCGTTGATTTGGAAATAAAATTTCGGACACCATCGGTTATGCTAGGCAACAGTATCCATTACCTTTGACATATTTTCAAACGTCATTTTCTTGCGATATGTGGATTACTGAACATATTGGTTTGAATATTTTGCAAACAATCATGTATTATTTTTCAACAATGTTAAACATGAAAAGTGCAGCTTATTTTCGTGGTCGATTCCTCGATTTAATCGTCCAAGAGTATAAAGTTGAAGTGATGTAACCGAAGGAAAAAATCAAGGATTAAGTGAAGATGTGATTCTTCAATTATTTGGGGCAGCGGTCGTGCGGGCTGTGGGATGGTGGTTCAGGAATGGAATGCCTTTACCACCTTGTGTCATAGCCGAACAAACAGGAGTGTTGTTAGATATGAATTTGTAGTCGACGAAGATTTGAACGACCAATCGGATATTCATATTGTATTAGTGAAATTCAGCTGGCAAAAAAAGCTCAGTCGGTCGAACTGGCCAACTGAGCTTTGCGAGCAAACGTTCCCGGCTTAACGACTGCGTTATCCCGTAATTGGTTCAAAAACTACGGTAAACACTTCACAGAATACAGGCATTTGGTAGGAGAAGACATTCCCTGTACGCTTGCACTCCTTGGACAGATATGATTCATGTGCCATTCTCCAGTAAGACAGACTTAGATCTCCCTCTCCTTCCATTATCGCAAACTCTTCATCTACCTCGATAAATGGCACGGTACATGTATGAACAGTTTGGATGATACATCGGGCTATGCCTTCCCAATCTGTCACGATGCTGTAATCTCCAACCTGCGGTAAAGGCAGTCCGTCATGCTCGAAAAACCAAGGTGAATAAGCAGTAGCTCGCTTACGCCGCCCAAGAACTAATGACAGCAATCCATCCGAACTCTTTTTATTGTCTCCAAAACGAAAGACAAATTTATAAGACTCGGGCTGGACTCCTTCCTTTCTGCTGGCTTCTATGAATTTCTCCCACATCAAATTAACAGATGAGTCATAAGACATAACTGTCCCTCCTAAATAATTCTTAAGCCTCTCGGAATAAAAATTCCCGCATCGGCTCTGGCCTTTCGGCCAGGGTCTTGTTT
>NZ_JBHLWN010000011.1:0-2295 GCF_042432825.1 Paenibacillus chartarius | reverse complement strand
AAAACAAGACCCTGGCCGAAAGGCCAGAGCCGATGCGGGAATTTTTATTCCGAGAGGCTTATTAGCTTAAAAGGAGGTGTCTTTGAACATGCTGATTGTAGTAAATTCTATCATTGAGCGTTTGAATGAAGATCTTGAGGTTGTAGAGATGTTACGTATCTTGTGGATTGATGATGAACGAAAACATGTTGTAGTGATTAATATCGATGATCACCGCAACATGTTATACCCTTACTTTATAAGGTACGAAGAAATTATGAGGGAGATTCAAGAAAAAAAGAGTAGATTAACTGAACTAGAGACCGACATGCGGCTCTTGTCTCCTGATGAAAAATATTTAGAAAAATACAAAGACAACCGGGAACGTCGTTGGAATCTTATCAAGGATATCGTATTAAGAGAGCCAGAAATATATGTATCAGAAAGTAGAGGAAAGTTAATCCATGAGGTACATCTGTCTTCAGGAAAATCAAAGAAGGTAATCAGGGATTATTTAAAAAAGTATTGGTTTTATGGCAAGTCCAAGAACGGTTTGCTCGATAATTATTTTGACTGTGGTGTGCCCGGGAAACAGAGAGTTTATAAGCAGAAGCCAGGTCCCTTATCAACAAACAGAACTATGGTAACGGAAGCGGACATAGAAATCTTTAAATCAGCAATCAAAGTCTTTCACATCCGGAAGGGAATGAATATTACTACAACACATGAGAGGATGTGTGAAACTTTTTATAAACGCGGTTTTTATCGGAAATATGGTGTTAAGGTTCCGATTGTTGATCCGGATAAAAGTCCAAGTCTGCGACAATTTCGTTACTGGTATAAAACCAACTCCTCGCCTTTTTCACGGTATTCGAATAAACGTGGCAAACGGCGTGCAAATATGGATGTACGAGCAATGATGGGAAATGCCTCGGAAAAAGCTATATGTGTTGGGGCAGTATTTGAAGTAGATGCAACCAGAGCAGATATAATTCTAGTTTCATTTGACCGCAAGACGATACTGGGCAAGCCAACAGTATATGTAGTCATTGATGTGTTTAGCAGATTAGTTGTCGGTTATCATGTGAGTTTAGCTCCCGAGTCATGGTTCGAAGCTATGGTAGCTGTTGAACATGCTGCTACAAACAAGGTTGAAAATTGTGCGCGATACGGTATTCCAATTCACGAGGAAGACTGGCCCTGTCAGTATTTACCCCAAAACTTAGTTGGTGACCGTGGAGAGCTGAAATCACAACTTTCAGAGAGATTTGTCAACCTTAATGTGGATGTGTTAAACGCCCCTTCCTATCGTGGAGATCTAAAACCATTTGTTGAATCAAACTTTCATATAACTAATGAAACGATAAGGCAATTACTTTCCGGTTCAACAGAGGCTAAGCAACTGGTTAGAGGGGATTATAATCCTGCTCGTGATTCAGCCTGGACTATTGAAGAGTTTAATCGTTTTTTGATTGTATATTTCTTGACATACAACAAAAGTGCCTTGAGCAAAGATTACATTCCAACAAAAGAAATGTTTACTGATCAAGTTGAACTTACCCCTTTAAAAGTATGGAATTGGGATAAGGGAGTAAGATTGCTTCATGAAAAATCAAGAAAAGAACTGCGGTATAATTTATTGCCGCGCCAAGAGGCCAAGGTAACTCGCTTTGGGATTGAGTTTCGAGGACTCACTTACACTTGTGATGTTGGGATAAGAGAAGGTTGGTTTGAGGGAAACGGGAACGGAATTGATGGTAGAACAAAAATAGAGATCTCATATGATCCAAGAAATTGCAGCAGCATTTTTTTGAAGCATAAGAACGATTTGCTTTCATGTTTGCTTACAGGAAGATCCAAAGAGTTCGATGGCTTGCATTTTGATGAAGTTGCAAAAATCATGGAGTATCGAGACTCCCAAATCAAAGAACAAGAGAAACTAGAGAAACAGCCTCGGGCTGAGTTGCACGCTTTTACCAAAGTGCTTGATGAAACGGCAAAGGAGAAGACGAAAGCAGCTACGAAAGACAGAAGTTTTTATTCTAGAAATCAGAACAAACGTGAAGTTAGAAGTGCGGATAGTAAAACTTGGGGGGCTATGGGCGCGATGACTAATATTTCACAAGCAACTGATAGGTCAAATAATGTTACAAAGCCCTCTGCAGAAAATGTAGTTGTATTTCTTACTACAAATGAAAAGGACGAGATTACTTATGTGAATAATAGTGATATTCAATCGCTCTTTTCAAGAAAAAGTTTAGAAGTCCGGTGATTTAAGTCAGTTGTATCCGTCTCTTCGGCATGAAAAAAGAGGAA
>NZ_JBHLWN010000001.1:0-78294 GCF_042432825.1 Paenibacillus chartarius | reverse complement strand
TCTGGGGTGGTCAGGGAAAACCCTTGTCCCACCTGACTCGGCGAACGCCGAGAGTCTATATAATGATCAGGAGGGAAATGTATCATGTCTACCCCAAGCAAGGCCAAAATTATCATCCCTATCATTCTCAGCTTCGGCTTGCTGCTGAGCGGCTGCAAGCTGACCACCAAGAACGAAGCGACTGCCAACCCAAGCAATACCGGCACGCCGGCCCCGGCCGCCAATACCGCTCCCGTCAATATCGAACTGTTGGGAATGAGCTCCAACGAGACCGATCTCAACATCGTTCGGGATCAGCTGACCAAGAACGGCTTCAACGTCAAAGTAAATATTCAGCCGGACTACGGCACGTTTAAGGCGCAGCAGGATGCCGGCAACTTCGACATCGCACTGTCCAGCTGGACGACCGTTACCGGCAACCCGGACTACGCCGTACGCTCGCTCTTTAAAACCGGCGGCGATTACAGCATCCTCGCCGACGCCGAGATCGACAAGCTGATCGATCAAGCATCGACCCAGACGCAGGAGCAATTCACCGAAACGTATAAATCCTTCGAACAACAGCTTGTCTTCGACAAAGCTTATATCGCGCCGCTCTACAGCTCGTTGAAGGCTCAAGCCTTTAATCAGGACGTATTAAAGAAGGAATCGGTGCGCCTCTCGAAGTCCCGTTCCCTGCCATGGGAGGAATTAGACTTCAATGACCCTGCAAAGCGTACGAAAGAGCCGATTATTTTGCAATCGACGCAGCCCTCGCTGACGTCCCTCGACCCGATCAAAGGCAATGACGGCTCGATTAATATTATCAACACGAACATGTACGTTAGGCTGCTGAATTTGACGGATGACGATAAGCTGACTCCCGAAGGGTCGTTGTCTCACAACTTCGTAATTGCGAATGGCAATAGCGAATACTATTTCGTGCTTAGGGATGACATTCACTTCGCGCAAATCAAGGACAAGCTCGCGGTCGACTCCGGCGAACGCGTCGGTGCGGAGGACGTCATCTTCTCTCTGAACCGTGCGAAGAACAAAAATTCCGTACCGAATCACCGCACGTTCACGCTGCACGAGCACATCAAGAACGTAGAGCTTGTAACCGACCCGGCCGTGCTGGAATCGGTCAAGCTGTCCGGCAGCTCCGACTCGGTAAAGTCCGGCTTGGAGAAAGGTCTTGCCAACAAAATATCATCGCTGGTGACCGACAAAGCGCAAGCCAATAATAAAGAAGGCAAATATCAGGTTGTGAAGCTCACCACAACGGAACCGTT
The DNA here is from genome assembly GCF_042432825.1 of Paenibacillus chartarius. Lineage (NCBI taxonomy): Bacteria > Bacillati > Bacillota > Bacilli > Caryophanales > Paenibacillaceae > Paenibacillus > Paenibacillus chartarius. The sequence continues at coordinate 77,023 of NZ_JBHLWN010000001.1, read as the reverse complement.
CCCGCAGGTGTTGAATTACTTGGCTCATCAATCGGCCGGTATCGTCTCGAAGAAGAAAGTCGAAAGCATCAATACGTACGATGTGGCGAAATATGACGTCAACAAGGACATCTCTTACGGAGACCAGTCGACCGTGACGGAGGGAGCCAAATACAGCAATGCTTTAGCGACCAGCGGTCCTTACATCTTGGCTTACAAGAATGATTACGAAGCCGTTTTCTATAAAAATCCGGGCTACATGCCGGGCACAAAATATGAGCCTAAAGTCAACTCGATTAAAATCCGCTTCATCAAGGATGCGGAGAGCTCGCTATCGGCGCTGCGCAGCGGAGAAATTCATCTGTTCTATGGAGTAAGCGAGACGAAATTCGATGTCGTGAAGGCGGAGAGCAAGCTGTCGCTGCAGACCATTCCCAGCAACGCAGTGTCCTATCTGCTCTTTAACACCAAGAACCGCGACGTGGCCAAGAGTGCGGATTTGAGAAAAGCCGTTCTGTATTCGATCAATCAGGATGAATTCCTGGCCTATTACAAAAACAATAAATTCAAAGCCGTTTCAACCCTCAGCCCTCTGGTCAAGACCGGTCTGGAGCTGAAAGCCGACCCGGCGAAGGCCAAGGAATTCCTTGCCAAATATAACGCCGCGAAATAACCTCCTAATTAAACCGCCCCGCACCGCAGCTGCGGTCGGGGCGGTTTTGTTTTCTTCCATAACAGACTATACCATACGCTGAAACGGAGTGTTCTTCCATGTCCAAGACGGATTCTGCAGCAAACCCGATCAAATTATCACAATGGGACGCGCTGATCCTGGAGTCGGCGAAATCCATAGTGCCGTCTGGCGAGGAGCTTCTGCACCGGGTACGCACAGGCACGCTTCCGGCAGACGAAAGCAAGTTCAAGTTCGATTATACCCGGCTAACCGAATTGCATGCCGAAGACCCGGCTGCATTCGAGCAGGCTTTACATAGGGGCTACCGGATTAAATACAATACGCTTCGCGGCATTGCCTCATGGATTCAGCTTGCCTTGGGACAAGAAGCCGTGCTGCAAGCAGAGCCGGGCAACGAATCGATCGTCGCAGCGCTGACCGAGGAGGAATATGGACGGTTGACCGCAGTACTGTCTTCCGGATGGCTCGTTCGCAGTGAACCGGCACTTACTGCCGAAGGCAGATCGGTATACCTCATCGAGCCGCTGGTCCGCAGTTGACGCAATACGTTAGGCCCATACATAATGAATGAAATGCTGAGTAAAGGTCGTGACCCGCTTGAACGATTCATCGGCTTCATCCGCATCGTCCGTGCTCCGAATTCGCTGAAACGAAAGACCACCGTTCTATGACGGACGGCGGTCATCGTCTGGCTATCGTTCGTCGCTTTCCGCTCCTATTGCCGCGAATCCAATGCGTCGCGCAATCCGTCCCCGACGAAGTTGATGGACAATACGGTCAGCAATATCATTAACCCCGGAGGGAGCCACAGCCACGGCTGATCGGTCAGGACGGTCAAAGATTGGGCGTCGGAGAGCATATTCCCCCAACTGGCTGCAGGCGGCTGCACCCCCATCCCCAGAAAGCTTAATCCGGCTTCGCTCAATATCGCCGAAGCGATGCCGAATGTCGCATTGACGATAATCGGTCCGACCGCGTTCGGCAAAATGTGCTGAAACAATATTCTAGGCGTACTGAAGCCCAGTGCGATTCCCGCCTTCACGTAATCGCTCTGCCGAATGGCCAGCACCGTGCTTCGGACAAGTCGGGCAACCGCCGGCCATGAAAACAACGCGAGGACGAATACGATCGTAGACATCGATGAGCCTATGACGCTGACGATCACCAGCGTGACCATGAGGAATGGAAATGCCATAAACATATCCGTAATTCTCATCGTCAGCATGTCGAACCATCCGCCCAGGTAAGCCGACAATATGCCGATCAGCGTACCGGCCGTCACATAGAGGGCTACTGTTGAAAAACCGACAATCAGCGATACCCGGGAGGCGTAAATTAAGCGGCTCCATACGTCGCGTCCGACCTGATCGGTTCCCAGCCAATGAGCGGCGGAAGGTGCGGCGGAGAAGGCTCCGGTAACCTGCTTCGGATCGTTCGGAGCAAAAAGCGGAGCAAACACGGCCGTCAGCACGAGCAGGACGATGCCCGCCAAGCCTGCCACAGCCAGCTTATGCTTGACAAACCGTCCCCATACTTGAAGCGCTATCGAGGAAGAGGCATACTCCGCTGCGCCGATCCGCGAAGCCGGCCGCAGTTGTTCGCCTTCGTACAAGGAATATTCCGGCAGCGCCAAGTCAGTCACCTCGCTTAATGATATGTAATGCGCGGATCGGCAGCGGAATAGGCGATATCCGTTAACAAATTCGTTCCGAGCACGATCAGGGCGGCGATCAGATTCAAGCCCATTAAGGTCGGATAATCTCTCGACAGAATCGACATATACGTCAGCTGGCCGATCCCGGGCCATTGGAAAATTTGTTCAATCAAGATGCTGCCGCCCAGAAGCAGCGGAATTTCAAATCCGACGACCGTAATGATCGGAAGCATCGCATTGCGCAGGGCGTGCTTGTTCGTCACGAGAAACGGATGCAGCCCTTTCGCATGAGCCGTACGCAAATAATCCTGGTTCAGCACGTCCAGCATAGCCGCACGAACGTAGCGTACCTTCTTCCCGGCAATGACAATCCCCAGCACGAATACAGGCAGTATCATATGGCTGATGCTGTCCCACGCCCCGCCGGCTCCGCCTAACGTGAACATGCCTCCCGTCGGCAGCAGCTTAAGATGTACGGCAAACACATAAATGAGCCCGAGCCCCAGAAAAAACTGCGGTATCGAAATTCCAATGAACGAGAATGCCGTCACCAAATAATCGAATTTCGTATTTTGCTTGAGCGCACTGATTACCCCTGCCGGTATCGCAATCAGCATACCCACCAATAGAGCCGATCCAGCCAAGAGCAGCGTGGGGCCAAGCCGCTCGCCGATCAGCTTCGCGACCGGAGTATAGGAGCTGAACGAATAGCCCATTTCGCCTTGAAACAGCAGGGACAGCCATTTTACATATTGAATAGGCAGCGGATCGTTAAGCCCCAGAAGCTCTTTTCTTAAGTCGAGCATCTCCTTTGGCGTGTTCGGATCGATAAACATATCGACAGGATTGCCAGGGGCAAACTTGATAATCGCGAAGTTAAGGATGGTAATGCCGAGCAGCACAGGAATCGAAATGAGAACACGTCTGACGATATAGTGAAAAATGAAGCATCCCTCCTTTCACAGACCCTCGTTCAGCCCAGCGGAAAATGACAGGCTGCAGCGTGTCCGCTGTTCCCCAGCTGAGGCTCCTCCCGGCGGCATCGCTCCTGAACGTAAGGACAGCGGGTATGAAACCGGCAGCCTTGCGGCGGATTGGCCGAATTCGGCACGTCGCCTTCCACGATGATGCGCTGCTTGCTGCGTTTCGTCGGGTCCGGAGCCGGGTAGGCATCCAGCAATATTTTCGTATACGGGTGCTTGGGGTTCCGGAATAACTCATCCCGGCTTCCAACCTCCACGATTTTCCCCAAATACATCACCGCAATGCGCGTGCTGATATAGTTGACGGCGCCGATTCCGTGCGCAATAAAGACGTAAGTCAGCTTCAGTTCCTTCTGCAGATCGGACAGCAGATTCAAAATTTGCGCCTGAATGGAGACGTCGAGAGCCGAAACCGGTTCGTCGCATACGATCAAGCTCGGTTCCAGCGAAATCGCTCTGGCAATGCCGATTCTTTGCCGCTGTCCGCCCGATAGCTCGTGAGGATAACGGTTCTGATAGGCAGACGGAAGCCCGACCATGTCGAGCAGGCGGTTCACCCTCCGCTGCAAGTCGGCCTTGGCGGCGATGCGATGCGCGGCAAGCGGCTCCGCCAGGATGTCATAGATCCGTTTGCGCGGATTCAGAGACGAATACGGGTCCTGAAAAATCATTTGCAGCTTTGTCCGGAGCGGCTTCAGCTGCCGCAGCGACCGATGCGTAATATCCGCGTTCCGGAATACGATCCGTCCCTCCTGCGGCTCCTCCAGACGAACGATCGCTCTTCCGATCGTCGATTTTCCGCAGCCCGACTCCCCAACGAGCCCGAGCGTCTCTCCTTCGAAGATGTCCAGGCTAATATCGTCAACCGCCCTCACATGACCCGCAATCCGCGAGAAAATCCCTTTCCGGATCGAGAAGTAAACTTTCAACCGCTCGATTTGCAGCAGCGGAGCAAGCTCCTGCAGCCGTGCGGAGAGATTCGGACTGTTTCTCATACGCCGACCTCCTCCGGCTCGGGGATAAGGACTTGCCCGGCTGCAAAACGGCTGCGTTCCCAGCATCGCACCAGATGTCCCGTGCCGGCGGGCTCCAATTCGGGCCGTTCAAGCATGCACCGTTCGGTCGCCCATTCGCATCGGGTATGGAATCTGCAGCCCGCCGGCATGCTTTGAACCGAAGGGACGGAACCCGGAATAGCGGTCAGCCGCTCTTCTCCCAGCTCCAAATGTGGGATTGAGCCAAGCAGCCCTCTCGTGTACGGATGCAAAGGCTCGCGGAACAACGTAAATACGTCGCCCGCTTCCACGATCTGCCCCGCATACATGACGGCAACTTGATCCGCCATCTCCGCCACCACCCCGAAATCATGAGTAATCAGCAAGATCGATGTGCCGGTTTCCTTGCGGAGCTCCTTCATCAATTCGAGAATCTGCGCTTGGATCGTGACATCCAGCGCCGTCGTCGGCTCATCCGCAATGAGCAGCTTAGGCCTGCACGACAACGCCATCGCGATCATGAGGCGCTGCCGCATTCCGCCGGAGAGCGTATGCGGATATACGTCCATCAGCTCCTTGGCGCGGGGTAATCCGACCTTGCCGAGCATTTCGACGGCGCGTTCCCTCGCTTCCTTGCGTGAAACCCCGGACTGCCTTCGTATCGATTCCAGCAGCTGGTTGCCGGATGTGAGCACCGGATTGAGCGAACTCATCGGGTCCTGAAAGATCATCGCGATTTCGTTCCCCCGGATGCGCCGGAGCTCGCGTTCGGATAATTTCGTTAAATCGAAGCCGTCAAATACGATTTCACCTTGATCGATATGTCCGCCACCGCCGCCGAGAAGCCCCATGATCGACAGCGACGTCACGCTTTTGCCGCAGCCCGATTCACCGACGATAGCTAGCGTTTCGCCGGCGTTCAATCGAAAGCTGACATCGTCTACCGCGACGAACTCTCCTTGATCCGTTCGAAACGACGTTCGCAGCGATCTTACGTCCAATAATGGCTCCGCACTCACCGACGATCCCTCCCTAAACCGGAATAGCTCCGACCGGAGCCTGTATCTCCGCAGGGATGGCCGCCGTATACGCCTTTCCCCGGGTCGTGCGTTCAAATTCCGATCTTGCTTGCTGAAGCGCGCTTCCTCCGTCGGTTAGCAGTTCGTAAACCGACAGCGCGAGCAGCTTTGCTGCATGCTGCATGCCCTTCAATCCGATCGGCGAACCGAACGAAGCCGTAGCTTGCCAAGTGTGCACTTGCACGCCGAACGGAGCGCATGTCGTCATGATTTGGCCAACCGGAGTGATCCAGGACACGTCTCCTACATCCGTCGAGCCTCCGCCGGCGGGTCGGCCTGCCGGCTCGTAAGTATGCAAGCCGGTCGGCAATAGCTCATCCCCGCTTAAGCCGAGCTCCTGTTTGCGCTTCACGGCGGCCAGCTGTGCTTGTTCGTCCAAAGTATCGGCTAAAGCTTTCGCGAGCTTCAGGTCCTCTTCCGTAAACTCAAGCGGCCCCGCCACCGCATGCTGATCCGCCAGAAGCCGGTTCAGCGTCCGATTGACGTTCAGATCGTAGGCACCCGCTGTAATGTCCCAAGACACCTCCGTCTCCGTCATCAGCGCGCCGCCTTGAGCGATCTTGATCAGCCTGGCGAGCAGTTCATCGACATGCTCCCGATTCGCTCCGCGGAGAAAATACCAGACGCTGGCCTTGTCGGGAACGATATTGGGAGCGACTCCCCCGTTCGTAATCGTGTAGTGGATGCGGGAGCCGTCGGGCACATGCTCCCGCAAATAATTGGCACCTACATTGGTAAGCTCGACGGCGTCCAGCGCGCTTCGTCCCAGATGCGGGGAGCCTCCCGCATGTGCGGCCCTTCCGCGGAAATGGAACTCAATCGAAGTGAGCGCCGAAGTCGGTATATCCCACGGCGTTACGGAGCTGCCCGGATGCCAGGTCAATGCAGCATCCAAATCGTCGAAGACGCCCGTACGAGCCATGAACGTTTTGCCGGATAACACCTCTTCCGCCGGACAGCCGTAATACCGGATCGTACCGGGCAGCCGTTCATCGTCAATGCGCTGCTTCAGCGCGGTAACGGCGGCTACCCCCGCCGTACCGAGCAGATTGTGTCCGCAGCCGTGGCCCGGGCCGCCGGGGACGGCTTCATCGCGCTCGGCACTTACTTTTTGCGAGAGTCCCGGCAATGCGTCATACTCGCCAAGAATGCCGATAACCGGCTTGCCGCTGCCGTATTCCGCAATGAACGCTGTCGGAATGCCGCCGATGCCCTCCGTCACCGTGAAGCCCGCTTTCCTCAATACGGCCGCTTGCAGCCGGGAAGCGAACGACTCTGTATAGGCGAGCTCCGGACGGTCCCAAATTTGCAATGCCAGCTCCTCATATATCGTCTTATGTTTGTCCAGCCATTCGGCCAGCTGCCGTTTGCTCATACTCTTCCCCTCCGATTGCCAGTCTGAACGGCTGCCACTTAGTTATTCAAATCCCAAAGGTGCACATTGTTAAACGTTCCGATATCCAGCGGCCTGCCAAGGACCACGTTCTTCGTTGCGGCAAGCAGACGCTTCTCCGAGTACACCGCCAGATGCGGAACATCGTTGTGCAGCACTTCCTGCAGCTGATTGTAGATGATCTTTCGTTTGGCCGGATCGGACTCCGTCTCGCCTTTCGCGATCAACTCGTCCGCTTGCGGATTTTTGTATTTTAAGAAGTTACCGCTATTGTCGCTCTTAAATAAAGTAAAGTATGAGCTAGGCTCGATATAGAAGTCTCTTGTAAAGATCGTCAGATCGTAATCACCCGCTCGAACCTTTTGAATCAACGTAGCGAAATCGAATTTCTGCACTTGAGCTTTAATACCGACGGCCTCCAAATTTTGAACTAAAATGTCGGCGGCCTGCTCCCGGATTTTATTGCCGACCGGAATCAAAAATTGAATCGACTTGCTCGAGTCCCAGTCCGCTTCTTTCAGCAGCTGCTTCGCTTTCTCAGGGTTATAATCATATTTGGGAATGTCCTTGTTGTAATAAGGGTGATAGCTCGGAATGCCGCCGTCGATAATTTCGCCTTGTCCTTTGAGCAGCTGATCGACGATAAGCTGGCGGTTCAGCGCATAGGCGACGGCCTGCCGGACCTTCGGGTTCGTAATCTTCGATGTGTTGAAGAACAGCTCAGGCGGAACGGATGGGTTGCCCGAGCGCAAATCCACATTCGGCAAACCTTTTACTTTCTCATACTCCGTAATCGGGATCAGACCGACCGGAACGGAGTTCATATGGATTTCCCCTGTCTGCAGCTGGGCGACCAAGTTTGTGGCCGGCAGTACTTTGACGAAAATTTTGTCCAGCTTGGCCGGCTCCAGGAAATAGTTCGGATTTCTCACAACCTCCGCATACTGTCCTTTCGAGAAGGAGGCAAATTTGAAAGGTCCGATCGTCACCTCGGGCTTCTGGAAATACGCGTGCGTCGCCAGCTGCTCGGGAGGGACATCCTTCAAAATATGCTCCGGCAGAAAGAACACCTTCGTACCGAACCGCTCTTTGAAAATGAGCGGATCGATCGGCGTCTTCGTCCTCACTTCAAACGTGGTGGCATCGATAATCTTCAACCCGCTAATATCCGTCTTGCCTTCGTCCAGCTTACCGGCGTCATTCAAGCCTTCAATAAAATTCAATTTGAAATTCGTATCCACCTTGGGATGAAGCGCCGTCTTCAACGTAAAGGCCACATCCGCCGACGTAAACGGCTTGCCGTCGTTCCACTTGGCTGCCGGATTCAGCTTCACTGCAAACGTCTGATTGTCTTTCGTTTCCACGGATTGGGCGATCTTCGGCGTGAACTCGAACTTTTCGTTCAAATTCAGCAGCGAGTCGTTGAGCAGCCAGATGACGTTGTCCGATGCCGAATCGCCCTGGTCATTGATTTGATTCACAGTGACAGGCGCGTTAACGATACCGATCGTAATCGTTTTTTCCTTCGGAGCGGCAGGCTCCGTCTTGCTGGCCTCGGCTGCAGGGTTGGCCGTATCGGTTGCCGCAGTGCGGGTAGCCGGCGAACCGCCGCAAGCCGTTAACGTCAACAAGATGCCTGCTGCGGCCGCCAACATCGATTTGCGATATGAGAGTTTCATCGTATTGCTCCTTTTCCATGATCCATTCGGATCGTTATTGATTATGCAGAAGCTTCTCCTCATTGGAGTGGAGACGGCTCGGCAAATCTTTTTGATAGGCGAGCACCTGATCCCATGTTCCGCTGAATATCGGAATCCGGTAATAGCCGACACGTTCATAGAGCGCAGCCGCTTCCGGTTGTTTGGGGCCGGTCTGCAGCTTTAAGCTGCGGTACCCGAACTCTCCGGCGAGCCTTTCCAGTTCGGCCAGTATCGCTCGGCCAACGCCTTGACGCCGGAAGCTTTCACGGGTGTACATTCGTTTCACCTCAACCGATTCCTCGCTCAGCGGCCGCAAGGCGCCGCAGCCCACCGGGAAGCCCTCGATTCGCGCCACGACAAAGGCGGCTCGGGGCACTTCCACGTCCGAAGGCTGAAAACCGGCTGTGCCGTCCGACTCATACAACGCCCCTAGCTGTTCGCTCAGCTCGCGGATTAATTGCTGCGAGTCGGCGCTTCGTACATCTTCGGCTCTGGCCGTTACCGTCACAGTCATGTGAAACTCCTCCTTTGAAATAGGCTAACCCGTTTTACCTGATAAATCAGTTCCATTAATTCCAATAGAAATACTTTGTTTTATGACTGTATTCAACATATCATCCGCTGGGCTTAGCGTCTAATAGAGTTCTTCTATTCACATATTCAATTTTCCGATTGAATCTCTATGGGTTATACTGCCGGCGGCATCCAACGGATTCGTCGCGTGAATGAACCTTCATTCCATGATCCGCAAGGATTTGAAGGTTCATTTCGCCGCATTTGCTCGACTTGCTGTCCCGGCACCTGCTCACACGAACGCTGCTCCTACGATTTCAATAACGCTTCATTCAAGAATTGTATCGTTGCCTCCAGTGCTTCCTTCCAAATACGAGTTCGTTCCGGTGAAAGGGTCGTCGAGCCCAAACGCATGGTCGGCCCCGGGTATTTCAATGAACGTTTGTTCAGACGCCGTCTCCCGCAGCTTGCTGTTATTCTCCAATGTCCGCTCCAAATCATGCAGCCCTTGTACGATGAGGGCCGGAACAGCAAGCTCTTTTAACCTCTTGACAGTATCATAGCGTTGTCCCTGGCGCTCCACGTCCAAGCTGAGCTCGGGGTTCTCGGCGGCTGCCGGTCCGTGCGGCTGAGGCACTCCTCCGCCGTTCCAAGCGACGACCGCTTGCACGCTGCCGGGATGATCCGCTGCATAGATGATGGCGCTGCTGGCCGCACGGCTATGACCGAGAATGGCAACCTTGCTTACGTCAGCCTGCCCACGGCTCGGCAGCAGTTCCGACCGCAGCGCCGATTGCAGATGATCCAAGTCCGAAAGCTCGCGATAAACCGTCTCGGCCTCCCATTTTTCCTGTTGAGTGAGCTTCTGATTTTTCCTCGCATCGATTCTGGAAAAGTTGTAGCTTACCGTATAGAACCCTCGCTCTGCAAAACGGTTGGCAATATACGGCCAAAACCCCCAGTCCTTATGACCACGGTAGCCGTGGCTGATCAGCAATACCGGCTTCGGGGACGTATCCCCCGCCACCCGTACCTCGCCTTGAATCGCCAAGCCATGAACCGTTGCAAGCCGGAAAGCTTCGGCAATGACGTCGCTTGGAACCGGTACTTACCGAAGCGAATACGAATCATCTCCCAACTTATCCACAGAAATCCGACTCACATAATTTCCTATACAGGCACAAATAAGGCCTGCCGTTCAAGCCGCAGGCCTCTCTTTTACGTACCCTCGCCGACTACTTTCCCCAGACGCACATGCTCGAAGAACGACTCGCCGCCGACTTGGCCGCCCTTGAGTACGAGCTCTAGGCCGTCGATGCCGGAATCGCTCGAATAGGCCCGGCACAGCGGACCGCCAGGCTCCAGCTCTGCACGGCACTCCATCGCGTAGATGCCGAGCTCCCGCGTAACATAGCCGGACGTGTCCCCGCCGGCGATGAGCAGCCGTGTCAGTCCGGCCGCGGCGATCAGCTCCTTCGCCAAGGCACCGATCGCGCTGCCCAGAACACGGCTGCTATCCTCGGCACGGAGCCCTTGGGCGGCAAGCGCTTCACGCAGCCGGGCGATACTGTCGTCTTGCGGGCCCAAAGCGGAATAGAGGATGACACTTTGGCCCGCCATCAAATACGACAGAGCCTCCCGACGCAGCGCTTCCTTCACGCTGCCGGCTTGCTCCGGCAATATCCAGGCTTCCGCCGGAATTCGGATCGCGGCGAAGCCCTGCTGCTGAGCTTGCGCAATTTGCCGCTGCGTGACCGGCGAACAACTGCCGGATACGACCAGCAGTCTATCGACGGCAGATACCTCACGCCCTGTGTCCTCCCGAGGCGCTCTCTCGATTAAGCCGTCGGCCCGCCACGCCGAAGCGAGCGCGTACTCGACGCCGGACGAGCCGATGACGAACAGACCATCAGCAGCTTTGGCCTCTTCCCATATAAGCCGGCCGGCCGCCTCCAGCCGTTCTTCATCCAATACGTCGAACAGGATCAGAGCGGGATTCTCCGCCGCGCGGAGACGGTCAAGCCGGCTGCGCAGCTCCGCCGGCTTCCCGGAGAGCAGCGTAATATCGAACAGTGAGGTTCGCAGCGAGGTTTGGCGGCTTAGGTGCAGCAGCAAATCGGATTCGTCCATCGGCGTTACCGGGTGGCGCGACATCGTCGGGTGGCGGTCCAGCCGGTACACGGTGCCGCCCGCCCCTGCATAATGGTGCCCGAACACCGTGTAGCGCTTCAAATAAGGAACGCCGACGAGCAGCGGGATGAAGCCCGCACCGGTACCGGCGCTCGTGCTGACATCTGTACCGGTCCCGTCGCCGCCTTCCGCATCGCCGAACACGTCTCGCCCGATCTCGGCTGCCTTGCCGATATTGCCGACGTCCGGCGAAGAATCGAAGGTCGAACAGATCTTGTAATGTACGACCATAGCTCCCGCCGATTTGAGCGTCTGAAACAGCGGACGCAGCTCACGCTCCATCTCGGCAGGGGTGAGCGAGCGGCCGACCCCGGCGACGCCGAAGCAGTCCGCATCGCGGAACTGTTCTTCCAGCTGACCGGCTGTTGGCGGCTCCAGAAATAAAATCGTACGAAGCCCGGAGCGGAACAGTGCTTCCAGCACATCCGTGGAACCGGTGAAATCGTCTCCGTAGTAGCATAACAACCTTCTTGCGGCTGGGAGGCTTTGCTGCGGACCGGCGGTCATGCCCCGTCATCTCCCTCCGAATTTATCGATCGCCCGCAGCAGGGCCGGATTCTGCGAAGCATACTCTGCCAGCGGAATGCCCTGCACAGCCGCCTGCCAGCCGAGCTTCATGCTTTCGAACCCGGCGGCCGGTCCATCCGGGTGCGCGAGTATGCCGCCTCCTGCCAAATGCATGACGTCGACCGTTCGCGTCGCCTCATATGTAGCCGGCGCCGTGCCCGCCCACTGTGCGGAGGAGACGACCGGCATCGTCAGATAGCCCCCATACATCGGAGTCAAGCATGCCCGGATGGAGCGCGTGACCGATTCGTTGCTTTCATAGAACTTGCTGTTCAAGCCGTTCACATGCAGATGGTCGGCACCCGCGAGCCGGCACAGCTTCTGAAACGCCGTGAATTCGATGCCAAGCTGCGGACAGCGGGTCAGCATCCCCCACTGGTTGCGGTGCCCGTGAATCGGCACCTCGCTGTACCGGTTCAGCGCCGCAAGCCCGGTCAAACCGACGCTCAAGATGCTGACCATCACGCACGTGCCGCCGGCCTTGACGACCAGCTCATGGCGGCGCTGCATCTCCTCGTAATCCCCGGTTATATTGAATGCATACATGAGCTTCCGTCCCGTCTTATCCGCCGTCCTGTGAACGGCGTCCATCACGGTCTTCACTTTGCGTTCGAACGGCGCGTATGGCGGGTCGGCGTTCAGCTCGTCATCCTTAATAAAATCAAGCCCGGCAAGCGCCAGCCTGCCGACCAGCGCGGAAAGCTCCTCCGGCGTAAGCCCGACGCTCGGCTTCACGATGGTGCCCAGCAACGGCCTGCCCTCCACGGCTGCCAAACGCCGCGTCCCGGCAATGCCGAATTTCGGTCCGGCATACTTGACCGCAAAAGCGTCCGGCAGGTCCAAATCCATGAGACGAAGTCCGGACAACTCCTGCAGTTCATATACATTACCGGCGACGGCTGACATCAAGTTCGGGATGGACGGCCCGAAATTGTGCAGCGGAAACGACACCGTCACAAGCCCGCGACGGTACTTGCCGTCATGCCCGGCCGGGATGCGGGCGCCGGGCAGCGACGGCCGGTCCGTCTCCTCCAAAGGCTGGATCCGTTCCACTCTGGCGCCGTGCTTTTCCTTCAGCGCATCGGTCTCGCCGGGAACGGCCGTAAACGTGCCCGTCGACTGTTCGCCGACGATGACGGCAGCCGCCTGCTCAAGCGATTTCGGCGTCTCCACCAAATAAACGGCTGTTATGCGATCTTGACTCATCGGCGTTCCCCCGCCCTCGAAGCCTTCGAAGCTTCCGCCGCTTCAAGCACCGCCTTCACCTGCTCCACGCCAAGCCTCGGCGATGAAAGCACCGGCTTGCCGGTTTCGGCAGCGAGCGTCCCCTCCATCCGCGCCATCGAGCCCTGCGCCAGCACAATCACATCGGCTTCCATGGCCGAGCGCTTCGCCGTCTCCAGCAGCAGGCGGTCGTGCTCGCCCGGAAGCCCCGAGACGAGCGCGTCGAACGCCCCCGCGGCAAGCCCGTCGACGAGCGTTACCTGACGGCCCGCAGCCTCGGCATGCTTCCGGATCAGCCGCATCGTAGGCTCCAAGGTGGAAGGCAAGGTCGCGAGCACCGCGACCCGGTCATACCGCGCCGCAGCTATTGCCGCCATCGAGTCGTCGATTTTCACAATCGGAATGCCGATCAAGCTGCGGGCCGCATCCGCCACCTCGCCGACGGACGAGCAGGTGTTCAGAATGACGTCCGCTCCTAACTCTTCTCCGTTGTGATAATACTGAATCAGCCGTCTGGCGACGCCTGGCGGAACGTGTCCCGCCTTTACCACGTCGCCGATCAGGCTATCGTCGATAATGTTGACAAGCCTGACGTCCGGCAGCAGCTCCCGGAACACAGCCTTGAGCGGATCGGCCAAACCTTGGCCGGTATAGACGGCAGCGACCGTTTTCATCCCGCACACCCTCCTACCAAATGAATTCTTTGTCCAGCCTGCGGTAATCTCCTTCGCGCATCGGCGCCGTGTCGTATACTTTCCGGCCGGTATAGAGCGGCTTGCGTTTGCCCTGCGGCGTAATGCCGACGACATCGTCGCCGCGCCACTCCGTTTCGAACGTTTGGCCGACGGCGTTTTCCAGCGTTTTGCGGAAGCTGAGCGGGAACGTGACCGTAATCGTCTCCCCGGCCTCTGCGGGCCCAAGCAGCAGAAAATGCTTGTTCACCCAGCGGGACGGCTCACTGCCTCTGCCTTCCGTCACCTGTCCGCCCGACTCGCGAACAAACCGGATTTTCGTAAAGCCCGCCCATTCCGGTATCCGGATCTGCAGCCTCTCAATCGGCCGGTGAACCTCCAGCACAACCTTGCCTTCATGGGGCAAATAACTGTTGACGTCAAGCCACTTGGAGCCGCGGTTGAGCAGGAAATTAACGCTGATGGTCCCGTTCTTCTCCGTGATGGTGTTGCTCCAGCCCATAAACAAGCCGCGCGTGCCCGAACCCAGGCAGCACAGCTGCAAATCGTTCGTATGGCCGCGCCCTTCGTTCACGTCGCAGACGAAATCGTTCGGCGCCGAATAGCCGGCGAACGAGCCGCGGGTGCGCTCCGCCACTTTGTAGTACGACAAATCGTAAGGGATGTCGTTCGCCTTGTCCTCCGCTTGCTCAACCCAACTCAGGTCGAGCAGCTGCGATTCGGCCAAATGATTGCGCAGGAATCGCTCGACAACGCCCCAATACTCGACGTAGCCGCTCTTCGCCAGCGTAATGCCGGTTGCAATCAAATCGACCAACGAGCACGTCTCGTGCTCGTATGCCTGCTCGTGCAGATCGCCCGGCGTCCAGCCGAAGGCCGTGCATTTGGTGAGCGCCCAGTCGTAGCATCGTTTCACCCAAGCGATCTTGGCCGCGTCTCCCGTAAAGGCACCGAAACGGGCGATCGCATCGAGCGTGCCCAGCCTCGTATGGAAGTGTCCGCTGCGGTAGGCGAGCGAGTCGTTGAAGGAGCCGTCCGCCTGGAACACGCCGCTGCGTTCGACGATAAGCGCAGTGAAAAACTCGCACAGCTCGAAGGCGTCGCGGTTGCCCGTCAGCTCGTGATATTTCAACAGCGGCATGACGAGGCGCCCGCAGAACGCCGCCGGATCCGGCGCCAGGCGGAGCTGCACCGCGTTCGCGGAAGGCCATCCGCCTTCTTTATACTCGGATGCAGGGTAATACCAGACGTTCCGCTCCTTCACGGCGATCCGCTTCAGCGCCGCTACATGACGGTCGGCCGCTTCCTTCACCTTCGGATCGCCGGTTTCCATGAACCAGGTCGTTAGCGACAAAATAACCGCCCGCTGGTCAATCAGGTTCGCATTCGGCTCCCATTCATGGGACGGATTGATTTGCCGGTAGCTCATGCCGTCTTCCTTAAAGAAGCCCAGCAGGTTCGCCCGGTAGCGCTCCTCCACTTCTTGGCCGTACGTTTCCCCCGACATATGCCGGGCCAAGATCAAGCCGTCGATCATGCGGCCGTGCGACGAGCCGAAGTCCCAGTCTCCATGAGTCATATACGCCGGCTTGTGATTCAGATTCGCGGCGAAGAAAGGAATGTAATTGTATTCGCGGTCCGCCATCCCGATCATCGCATTGATCGCGTGCGCGGCGCGTTCCTCCAGCATGAGCGTATCCGGAATTATTTTCGTCATATGCGGCTCTCCTCCCGTGTGGCTCCAACCGGCCTGCACACGAATTCGTAGCTGCCGGAACCGATTCGAACGGTCTCAATCCCTGCCTGGCCGTCTGCTTTGCCCTGCAACTGAACGATGTATCCGGGCACGGATACGTCTGCCGTCGTGTTTGCGGGAATGCTTACGTTCAGCCGCAGCTCATTCGCGCCGCCGGTACGCCATTCGACCTTGATCGTTCCATACATCGACTTGTACGACGCTTTCACCCATGTCAGAGGCCCGCCCGGTCTCGGCTTAATGATCGTATGCTTGAACCCGGGCTGCTTCGGGTCCGCCTCGATGCCCGCCATATAACGGAACATCCATTCACCGACCGAACCGAGCGAGTAATGGTTAAATGAATTCATCGACGGCGTCTGGAAACCGTTGTGCTCGGTCCATCCGTCCCATCGCTCCCATATCGTCGTCGCCCCGTGCTTGATCGAGTACAGCCACGACGGGAACTCCTCCTGCGTCAGCAGCGTATACGCCTCGTCCAGGCAGCCGTTGTCCGTCAGCGCCGGAAGCAAATACCCGACCCCAAGGAAGCCGGTCGACAGCCGGTTTCCGCGGGCGCGAATGTCGGCCGTCAGATGACGCACCGCCTGCAGCCGCAACTCCTCTGTCAGCAGGCCGAATTGAAGCGCCAGCACGTACACCGTCTGCGTATCGCCGTGAATCCGTCCATCCGCATCGACGAAGGCGCGCCGGAACGCTTCGGCGATGCCCGCAAACAACGACTCGTACCGCTCCTCGTCGGAGCTTCGGCCAAGTACCCCGGCAATGCGCGCCAGCAACTTCGTGCTGTAGCCAAAGTACGCCGTTGCCAGCACATCGTTCGGCGTATCCGCCCCGATCGAAAGCCAGTCGCCGTAGTTGGCGTAAGCCGGACGCACCAGACCGTCGGTGCTGGCTTCGAGATAAGCGACCCAGCGCTGCATCGCTTCATAATTGGTTTCCAGTACGCGGGTATCTCCGTACATCAGGTAAAGCGTCCACGGGATGATGACGCCTGCATCTCCCCAGCCCGCGTTGTCCGGAGCGTACCAGTTCAAGTTCGTGTTCCACATCTTATGCCGGATCCAGCCGGCATCCGGCGCCACGTCAGTGAACGCGCCGGACGGCCGCTGGCAGTCCACCATATCCTGCACGTATTTCGTAAAGAAGCGCGATACGTCCATGTTGTAGGCAGCGGTGCGGGCGAAAATCTGTGCGTCGCCGGTCCAGCCGAGCCGTTCGTCCCGCTGCGGGCAGTCCGTCGGCACCGACAGGAAGTTGCCGCGCTGGCCCCATACAATATTGGAGTACAATTGATTAACTTTGGCGTCTGATGTCTCCAGCTTGCCCGCGAACGGCGTATCGGAATGTACGACCTTGCCCGTAATCGTCTCCGGCCCCGCTTCGCCGGGATAGCCGATCAGCTCCACGTAGCGGAAGCCGTGGAACGTGAAATGCGGCTCATACCGCTCGTCCCCATCGCCTTTGAGAATATAATGATCCTGCTGCGATGCCTCTCGTAAATTGTCCAAATATAGGCTGCCGTCGGGATTGAGCATCTCCGCATGGCTGACGGTCACCTTCGTGCCGGCCGGGCCGCGCACCTTAAGCTCCGTCCAGCCGACCATATTTTGCCCCATATCGTAGATGTAGGTCCCCGCTTCCGTTCTTCGCACGGATACCGGCCTCACCTGCTGCGTGACCCGGATCGGAGGCTCAAGCGTGGCGGCATACTGACCGTTATAGCCGGGGCGGATGTCGGGAATTTCCCAGCTGCTATCGTCATAACCTGCGTGATCCCACCCGGTAAGCTCCAGACGGGCATCGTACGTTTCGCCTTTGATCATATCCGAGTAAAGAATCGGTCCGGCGCTCGTGCGCCACGACGGGTCCGTCACAATCAGCTCGCTGCTGCCGTCTTCGTATTCGATTCTGGCCTGCAAGAGAAAGAATGGCCGTTCTCCGTACACCGCCTTGCCCAAAAACCCGACCGTCCCCGCGTACCATCCGTCGCCGACAATCACCCCGAACGCATTACCGCCTTGCACCAGCCGCTCCGTAATATCGTAAGCCTGCACCTGCACACGGATGTCATAGTCCGTCCAGCCCGGTGCAAACCGGTCCCCGATACGTTCGCCGTTTAGGCGCAGCTCGTATAATCCGAGTGCTGTCGCATACACGAATGCTCGCCGTACCGTTTTGGTGATCGTAAAGCTCTTACGAAAATAAGGAGACGGCTGCAGCTGCTTCCCTGGCTCGGGCTTCCGCCCGATCCAGACCGCTTTCCAGTCCCGCCTATGCAGAATTCCCGTCGAGAAGCAGGCGGTATCGCTCCAGTCCGACGGCTGCCCGGCCGAATCCCATACGCGCACCTTCCAGTAATAGGACGCTTCCGATTGCAGAGGCAGCCCCTCATATTCAATATGCGTACTGGCGTCCGACATCATTTTTCCGCTGTCCCACAGATCTCCCGCGTCGAGCGCGAGCCGTTCCCGGGAAGAGGCGACCAGCACTTGATATGCCGACTGCGCGGCCCCCTTCTTCTCCGACTCCAGCTTCCAGAACAGGCGCGGCTTCACGTGGCCGATGCCGAGCGGATTCGCCGCATACTCCGTAACGCATTCCACGACATGTATGCTCATGAACGATACCTCCGTCGAATATGGATCTATGCCTTCCGTTACTTGCCTTCATGAGCTGCCGCAGCTTCCAGCCACTGATCCGGCTTCATCGCTTTCAGCTGCTTCTCATACAGCTGCCGGTACAAGCCGTTCATCGCCAGCAGCTCGGGATGCCGGCCGCTCTCTACGATGCATCCCCGGTCGACGACGAGAATTTGATCGGCGCGGACAACGGTAGCAAGGCGGTGGGCGATGACGAAGGTCGTACGGTCCTTCATCAACCTCTCCAGGGCTTGCGTCACCAGGAATTCCGATTCGGCGTCCAGCGCTGAAGTCGCCTCATCCAAGATCAGAATGCGCGGATCCTTGAGCAGCGCCCGGGCGATCGCGATCCGCTGCTTCTGCCCGCCGGACAGCCGGACGCCCCGCTCGCCGATGACCGTGCCGTATCCCTGTTCCCATTCCCGAATGAAGTCGTGAGCGTTGGCCGCCTGCGCGGCTGCCTGCACCTGCTCTTCCGACGCCCGGGGATTGCCGTAGGCGATATTTTCGTACACCGTACCGGAAAACAGCACATTATCCTGCAGCACGAGCGCAATGTGGCTCCTGACATCGTGCACATCATATTGCCGCATATCGATCCCGTCCAGCAGTACGCAGCCTTCGTCCGGATCGTAAAACCGCGAGATCATGTTTACGATCGTCGATTTGCCGGCACCGCTAGGACCGACCAGCGCAACCACTTCGCCGCTCCGGGCGTGAAAGCTTACCCGCTGCAGCGCCTCCCTCTTCTCCACCGCAATCTTCGCAGGCGCCGGCCGTATGCGGGGAGGTATCCAGTAAAACCGCTTCTCCGGCCGCTGCACCTCCGCCACATCGCGGTCTCCCCGCGCAGGCTCGGCTTTAGGCGGCTCCGGCCTTTCGGTCACATATTCGAAGCTGACCTTGTCGAACTGCACCTCGCCTCGGCACGATTTCAGCGGAACGGGATGATCGATATTCCGGATTTCCGGCTCGATATCGAACACTTCGAAGATGCGCTCCACATTCGCAAGCGAATTCTGAATCGTCACGTTCACGTCGGAGAACCTCTGAATCGGGCCGTACAGCTGCGCCAAATACGCCTGAAACGCAATCAGCTCGCCGATGGACATCTTTCCGGCGATGACCATGCTTCCGCCGGCGAACCAGATGACCAAGCCTCCGAAATCTTGAAACGTCTGCGAAATGCGGCCAAGCGTATTGGACAAGAACTGGGCCTTCATCGCGTAAGCATAGTGTGCGGAAGCCTGCTTCTTGAACCGGTCCAGCTCCATCCTCTCGCGGTTAAACGCCTGTACGATCTTCATGCCGGCAATCCGCTCCACCAGCACGCCCGACATCCGCTCCATCTGGCGGTGCACCGACCGCCATGCATAACGAATCCGTACGTTGATATTCGTAAAGGTCAAATAATAAACGGGAAGCAGCCAGAGCGCGAGCAGCGCCAGCTTCCAGTCCATCTGAAACAGCATGAATCCGGCAAACAAGACCAGAAACAGATCGATAACCAGATTAATAACGCCGGCCCCGACCAAATTCTGCGCTCCATTCACGTCGTTCAAAATGCGGGAAACGATGCTTCCCACTTGGCGGCTGTCGTAAAACCGCTGCGACAACCGCTGCATATGCTCGTACAGCTGAAACCGGATGTCGATCACCATGGAATTGCCCATCCTGGCCATAACCCATTGCCGGACATAGTTGACGGCCGTTCCGAACACGTAAACGGAGGCCAGAACCAGGATGACCTTCTGCAGCGTCCATGCGGTTTCAGCGTTGCCGGGCAGCACCTCGTCGATCAGCACCTTCGTCATCCAAGGCACCGTGAGCGGTACGGCAAATTGCAGCACACCAAGTCCGACAATCGTCAAGATCATCAAGCGGTAAGGCTTCAGAAATTGAAAATAGCGCCGGACGAGCTTGGAGCTTCCATCCTTGTTCATATCTGCTTCCTCCTTGCGCGGCCGGACTCCGGCCGAAGCATCAGACGGCCGCATCGTTCACAGCCGGTACTGACTCGGCCGTGTTTAGCCGTCCTTCCTCCGCAAGCCAGCCGTCGGCGTCGGGAACGTCGAAATACCGCAGCATTCCCGGAATAATAAAGCTGAGCGAATCATGCTCATCGTAGAACGGTTCCCGAATCCAATCGCCGATGCTGTTCATCCGGTTGGCCAAACTAACGGAACGTACGCGGGGCTCAAGCAGGGCTGCGAGCTCCGCATACAAGGCATATTTGCCGCTGCCGTACAGCCGGATATCGGAGGAATCGATATATTTCAGCGCGGAAGCGAGCTCCACGGCCCGCAGCACGTCGTAGGTCCGCACGGCAGCCATACTGTCGCCCAGCCACATGAGCTCATCGGAATACCGGTCCATCAAACCGAACCGCTTGAACGGGCGTTCCTCCGCATTGTTGACATAAGGAAGCAGTGCGCCGATGCCCGTCGGATTCAGAACCATGGCGATCCTTCCGGCCGCGCACGTCTCTTGAATCCATGCCGCATGCTCCTCGAGCTGCTTGGTGCCCCCGTCCCATACGGCGATCGTCACGGGGAGCTTTCGGCTTGCAAGGCTCGAATCGAGAAACTGCAAGGAATGATTCAATAGCCCCGGCTGGCTCCACCATACGGTGCGGTACACCCACAGCTGCTCGATCTCCCCGCCTCCCGACGGCCGCGGGTTTAGATCGCATGCCTTGCGGCCGCCGATAACGGTCCGGCGAAGCCACTCGAGGGCGCTGCGTTTGCGCTGCCCTTCCGGCGTCGCCCGGCGCGCCGCCTCGAACGATTCGAGACGCTCCACATTTTCTTTATGCACATTCCTGGCATCCGGGTAGTCGCCGGCCACTTGCCCGCTCTTCGTACACTTCAGCTCCTGCGCCGGCAGCAGCTGAATCGCTCCGTCCTCCGGGATGACCTCGCAGCCCAGCAAATGCTTGGAGAAAAAGCCGGCCGCAGCGCGAGCTAGCGGAACCGTAAAGCGATGTACATTCTCATCCTCGGCAATATTCAGGTCGCTGCCAGCGCCGTACATCTCCCAGAAGCGGCGGTTGACCGCTACGGTATGGCGCGCTCCCTCGATCGGGACGGAGTCGTAGGTCGTGGCGAGCACAAGCACCGGTCTAGGCGCCATCGCCAGCACAATATCTTCATGATCGAAGCCGAGTGCGGAGAAGCCCGGCCATTTCTGCTCCGCGTCCTGCGCTTTGCCCGTAAGCAGAAAATACGGCCGGTTCATGATGAATCCGCCCGGCGCCGCCGCCGCAATGCGCTCGTCGTACATCATGAGCAGCGATGTTTGAGTCCCGCCGCCGGAATGGCCGGTGACGCCGATCTTCGCCGGATCCACCTCCGGGCGCGTGCACAAATAATCGACCGCTCGCACGGCGTCGTGCAGCATATACCGTGCGAGGCTGTCGCCGAGCGGCATGCACTGCCGGCCGACATTCTCATGCTCGGTTACGCTCGTCATCGGCGTCTCGCCGGACTGCGGATCGTAGAAGCCGAACCGCTCCCCTTGCCCGATCGGATCGAGCGCCATGACGATAAGACCGGCATGGACCAAGTAATGGCATACCGTCTGGTACTCGTCGCAATGCTTCGCCTGCTCGCGGTGGCCGCAGAGGAGCAGCACCGCGCCGCGTCTCCCGGTTACCCCCTCCGGTATGTAGACGTTGGCCGTTGCGTATACTTGCGGCCTCGGCTCGAAGACAACCTTCTCGACGCGGAAGCCGTTACCGGCCGCTGTTCCCGTCACTACCGCATGGAGCGGCGTATCCGAGGAGGGCATCCCGCCCAGGCAGCGCGCCAGCCCTTCGCGGATGTCCTTCTGCCTTCTCGCCAAATCCTCGAGGCTTCGCACTGCGTCCCGCGCCTTGCTGCCTTCGCCTGCGGCCCTCATCGCAGATTCATAGATCCATCTCGGCAGCTGGCTCTTGACATCGAAATGGGCGATTTGTACGTTCTCAAACTTTTCAAACATGCGCCTTTCCCCTCTCCTCTGCTTCCGCCGGCTCGAGCAAGTCGGCCAGCCGAATCGGCTTGTTCGACTGCACCGATTTCCATACGGCTTCTCCGGTCAATACCGCCAGCGCCCCCGCTTCCGCTCCCGCCATAATGTCATAAGCACGCAGCGGATCGG
This sequence comes from Paenibacillus chartarius, assembly GCF_042432825.1. Lineage (NCBI taxonomy): Bacteria > Bacillati > Bacillota > Bacilli > Caryophanales > Paenibacillaceae > Paenibacillus > Paenibacillus chartarius. The sequence goes on along the minus strand of NZ_JBHLWN010000001.1, from coordinate 54,822 downwards.
GTCCGAGAAACAGATCTTCCAGCAGGAGCGGATCGCCCCCGCCGTGACCTCCGGGCTTTGGCACAACACGGATCGTTTCCTTGGCGCCGAACAGCGGGAACAGCTCAATCGTCTGTTCGGGTACCGCGTGAGAGGTTCGTTTGGACATTACCTCCATCGTTTCAATCCGGCCCTTCGTCCCGTTGATCGCCAGCCGGTACCCTTCGTAAGGCAGCGAGAAATTGACGGAGTAGCTTAGCATGGCGCCTTGCTCGTACTTTACGACTGCTGCATACGTATCTTCAATATCGATCTCGGCATCGAATATACAAGCGTCGGCGCGGTATCCGGTGAAGCCTCCCGACTTCACATCAATATTCGTGACATGGTCGTCCTCCGGCACGATTTCCTTGCTGCGCGTCGACCAGCGCATGTAGTAAGCGCAGCTCGGCTTGACCTTGCACGTGCCGCAGTATCTCCCGTCCTCCTTGGCCGGGTTGAGCTCGCCTTCGGGTCCGAAATAGTTCAAGGCACCGTACGCAAACGCTTCCACTGGCTTCTGTCCGATCCACCACTGGACGAGATCGAAGTGATGCGTGCTCTTGTGCACGGACAAGCCGCCCGAGCTGCCCCGCCTCCGGTTCCAGCGCTTGAAATAGCTGGCCCCATGATACGTATCCAAATACCAGTTCAAATCAACCGAAGTAATGCGGCCGACCCTCCCTTCCAGAATCAGCTCCTTGATTCTCGTATGAATCGGACTATAGCGGTAGTTGAACGCCACATAGAGCTTGCCGCTGCTGCGTTCCTGAGCGTCAAGCACCCGCTTGCAGTCCGCTCCGCTGGTCACCATCGGCTTCTCCGAAATCACATCGAGCCCATGCTCAAGTCCCTTCACAATGTATTCGGCATGCGTATAATCGACCCCGGCGACAATAACAGCGTCGGGCTTCGTCTCCTGAATCATGCGCTCGAATTGATCCGGCGCGTATACGGGCGTTCCGGCCAAAGACGGAAACTTCTTAAAGCAATTCGCAAAGCGTCCCGGGTCCGCATCCAGCAGCCCGACGATTTCGCAGTGCTGGCCGAACGTCTCCAGCATGGGCTTGATGAACATGCCGTTCGCCCGGGTACTGACGCCGCAGATGACATATCGTTTTCGCGCCACTATCGTTCCCTCCCTTGCATCTACGGTTAAGTATACAAACAGGCAAGCGGCAAACCATTAGTATAATCTAGCGTGATTATAGGCCGATCCTGTCTTGGCAAAACAAATCCCCGCCGGTGCGGTCCGGCAGGGATTAGGTCTCGTGCTTTTAATTTAAAATGATTTGCGACTTCGCCGACGTCTTGCCGCCTACGAGATACACGGTGAACGATTGAATGTTGTTCATGTTGCTGTTTCCTTTTCTTGTATACGAAATCTTGAAATCCGGCGTAACCGTCACTTCGTCCTGCTTGGCCGGATCGGTTTCCGTATACACGATATTTCCGATAAATGCCTGCACCCCGATCAGCTCGTTGATTGGCGTAAACTCTTCAACGTTGTTGATGTCTGTCGGCGTGTCGGCTGGACATGGCGACACGTCTTTGACATTGCATTTATTCGTAAATGTGCCGTAATCGTTAGTCGTAATTTGAATTTGACCCAACAAGCTGTTGTCCCAAAGCGGAAGGCCGTTAATAGGGTTCACAGGCGTACCGTTACCGCCGGATACCGTCTTGGTTCCATTGGCTATCTTGATCCCGCTCGGCACCAAAGAGTCGACGCCGGAACCGAGTCCCTGGGTCAGTGACTTGACCCCCTGCGGGGTATCGAAGTAGACTGTGAAGTTGAATTTCCCGCTGTCCAGACCGATGATTTTTCCGATTCCCTTCTCCGTCGTATAGGCCATCGCCTTCGGGTTGTCGGAAGTGACCGCTCTGACTTTCACGCTAAGCCCGGTATCCAAGCCTTGGCTGTCTTTGACCAGCAAATTGACATCCTTGGCCAGTGCTTTGTAATGCTTGAATAAGTAGGTTGCATTCGTAACGGTATCGATCTTGTTGGCGTCATATAAAATTCTTCCGATGGCCAGCAAATCCCCGGATTTCATATCGAGCGAGTAGGTCAGATTCGGATTGTTCTGATCGTCGACATCGACAATGAGCGAATCGAAGCTAAGCGTCGACCCAATCTTGCCCTCACCGTACGTTACCAGCGATGCAGTCAGCATGTAGCTTCCTTTTTTCTTTGCATCGGGAACGAGATCGATAGATTTCCCCCCGCTCTTGCTGACGAGGTCGGTAATCTCGATAACGGAGGATGGCTTGGCATCGTTGAGAGTCACAGGCCCTTTCGTCGTGAGGGCCCCGGACTCGCCGCTCACTTTCTCCAGCTTCATCTCGACCTTATAGTCGTCCCGTTTCGTATAGTACTCGGCTCCAAACTGATCGTAAATCTTGAATACGGCCCCCGTCTTCGCTTTCGCCAAGCCGTTGATCGCGAGTATGCTTCTTGCGGAGCTGTTCTCATCCAGGACAATGGAGTCCGGCCTGCGGATCGCTTCGATGTTTAACGGCAGCGTTACGGTCTCATTCAATCCCGTTATGCGTACCGATATGAAGGCAGGCCCCGGAGCGGTCACTTGCTTAATACGAATCGCACCGCTCAGATCGACTTTAACTTGCCGGTCCTGTCCGGTTACCGGATCCTTACGGATACTCGGACTTGCTTCCAGCACAAGATTGCCGCTGCTGGACACGGAAATTTTACCGGTCGTTTCCAGGTCGGCGATTTCCGCTCCTTCCAATGCGGTTCCTGTTGAATCAATGACCTTCAAACCGATCGTTTTATCCGTATCTCCCTCCGTCAATTGGGAGGTGAGCGGCCCGATTACGACGGTGTAAGGCGTCTTCGAAGCAAGTACAGTGACGTCCTGGGATACTTGCTTGCCGTTAAACAGCAAATTCACCGTTACGGTCTTATTGCTGTCCAGGTTCGGAAAGGCTGCCAGCTGCAGCTCCGGGAAGCCGTCGTTATCGAAATCGACAAAATCGTTAGGCGAATCCATCCGGAACGAATTGCCGTAAGCTCCGGTAAACAATTTGCCAATTTGCATGTTTAAGTACTTCGGATCCACGATGCGGTTGCCGTACTGGTCGAAGGCTTTGAAGGTCAAATAGGCTCTGCCCCCGGCTTTAAACACGGTTTGCCCGCTCGGCAGCTTCACATTGCTTTCCGGGTCGCCCAAATCGAGCTCCTGAATCATCGGCGGTTCGCCGACGGTGAAGTCCTTCAGGACCGCGATATAGCTGCTCTTCTCCCAGAGCCTTACGGTTACGGTATCCTGCGGTCTGGAACCGCTCAAGTCAAGGATGATGGCATTGCTGTTATCCAGTATGGTCTGCGGCACATGGATCCCTCTTGTGTCTATGGCGAATATCTCCATATTCCCTGCCGTCAGCTTCATGTTCTCTCCATACTGGTTGACAGCCTTGTATTCAACGAGCGCTTTAGACCAAGGGAGCTTCTCGGTATCGGTCACAAACTCGATTTTGGTTACGCGCTCGTTCTCCGCCATGAACGACAGAGTACCGACCTCGACGTCAACACCGGTCAAGATGACGTCGTACCGGCCGAACTTGAAGAAATCGTCGTTCATTTCCACTACGGCTGTCGCTTGGTCATCCGACCATTCGGTCATTCCCGCATAGTCCACCGGCTTGTTGTCGGAATCCAATTCGCCGGCTTTTCGGATCATAATTTCCGCCTTGCCGCTATCGACGTCCCGGTTCAAGCGTACCGACAATTTGTTTTTGCCGATCAGCTTCACTTCGGCAATCGAGGCTTTGTCCGGCTTTGCCGACGTTTGGTGCAAGTTTAACGCTTCGTAAGCGGCTAGAGCCAGCGTTTTCCTCGTTACGTTGGACTTGCCCTCAAATTTGCCGCCCTGCTGATTGGTCATGATCTTCTGCTTGACCGCGTAGGCGACATAGCTGCGATATTCGCTGTCGACGGTATCGTCCTTCACAGGCGGCTCCGCTTCGGCATCCTCAGTGAGCCCCAAACCTTGAACGAGCAGCTTGGCAAGCTCCTGTCGCGTCACCGGATTTAACGGATTGTAGGTTTCGGCTTTATCGTTTACCAGCTTGGCCGTTCTCAGCGCCTCAATATAAGGAAAGGCCGGATCGGTGGTGCTGACATCGCGATAGCTGGACGATACCAGCGTCTTGATCGTGAGCCCCAAGGTAAGGGCGGCTGTTTTCGCCATTTGCGAACGTGTAATTTGCACATCCGCGCCGAACGTATCGTCGGACGTCTGGTCGATGGCGTACATCACCAGCAGCGTATTGATTTTTTTCCTGTCGTCCTTGGACAACGTCTTGAGATCTTTAAGCTGATCCGCCCAATACGTCTCCTCCGTTACTGTTGTTTCGGGGTTCTCGTCGGAGGTCTCATCGGACTTCTCATCGGATTTGTCTGAAGCCGCAGCTGTCGGTGAGACATCCGATGGCTGTGAAGCAGACGAACTTCCCGCCGGCGTCTGGACGGACTGGGCAGCAGGCTCTGCGGCAAGAGCCGAGGGAGCAAAACTCATTAGCAACAGCAACCACGACAAGAATAAGGCAAGCTTCTTATTCATTGGACACGCCTCCCGCAAACCGTTTGCGCCGATAAGTAAAACGCTTCCATTTTGTAGCACTCATTCGTTTTCCCGATCATATCAACCCTCTTTCCCCACATTGAATTCGATTGCATGGCCTTACTTTATTACAATAGTGTGAACGTAACCTATGGGGGAGGCGTACCTCTTTATAGGGTATTTATTTCATCCTTCAAGCTGTCGTGGCGGCAGCAGGACGATCTTTCCATCCTCTAGCAAAACCTGTATTTTGTTGGTGTTCGACAAGCCGATCGATTCGAGATAGCCGGCCGGGATTTGCAGCCTGCCCGCCCCGTCCAGCACCGCATATTCGACATGCGACCCTTCTTCTTGCTCCCGCTCCTCGTTTCCGCGCTCCGCTTCCGGCTCCAGCAGCTCCTGCTCGTACGATTTGCGCCGCAAGATTTCGGACGAGGTTTTGCCGTCGCGGATGACGACGACCCGGTCTACCTTCCTCGCCAGCATCGGATCATGCGTGACAATCACAACCGTAATCCCCAAGCTGCGGGACAGCTGGCGAAACAAATCCAGAATCTGGTTCGCCATTCGCGTATCGACCGAACCGGTCGGTTCGTCCGCCAGCAGCAGCTTCGGATGGTTGGCCAGCGCAATGGCGATGGCTACGCGCTGCTGTTCGCCGCCGGACAGCTGATTCAGCCGGTTATGCTTGCGGTGGCTTAAGCCCACGGCCTCGAGCAGCTCCAGCGCCCGTTCCCGCTTGCGCCCCCCCTGCAGCAAAATCGGGAGCTCCACATTTTCTAGCGCCGTCAAATACGGGATCAGGTTGCGGGCGTTGTTCTGCCACACGAATCCGACAGACTCCCGCTTGTAGCGGACCAAATCTTTCTCCTTCATGTTGAGAAGATCCTTGCCGTCCACGGTGAGCCGGCCTGCGGAGGGACGGTCGAGTCCCCCCAGCATATTGAGCAGCGTCGATTTGCCGCTGCCGCTGTTGCCGATAATCGCCATCAATTCGCCGGCATCCACGTGCAAATCGAGCCCCTGCAGCGCGACGACCTCCAGATCGGCGACTTTATAAATTTTCACCAGATTCTCACAATGGATCATATTAATCCTCCCCGAGCTTGACGGCTTGATGGATCCGGATCCGCGAGACGATGCGGCCCAGCACCGCGAGCCCGATCACGATCATCACCGTCACGATCGCATACAGCCGCTCGCGGTCGCGAGAGTCAAACGTGACCTGGAAAGGCGGCACCTGCGTGCCCGGATCGAACGACAGCTCGAACAGCGGCACGAACAAGTAGCTGGCCAAATTGCCCGTCAGCACGCCGATCGCAATCGCCGCTCCCGATATCATGATCTGCTCGCCGGCCAGCATGACGATCAGCTGCAGCACCGACACGCCCATCGCCCGAAAAATGCCGTACTGCAGCGTTCTCGCCGATAACGACAACACCCAGTACAGCAGAAAGCCGAAGAAGCACACGACGATGGAAATCAGAAACCCGAGCGTCATCACGCCGTTGATCGCCATCTGAAACGGATCCTTGACTGCCTCGATCAGCTTCTCCTTCGCATCGGTTACCGCCTCAATGCCATACCCGTGGTTCTTGACGGCTTCATAGACGGCATTGCTGCTTGCGTCAGGCTTCAGCTTCATCCACACCTCATAAGGCTCAAGCGCAATATTGTTCTGGATATAGCTCAAGTGACCGACAATCAGCATCGGCTTTCTCACCTTCGTGCTCGTTCCTTCTTTCGTCGTTACGGTAACCGTATCGCCCGCTCCCGGGTTCGGATTCCAGGACGGCCAATAATCGATCAAGCCGAACACCGTGAACTGCGCCGGCTCCGCATTGCCCCAGCCTACCGTAATCGTATCGCCGGCCTTCACGTCGTACTCTTCCGCGATCGATCGCGAAATCAGCACCGCTGACGGCGTGCGGGCGATCAAATTCAAATAGTCGTTTAGATGATGGTCGAGCAGGCGGTCTCGCATCCAAGCGGTTTCGCCGAAATCTTTCGTATCGATGCCCATCAGCCGGACGGTGGCGCTCGTCTTGCCCTTGGTCAGCGATGCGTCATTCTTCACGAACACCTTCGCCGCATGCTCAACCCCGGGAAATTGAGTGAACGGCAGGAAGGACGGCTCGCTGTACTGGATTCTGGGCGGAGTAGCCGCTGCACCGACGCCTTCAATATCGGAAGACGCCGAAGCTTCGCCGTCGTCGCCCTCCAAGCCGAGGAGGATGGCCGGAGGAGCGTCATTTTCCCAGTGGATTTGCATCGTAATATCGGCCCCGGCCGCATACCGGATCTTGTCGCTCGTGTTCTGATTGATAGTCCGCGTCGCACTGGCGCTGAACAGTCCTGTGGCAACCGTAATAATCAAGAACACCATAATGAACTGATATTGAATGATGGAACGGCTCACCTGAATCATCGTGGTATAGATCGAAGGCGGCCACCACCGTCTTCCGGCCCGGTACAGCAGCTGTACCGCCCATGGATACAGGCGCAGCACCAGCAGCCCGGTTCCGAGAACGAACATGGCCGGCACAAGGAACAGCATCGGATCGACCTTCAGATCCGACGATTTGAGTCCGAGCGACAGCATATCCTTGACGCGGTTTTTGTAGGAATACAGCCCGTACAGCGAGACGGCGACCAGCATGATGTCGATCCCGAATCGGTGCCAGAAGGATAGCTTCTTCAATCGGGCCGACTGCTGTTTGTGCCCGACGATCGTTACCCTTGTTGCGAGGAAAACCGGAATCAGCGTCATGACCAGCGAAGCGGATACCGCAATGAGCGCATATAGAAACGCATCCCGGTTCAGCTTCGTCTCAAGCCTGGCGCGCTGCACGAACTCGAGAAAACCGCTGGAGGCTCCAAGCACCTTCGTCATCAGCTCGCCCAAATACGGCCCGGCGATGAAAGCGACCGTCCCCAGCACAAGTCCTTCCGCCGCATAGCCGAGAATAATTTGCCGGCGGCTTGCTCCCCGGCTGCGCAGCACGGCAATCTCCGTCTTCTGCCGGTCGGTAATCAAATTCGCCACCATATATAAGTAAAACGCAAGCATCAGCATAACCGGCACGTTCAGCGACCAGAGCATCATCCGCAAATTGGCTTCTTTCACATAATAATTGCTCAGCGTCTGCAGCGCCGGCACGTTCTTGTTGTGCTCGGTATACAAGCCATCCATAAAGTTGCCGATATGATAATCATTCCAGAGGAAATCATCCGCCGACTCCAAAGTCATCTTCGTATAATCGAGAGCGTAATACCAATAACTAGACTGAACGTTCAGCTTGCCTCCCGCCGTAATGTCCCGCTCGAACAGCTGGAAATCGATCAGGAGACTGTTTTTGTAGCCGCTTGTATTGTTGTACCAGAACAGATCGGAGTAGTCGCTACGGTCGAAGACGCCGACCGGCTGCACCTTAATCGGCTCCTTGAGGCCGGGGTCCTTCACGATAAACACCGTTCCCAGCACCATGCTCAGCTCCGTCAGCGCTTCGGGACCTACCAGCGCCTCGTACACGCCGTTCACCGGCTCCTTGGCCGGAAGGCGCCCGTCGACAAGCCGGATATGGCTTTCCATTCCGTCTATGGCCGAAATATCGGCGGACCGCTGTACATTCACATCGATTTTCTCAGGCTCCGCCGGGGCGAGTTCATAGCGCTGTGTCGCCCGCTCGCGCACAAACGATTGGACCGGTACGCCGAATTTGCCGCTGACCCCAGTCAGGAAAGCCTCCGTCTTGGCGACCGTTTCCTGTTTCTGAAGATCCTGCGCAGACATCGGGGCCGAGATCCAGTAAATGCCCGGATATTGATTGCTGGCAAGCTGCAGCTGCTGCATCTCTTGAATCAAGAGCCGCTGCAGAATGGCGTTCGTATAGATCGGCATGCTGCTGGCCAGGGCGACCGACAAGATCAGCCCGAACAATAAACTAAGCTCCAGCCATTTATTGTTGATCATTTTGCGGAGGATCATGATAAATAGCGCCAAAGGGTTACCCTCCCTGCAGGAAAGCTCGGCTCTTAATTGCTCAATATAATTTGCTGGCCTTCAGTGATGCCCTTGAGGATCTCGACTTCGGTCGCAGCGACGATGCCTTTCTCCACGTCGATTTCCTTGCGGCTTTCTCCGTCAAGCACGAGCACGTAATCGCGCCCCATATAGCTGCGCAGTCCCGCCCGCGGAATGACCAGCGCATTGTCCCTCTTCTCGGTAACGATCGTAAGATCCGCCTGGGCGCCGATCGTCATGTCCGGAGGCAGATTCTTCACGTCGATCGTCAGCGACTTATTATTTTTTTCCTGTATCGCTTTATTGCTGTTCGGTGGTGCGGTTAGCGGCGTTTGCACCACTTTCCCGGCGTAGCTCTGCCCCTTGATTTTCACTTCCGCGTCCATCCCGACCTCAACGCCGGACAGTTCGCCGATGCTCCCGGCCGTATAGACGAGCTTCATCTGACTCGGGTCGGAGATCGTCACCAGCTGCTTGTAAGCGGTAACGGAATCACCCGGCTGAATCGGGTCGAGGAAGGTCACGATGCCGCTCACCTTGGCCGTCAGCTTGGAACGCTTAAGCTGGTCGCGCAGCGACTCGAGCTGCAAATGGGCGCTCTGCAAATCCAGCTTCTTGAGCCGGACTTCCGGATCGTCGGGGCTTTTGTCCATCATCTGCTGCTGCAGCGTGATTTGGCTCTTCTCCACCGCAATTTCCTGCAGCCTGATTTTCATCTCGAGATCCCCGGTCTCCGTCGTCGCTACGACGTCGCCGGCTTGGACGGCATCTCCCAGCTTCACATGAATCGATTCGAGCTTGTTCCCGGAATCTTCGAAGTACAAATAATCCATCTTATCTGCCGTGAGGGTCGCTACGCCGGTAATTTGCTTGGCGATATTGGCGCGTTTGACGACATACAAGCTGAGCGTCGCCTTGGCCGGCTCTACGAGCGACGGCTTCAGCACCTGCTCTTCAACCGGAAGCAAGGAACATCCGGCGAGTACGGCCGCCATCCATCCGAGCCCAAGTAGCGACAGCGCCGTTCGATTACGTCGATTCGACAATCTGCCCATCCTCCAATGCATATACGTGATCGGCTACCTTCATGATCGCAGGATCGTGCGTAGTGAGGATGATCGTCATCCCCTCGTTATGGACCAGGTCTTGAAATACCCGCATCACCTGCATGCCCATCTTGCTGTCGAGCTCGGCCGTCGGCTCATCCGCAAGAATCAGCGTCGGCCGGTGGGCAATGGCCCTCGCGATGGCGACGCGCTGCTGCTCGCCTCCCGACATTTCAAACGGTCTGTGCTTCATCCTGCCCTTCAATCCTACGTACTCGAGCGCGCTCTCCGCATATTCCTTAAACCTTGACGCCTTCACTCCGGCAATGCGCAGACCGAATTCCACATTCTCGTAAGCCGTCATCAGCGGGACAAGACCGAACGATTGGAAAATAAGCCCGATCTCCTTGCGTCTAAGCGCATTGCGTTTATGCTCGGAGAAAGCGCTGATTTCGCGGCCGTCGAAAATCACTTTCCCTTCCGTAGGCCGGTCAAGCGCTCCCAGAATGTTGATTAGCGTCGTCTTGCCCGATCCCGATCTTCCTCTTAAGGCAACCAGACGCCGGGGCGGAATCGAGAGACTGGCTCCTCTTAAAGCATGAACGGACGCTTGACCGCGCCCGAACACCCGGGTGATCTGATCCGCGATAACCAGGGGCCCGGCAGCGGCGTGATTCGATTGCTGATCTCTCATGGCGGTCCCTCCTGTCAAGCAGCGCATCCTCCCTGAAATGAATCTCCCCGCGGCAGGCCGCGGGGAAACTGGAACATGGCGTTACTTATTCTGAAGCGTAAACACGACGAGATTGTCCAGCAGCTTCAATGCATCATCGGTCAAGTTGTCATTGCTCCCGGATATGAAGATGTACGAAGTGCGCGCCTTCACTTCAAAGCCGCTGTCGGCCTTGGAGCCCTTATTGTAGTAATACAACGGCGACAGCTTATCCTTGCCGGGGATCGTCGCCACCTTCTTCGCTTCTTTACCGGGAATCCCATAGGCAAGGGCGGTTTTGGGATCGGTCGTTCTCAGCACATCGACTGCACCGGACAGACCGGCCGCAGCTTCATCCTTCGGATCCGCGATGCTGATCGACTTGATGTTGTACTCATTCGTGTTCTCTTCTTGAGAGGAAAGGCCGAGATAATACATACCGTGATTTTTGGCGTAAACGGTCGGAATCGCTACATCCTTCATCCATGCCGATCGGAAATACTTCGAATTGACCGTAGCACTGACGTAGATGATATCGTAGCCTGCCGTCTTCTCCAGCGTCACTTTATCGCAGTTGATCCAGGTCACGCGGAATCCGAGTGCCTTCATGCGGGCGATAATCTTCTCGTCTTCCGGATTGCTGCTCAGCGTCGCCATTTGGTTGCTTTGCCGCGTAATGAACAGCATTTTCTTGCCTTCCGGCGAAATTTTGCCGTCCGTCCCGGCCGGGGTATCTCCCGGGTTTGTCGCCGGCGGCGGCGTTGCCGTCGAACCGCCGCCTTCGTTTCCGCCGACGGAACCGCCTTCAAAAATTTGCTTTGCCGCATAGCTCGCCAGCGCCAGCATTTTACGGGTCGCCGACTGTTTGCCGCCGAACGTACCGTTATCCAGTTTGGCAAGCAGGTTTTTCTCCAGCGCAAGCGCTGCATAGCCTTTCGCCCAGTCGTCAACGGTCGAATCCGAAACCGGCTCCGCAGCTTTGGCCTCTTCCTCGAGTCCGAGACCGCGGATCAGGAAAGCGGCAAGCTCTTGGCGGGATACTTCGCCGTTAGGATTGTACTGTTTCCCTTCGGCATCGTAGCCGTTCGTAAGCCCCGCTTTCTTAAGCGCTTCAATATAAGGCAGCGACCAGTCACCCGCTTTGACGTCTTCGAACGAGGATGCTGTAAGCGCTTCATCAACAGACAATTTAAAAATTATGGAGGCCACTTTAGCAAACTGGGCGCGGTTCATTTTGACGTCAAGCCCGAACGTATCCTCGGTCATGCCGTTGAATACGCCGCCCTGAATCATCGCATCGAATTTATCCTTCTCGTCCTGCGGCAAATCTTTCAAATCCACGAAATCGTCCGCCCTCTTCACGGCGGAAGCGCTGCCCGAGCCGGTCTCGGCGGCAAATGCGAATGGCAGCAAAACGAGTGACACAATCAGCAAAGCAATTACCGAAAGCGTAAGCTTCTTCAAAACTGTTCACCATCCCAACGCAAGTTTTAGTTGTACTGATGATATTAAACTTAATACGGATTGGTTCGTCTGTTATAGGGGCTTTGAAGCAAGTTTATAGGTTCATCGCTTCATCCGTTCGCTTACAAGCCGTATTAATCGGATAGAGCCTTATCGGCTTTCTTTTGCTCGATTTCTTTCGTCGTCTTCTCTTCCGTCATGCGCAGCGCCGTTACGGAATCCTTCGATTCGCTGAAGATGAGCGGCTGGAAGATATTTTGCAGGATGGCGTCATACCATACGAGACCCTCTTGGCGGGCCGGAGGCGGCATCGCATTGTTGCCGTAAAACACCGACTGGATATTCTTGCCCTGCAATTGCGGCAAGTTTTGTCCGAACGCCGATTTAATGGCCTCGGTTTCCAGCGGTCCGATTACCCCTTCCTTCGCCAGCTCGATCTGATGCTCCTCGGACAGCAAGGCGGCGATGACCTGGAAAGCAAGATCCTTCTTCGTCGACTGTTTCGTAATGTACATGGAATATACATTAGGCTGGTACTTGATACCGGGGGCGTCAGGGAAAGATGGGACGGACACGAAATCGTAATTCAGGCTTTTGTTCGCTTCGTGGAACTTGACGACATGATCGCTCACGCTAGCTACGGCCATCGCCAGACTTGGCTTGGAAGCGAACGTCTCGACCGTATCGAACTGGTTGGCCGGAATCTCGTAAAACCGGCGCATGTTGTCGACTAGCAGCTTCCAGCCGGGCGCGCTCAAATCGGCTTTGTCCTCCGTCCGGCTGAGCGGTGACAGCGAAAGCTGGTTAAAATTCAAGTAATGCCCGGGATGCTGGGAAAATCCTTTATAGGTGATTTCCCCTTCTACGCGCGTCAGTCTCTTGGCGAGCTCGTAAATCTCATCATACGTCATGCCGTCCCTTGGATAATCGACACCGAACTTATCGAAAATATCCTTATTATAGAACAAGACGTAATCGTTGTTGTAAAAAGGAAGACCGTACAGCTTGCCGTCCGGGGTCAAGTTCCTCATCTGCGCCATGTGCGCCGGATTGAACTTGCTCGTGTCGAAGTTGTATTTCTTGATCAGTTCGGTCATGTCGTAATGCAGGTCGTTATCGATAATATACCGCTGCACGTTCATGCGCGTGTCGTCCATGATGATATCGGGGATGGTGCCGGCGGCAATCAAATCTTTATACTGCCGACCGGGATTATCCCAGGCGATATGCTTCACGGTGATATCGGGAAACTTCTTCCGGATATAATCGCCGATCTGCTTCTGAAAAATTTCTTCTTTCACATAATAAGCCGGCCATACGGTGTAAATCAGCAGCTCGTTGTCGGCCGATTGGCGGCTCGGGGATTGCTCCCCCGTTCCGCCTGGCTTGGCATCCCCGACCGGCACCTCCGTACAACCGGCCGTTAAGACGATCGTCAGCGTTAATGCGAGAATCCTGCCGAGCGGCCTACCCAACCTTCCCACCTCCTCGCGGAACGTGCCTCCGGCTCAGTTGCCGCCTGTTGTGTTTCCTGATTTGGACGCCTTCTCCGTCTGAATCGCTTTCGTACTTTGCTCCTCGATCATTCTCAGCGCCGTTACGGAATCCTTCGATTCCTTGAAAATCAGCGGCTGGAATACGTTCTGCATCGGCACGTCATACCAGGTAAGGCCTGCAGCCCGCGCCGGCGGAGGCATGGCGGTTTTGCCGAAGTAGATCGAGGAAACGTGCTTGCCGTTCATTTGCGGCAGGTTTTGTCCGAACGCCTCCTGCACCGCTTTCGTTTCGAGCGGCCCGATCACGCCTTCTTTCGCTAGTTCGATCTGATGCTCCTCCGACAGGATCGCCGCAATCGCCTGAAACGCCAGATCCTTCTTGGTCGACTGCTTCGTGATATACATCGAGTACACGTTCGGCTGATACCTGGAATTCGGCGCCTCGGCGAAGGAAGGCACGGACACGATATCGAAGTTCAAGTTCTTGTTCTGCTCATAGAAGGATACGAGATGGTCCACCGTCGCGACAGCCATCGCGATGTTGCCCTTCGTGGCGAACGTTTCCACCGTATCGAACTGGTTGGCCGGGATGTCGTAGAAGCGTCTCAAGTTATCGACAACCTTTTTCCATTCCGGCGTGTTCAAGCTGGCTTTGTCTTCGGTTAAGCTGAGAGGCGACAGCGACAGCTGGTTGTAGTTCATATAGTGGCCCGGATTTTGAGAGAAGCCCTTGTATGTAATTTCTCCCTCGACGCGAGTGAGCCTCTTGGCCAGCTCGTAGATTTCGTCGTAAGTCATTCCGTCCTTCGGATAGTCCACGCCGAATTTATCGAAGATATCCTTGTTGTAGAACAACACGAAATCGTTATTATTATACGGCAGACCGAACAGCTTTCCCTCCGGGGTCAAATTCTTCATCTGGGCGACCTGCGCCGGATTCAGCTTGGTCGTATCGAAATTGTACTTTTTGATCAGATCGCTGATATCGTACTGAAGATCGTTGGCGAATATCCACCGCTGCACGTTCATCCGGGTATTATCGAAAATAATGTCGGGGATCGTGCCGGCCGCAATCAAATCCTTGTACTGCCGGCCCGGATTATCCCAATGAATGTGCTTGATCGTGATGTCCGGAAACTTCTTCTTCAGGAATTGTCCAATCTGCTTGTCGAACACCTCCTCTTTGGCAAAGTAGGGGGGATTCACCGTATAGATCAGCAGCTCGTTCGGCGGGGACTCCGAGGCTTTAGGCTTCCCTTCCGAATTATCGGCGGTATTGCCGACCGGCGACGCTTCGCAAGCCGATAACAAAGCAAGCGAAGCGAGAAGCGCGATCAGCCGTTTCGCATGATCGACCATTCCGAACCATCGCCCTCCTTATCCGTTTTGAAGCGTCCAAAGCACGATATTATCCCACAGCTTCCAGCCGGCGTCGGTTGAGTTCTCGTGCATGCCGTTGCTCCAGTAGTAGAACGAAACACGCGCTTTGGTCACATAGCCGTTGTCCGCCTTCGCCCCTTTGTCGTAGTAGTACAGCGCCGCCTTCGTCTTATCGCCGGGAACCGTTGCCACGACCTTCGCTTCTTTCCCCGGAACTCCGTAGCTGACGCCGAAATTGTCGCCGATTTCCTTATACACGTCCACCGTGCCGGAGAGACCGGCGGCAATTTTGTGGCTGGCATCGACGATCTCGATCGTTTTGCTCTTCTTCACCGTTGTATTTTCCTCGACAGAAGACAAGCCTAAATAAAACATCCCGTGGTTCTTTACATAGAGGGTCGGAATGGCGACATCCTTCATTACGCCGCCCTTCAGAAATTTGGAGTTCATCGTCTGGCTGATGTAGATCATGTCGTAGCCTTTGGTCGCGTCGGCGGTAAACTCTCTATCGATCGAGTGCGTTACGGAGAAGCCCATCTTCTTCAGCCGGTCCATGATCGCTTGGTCTTCCGCCGGAAGCGGATCTTGGTCCCGGCCTACGAACAGCAGCTTCTTCCCTTGCGGCGAAATTTCCGGCTTTGCAGCGGGAGCCGGGTCCGGTTTAGCGGGAGCTGGCTGCTGCGCCGGCGGCTGCTGTGCCGGCGGCTCCTGTTTCGGGGGGGCTGCTGGCTGCGGATTGGATTTGGACGGTTCGGGCGCCGGGGTCTTGCTTCCGGATGGCTCGGCGGAGGCCGGCTTGGAAGCCTCACCGGCGGGAGCTGGCTTGGAAGTATCCCCCGCTGCAGGCGCCCCTGAAGCAGAACTGCCGTTTGCCGGAGACGGAGCTTGAGCCGATGCATCCGGAGCCTTCGACGCATCTTGCGACGGTGCCGGCTCCGCCGGCTTCGCCTGTTCCGTCGTGGCCGGCGCAGTATTAGACCCTGCCGGAGACGGAGCTGCCTCCTCAACCTTAGGCGTACTCGCCGTCTGCTCCGTATTGCCCGACGAGCAGGCGAACAACGACAATGCCATGAAAGCCGCAATCAGGAAAACCAAAAAACGTTTCACCATACGTTCCTCCCTTATGCTGGTTGCTTGCCGAAAGGCCCCTCCTTACGGCAGGAGCCTTTCGCGCCCTATCGCTATTGTGCGGCCTTCTCGGTTTGAATCCCTTTGGTCGACGACTCTTCCACCATCCGAAGCGCGGTTACCGAATCTTTCGACTCGCCGAAGATCAGCGGCTGGAACACGCCGTGCACCGGAACGTCGATATACGTCAAACCGTTCGCCCGTGCCGCCGGCGGCATGGCGTTCTTGCCGTAGAAGATCGCCTGCGTATGCTTGCCCTGCATTTGCGGCAGATTTTGCCCGAACGCTTCTTGGACCTTAGGCGTTTGGAGCGGCCCGATAATGCCTTCCTTGGCGAAATTGATCTGCATCTCCTCGGAAAGCAAATACTGAATCACCTGGAACGCCTGATCCTTCTTCGTCGATTGCTTCGTAATATAAGCCGCATACATGTTAGGCTGCGCCTTGACGCCCGGAGCATCCGCGAAGGACGGCATGGCGGCGATATCGAAATTCAGGTTTTTGTTCTGTTCATACCACTGTACGATCTTCTCCGAAACGTGTACGGCCATCGCGATTTTCCCTTTCGGGAAATCGTCTACCGATGTAAACTGGTTAGCCGGAATCTCGTAAAATCTGCGCAGGTTGTCGACCTGCTTCTTCCAGCCCGGCGTGTTCAGCTCGGCCTTGTCTTCGGTCAGGCTGAGCGGGGACAGCGAGAGCTGATTGTAAGTCATGTACAGGCCCGGATGGTGCTGGTAGCCCTTGTACGTGTTTTCGCCTTCGACACGGGTCAGCCGCTTCGCAAGCTCATAAATCTCGTCGTAGGTCATGCCGTCCTTCGGATAATCGATGCCGAACTTATCGAAAATATCCTTATTGTAGAACAGCACGAAATCGCTTAGCTGGAACGGCAGGCCGTAGATTTTGCCTTCCGGCGTTACGTTCTTCATTTGGGCCATCGCCGCCGGGTTCAAAGCGCTGGTGTCGAAATTGTATTTCTTGATCAGGTCGGTCATGTCGTACTGCAGATCGTTCTTCAAAATATACCGATGGAGATTCATGCGCGCGTTGTCGATGACGATGTCCGGAATCGTTCCGGCTGCGATCAAATCCTTGTATTGGCGGCCGGGGTTATCCCACTGCACATGCTTGAACGTCAAATTCGGAAACTTCTTCTTTAAATATTGACCGACCTGCTTCTCCCAAATTTCCTCCTTGGCATAGAACGCAGGATACACCGTGTAAATAAAAATTTCGTTCTCGTTCGAGGTCTGCCCGGGCGGCTTCTTCTCGGCCGTTTGATCCGGCGACGTCGTCGCTGTCGGTGCGGTACAGGCAGCCAGGGCGACTGCGGTTGAAAGCGTTAACAGAGAAGCTTTGAATGCTTTTTTCATATGAATACTTTGAACCTCCCTTTTTGGTTGATCATGGAAACGCTTATACTTTAACTTTAATCGGAGACAGCCTTAATTACATTAGGGGGTTGATTTCGAAATATAGGTCTTTCCAACCGCGAATCCTCACCCTTCACCTTCCGCCCATCGCACCGCCGCTTCGAACAGCTTCCAGCCGTGATCCGTCTGGTTGATCTCCTCCCCGCCGACCAGATAGAAGTAAACGCGCCGGGCCGGGGCCGCCTCGCCGCTCATATTGGCCGTTCCTTTCTCGATGGCGCCGATGACGGCTCTCTTCTCGTCGTCCGGTGCGGAGGCTACGATCACGCCGCCCTGCGGTACGACGAAGCCGATTTTTCCGTCCGCCTTGTAGACGTCGATATCGCCTTGCAGCCCGGCGGCCATCGGATGCTTGGCATCGCGGATGGTGACCGTCCGGCCGCTGTAATCGCCGTTGTCCTCGTCCGTCGCCTTGCCGGCAAACCCGATATCGCCGAGATTCTGGGATTCCGCATAAATGACCGGCGTCTTCGACGCGATCAGTTTATTGCCGACCCTGCCGGAATTGACCGTCGAGCTGACGAATACGAGCGAATACGCCTCCGCCGCTTCCGCAGTAAGCTCCTTGTCGGCGACCACGGCCACTTCGTAGCCGAGCGTCTTCAAATGCTTGACGACGATGGCGTCGCCGCCGCCTTCCTTCCCGACGAACAGCGCTTTCTTGCCGCGTACCGCCGTTTCC
Source organism: Paenibacillus chartarius (assembly GCF_042432825.1). NCBI lineage: Bacteria > Bacillati > Bacillota > Bacilli > Caryophanales > Paenibacillaceae > Paenibacillus > Paenibacillus chartarius. Next base: position 36,850 of record NZ_JBHLWN010000001.1, on the reverse strand, counting down.
TGCGAAGCCGCACAGCCTGCCAGAGCGGCCATCAATCCCGCTAGCATCAGCAGCATCGCCAGCTGCACATAACGAATCCGTATCACGAGCGCATCTCCTCCAATTCCGAAGCGATCACCCTACTTGGTCCCGGTCGCCCAATTGACCGCAGCGTCGAACAGTTTCCAGCCGCTCTCCGTCTGATTGATTTCTTCTCCGAACATCATGTACAGGAACACTTCGCGTGCGGCAAGCGACTGCCCCCTTGTGTTCTTGGCCCCTTTGTCGAGTGCGGCGATTACAGCCTTCTGCTCGTCGTCCGGCACGGTGGCGATAACAGCTACGCCCTCTTCCGGAGTGACCCAGCCCATATTCCCGTTATCCTTGTACACGTCGACGGTCCCCTCCAGCCCGGCGGCAATCGGATGCTTGGCATCCTTGATCTGAATCGTCTTGGCCGCGTTATCCTTTTCCAGCTTGCCGTAACCGTCCGGTCCGGACATGCCGATATCGGCGGACACTTGCGGCTCGGCATAAATGGCAGGTATGGGCAGGCCGATAAATTTGTCTTTGATTCTGCCGGAGTTGACCGATTCGCTTACATAAATCAATGTAAACCCGTTAGCCTTTTCGGTCGTTACCTCTTTGTCGGACAAGACGGTAACATTCATGCCGTGCTTCTCCTTAAGCCGCTTGATCACGATCCCGTCGCCGCCGCCTTCCTGCCCTACGAAGAGCACGCTCTTCCCGTTTGATTGGTCTTTGGCCGCAGCCGGCGACGAAGGCTGATTCGTAACGGGCGGCCGTGACGGGCCGAAGCTGCAAGCGGTAAGCGCAACAAGGAACAAAGCGGCGAACGCCGCGCCGATGATACGTCGAGTCATATGGATCAATCCTCCCGGTCGGATGGTTTACTTGCTTCCGTTCTGGGCGGCCCACTGTACCGCCGCGTCTAGCAGCTTGAGGCCTTCGTCGGTCTGATTCGATTCTTCGCCTGCGGTGAAATAGAAGAACACCTGGCGGGCCGGCACTTTCTCGTTATTGATATTGCTCGCACCCTTCTCATACGCAAATACCGCCGCTTTCTTCTCATCGCCCGGGACGGTGGCAATCACGATGGCATCCTTGCCGGGAACCCCGTAGCCGAGTTTGCCGTTGTTTTTGTAAACAGCCACCTCGCCCTTCAGCCCCGCCGCCAGCGGATGCTTCTCGTCCTTGATTTGTACGGACTTCCCGCTGTCGAGCTGCCCGTAATCGAGCAAGCCCGTCAAGCCGCCGATGCTGGCAGCCTGCGGCTTGGCATAGACGACCGGCACCGGAGAGTGCCGAAGCTCCGCGTCGATCCGCGCCGAGTTGACCGTCGGGCTGATGTAGACGACGCCGAACTCCTTCGCCCGCTCCGCCTTGAATACGTTGTCGGACTCTTCAATGACCATATACCCGATCTTCTCGAAATGCTTCATCACAATCGGATCGTTGGTGCCCTCTCCCCGTTTCACATACAGCATCTTCTTCGCGTTCGCCGGTTCCGGCGCACTCCCCTGCGTCGCTTGGGAGCAGGCCGAAGCGCCGATCGCCAGCGCTGCGGCCAGTGTGCATACGATGATCCTTCTCACGAGCTGACCCCTCCGTTATCCTCAAAATTACTCGACCAAGCCGGTTCTTTCCACACCCTCAACAAACCATCGCTGCGTGAACATATAGAGCACGAGCGGAGGCATGATCATCAGGAACGTGGTCGACATCTTCACCGCTTCGTCCGTCACGGAAGGCCCGTAAGCTTCCGCCTGCTGGCGCAAGGCCGATGCGATCTTCTGAATGCCGAGCGAAAGCGGAGCCGTCTCGATATCGGGATAATACATGCTCGGCAAATAGAAGTCGTTCCAGGTCCAAATGAAGGAGAACAGGAACACGACCAGCACGGCCGGTTTCGCGAGCGGCATCATCACCTTGTAAAAAATTTTGAACACGTTCGCCCCGTCGATGCGGGCCGCCTCCTCCAGCTCCTTCGGCTGCGTCGAGAAAAACTGGCGGTAAATGATGACGAACAACGCTCCCTTCAGGCCGAGTCCGAAGAAAGCCGGAATCACGATCGGATAGATGGTGTTTAAGAGACCAAACTGCTTCGCGTACAAAATGTTGGGAAGTACCGTCACCTGCATCGGTACGATGAAGGTCAGCAGCAGGAAGAAAAACAGCAGCCTCTTGAACGGGAACTTCAGCCTGGCGAACGCATACCCGGTTACGGCGCAGGAGAGCGTCTGCAGCACGGCCACCGACAACGACAGCATCAAGCTGATGCCCAGCGCTTTCGGATACTTCATCCACTCCCAGGCTTCCTGCAGGTTGCCGAGATAAATGACTCTCGGGAACCAGTTGACGGCCGGATCGAGCAAATCCTCCGCGTTCTTCACCATCGTCGTCACCATGTGCAGAATGGGCTTCAAATAAATGTACGACGTGTCGATGAGAATCAAATAAATGAACAGCTTGAACAGCAGTCCCTTATCCGCTTCCCGGCCGAGCACCGCATACCGGATATTGCTCAAGAGCTGCAGCATTCCGGAAGCGCGGTCTTCCTTCAATTTCAGGCGGATCATGGCCTCACCCCTTCGCATAATGTGGTCGTTACGTCCGCTGCGACTTTGTTAACCGGAAAAAGATAAAGAAAATAATCGCCAGGAAGAACGCGATAATCAGGAAATAAATCCAGAACAGCGCGCTGTACTGCCCGTATTCGCTTTCCCTGACTTTGCCCAGCACCGGATTCGTCGGGAACGTGAACAGATCGACAACGGTGTAGATCAGATTCAGGAAAATGAACGGCGTCATCGCCGGCAGCGTAATTTTCCAGAACGTTTCCCATGGTCCCGCCCCGTCGATTCTCGCCGCCTCGTAAGCCGAATTCGAAATCGTCTGCCTGCCCCCGAGGAAGATCAAAATCTGCACCCCGGAATACCACAGAATCAATACGAACGAATCCAGCACGGCGATCAGCGGCGCAGACCACGTTTCGGACAAATTGGCCTGGATAAGTCCGGTCACATTGTATTTGGACATAAACCCGACGTCGCCTTCGCCCTGCGTCAGGAACTCTTTGACGACCTCGCCCGTCGACAGAATGACCGGCAGGAAGAAGACGGCCCGGAAAAACGAGCGGCCGGCGAATTTCTGATTCAGCATGATGGCGATCAGCAAAGCGAAGACAACGATGATCGGAATCATGAACAGAATCTGCCGGAGAAACGGCAGCAGCTGATTGTATAGCAGACTTCCGTCCTCAAACAGAATCTTCTGGTAGTGCTTCCATGCAACGTACTTGGTCGTCGTATTCGTCGCCGTGATCGTGACGTCCTGGAAGCTCATAAAGAGCGAATAGCCGATCGGGAACGCCATGAATACGACAAAGCCGATAAACCAAGGGGCGATAAACAGCGTGCCTTCCATGTATTCGGAGAAGGCCGACCTCATTCTCGTTTTCCGATTCACCGTCCCGCCCCTCCCTTCACAACCGCAAAGTTTTGCGGATCGACAGCAATATCCCCGCTCCGGTACGGCGTCAAATTATAGTTGACGATAATTCGCTTGCCGCTCGCGTAAGTCGTCTCCTTCACGCCGGGCGCCAGCGTCTTGTGTCCCGTTATGAACTGGTTCTGCACATCGCCGAGCGCTTCGTTGTACCGGTTGTACTGATCGACGGCGAAAGCTTCCCAGTGCGGGAAATACGTGTTGTAATACCGCAGGCCGTACGAGTTGACGAACGTTTCCGTCTCCGCTCTCGTGAAGACGAAGGAGGGGGCGGCCCCGTATTCGATGTCCCGCAGGAAGTCATGCACGTCTTCCTGCCGGTTGTTGACGTATTCGGACGAATAATGGACAAGACCGTGCACCGCGATCTGGACGAAAGGTACGGCTTCGTCCGAGAACAGATCGTAGGAATAGTCATAAGCCATCGTCTTGATATAATTCATGTAGGGCAGAGCGTACATATTCGCCTTGTCTCCCTGTACGCTCCCCAGCGCCGACTTGATGCCGCCCAAGATGCGCTCCTGAACCGTTCGGGCTTCGTCCCGCGGGGCGCCGAAGCCCGAGTTGTAATCGTTGTACAGCTGCTGCCCGAGCAAGCCCACGGCCAGACCGTCGACGCCCATCCTTTTGAACTCCGGCAAATCGCGGCTCACCATCTGTTCCACGAATTTGTAGCTCGTCACCGGTATCCGTTCTCTGGATACGAGCGGGCTGGACGTTAACGTCCGGCCGGCCAGATTGACCATCGCGTTGAATTTCGGATCGAAGCCGCCGCCGCCCGTATTGTTGAGCGAATAGGGGGTTTCCAGATAAACCTGATACCCGAGCCCGTGGGCCGTATCGATGAACGACTTCATTCCATTGCCGCCGCCGATGCGGGAATCGACCGGGAACGTCCGGCCGAAGGAGCTGTAGCCGCCCTCCTGCCAGCCCGAATACGTAACCGACATCCGGCTGATGCCGCGATCGTGCAGCGAGCCGATGATGTGCGAGGCTTCTTCCGTTGTCGTCAGTTTCAAGTAACGGTCGCTGACGACGCCCTTCTCCCGGTCGGCGCCAATGATCGTCGCATACATCGGGATGTTGGAATCGCCCGCATCAAGCGGCTTCGCGCCCTTCTCCTTGATCAAGTAGCTGCGGTACGCCTGCGCCATGCCGACGTAATCCGCCTGCCCGCCGTTCAGAATGTAATAACGCACGGTCCGGTCGCTGCCAAAGGTCCGATCCCGGTTGTAATCGACGAAGCCCCATGAATCGGGCACGTTGGTATTGCGTGTCGTAAACTGCAGGAAGCTCGAACGGAAATTCATCTGCGCGGCGACCCAGTTGTAATTGCTCAGTACGCCGGCCGGAGCGGCCACGACGTTCGCATATTCGTCCCCGTCATCGATAACGGCGAGGAAGCCTTTGTCCCCCGTCTTCATCCCGAACACCGGCATAATGACATTGCTGCGGTTGTTCTCCATTCCCGGATAGGCGGCGTCCCGCCCGTAGACGAGTTCATCGTACATTTTGTTGACGTTCAGCTGATTGCTCTTGAAGCGAATCAAGGCACCCGCTCCGTCCGGAATGAACAAATATTGGTCCGAACCGTTCGTATATTCGGCGCCGAAGAACGGAAACAGCCGGATCCAGACGAGCCCCATCTTCGTTTCCTTGACGCCTTCGCGAATGATTTTCGTCTCGACATAGTCATTCTCCACTTTGACCTGCACCGGAATCGTAAACCCGGTCGCCGGCAGCTCATAGACGAGAGTGAAGCCGCCGGGAATCATCTGAACGTCTTTCACTTGCCCGCCTTCGGCGGGAACATTGGTTTCCTTCGCCTGCAAAATATTTTTGGAGAAATCCACGTACTGGATCATGAGCGGCGAAGCCAGGTGCTTCTTCCAGGTTTCGGATATTTTCTCCTGCGGCCAGCTGGCCGGATCCGGATAAGAACGGAACACGCGTCCGCTGCGTTTGTCCTCGACAATAAAGTGGCCGGTCTTGGCGTCCAGCTTCAGGCGCAGCGTATCGCTTTCCGCTGCGGGCTTGAAATCGCCGTCCGCCGGCAGCTGCGCGAGCGCGGCCTTGGCCTCGGCTGCGGAGCCGCTTTGAGACGGAGCCGCGGCGGTACGGCGGATGTCCGTTTTGAATTCGACGGGTACGCTCAGGGCGATCACGATAAGAACCGCTGCGAGCAGGACGGTGACGATGACGGCGGTTATATTGATTTTGATTTGTCGGATCCACTTCATCGCAATGTCACCTCCTGGAACATCTCGTACAGCATCGTAAACAAATCGCTGGTCAGGCCGCCGATGAGGAAGATCAGCACGCCGATCACCAGAATCGTGCACAGCGTAAGGAAGATGTTCATGAACGTCTCCCCTACGGAGTAGTTATGAATATTTTGGATTTTCCAGAAAATCAGCAAGCCGATCCAGGCCGTCATCGCATTCGCCGCGAATTGGTACAGCGAAGCTTCGGACATCGTCAGCACGTTCGATACGATCGCCAGCGGAACGCCGATCACGATGTAAGGCACGAGGGCGTAAGCGCTGCCGATGAAAATATCGCGGAACCGTCCTTCCCCTCTGTAGATCGAGCTGACCAAATAATTCGCAACGACCCAGCCGATCCAAGCGATGAAAAGCTGCGTGAAGGTGTTGAACACATCGACGAACGTCACCTGATTGAAAGCGAAGCTGGTCGCGAACTGCTGAACGAGCTGGGCGGCATATACGCCGAACAGGATGATCGCCGCGCTGAGATAAGTGCCCTTGTTCTCGGAATGGATGGCGGAGAAGCCATCGATCGGGTGCTTGAGTATACGGAACGAAAGCTTCAAATCGTTCAACAGCCGGTTTTTCGTCCGCGGCCGGCTGCGCCATTTTTCCCGAAACGCGCTTTTGGCCGTCAGTTTATTGAACAGGAACAGCGCGAAGCCTCCGAACAAAATCGTGCTGGCGATCGTGGAAAAATGATTTTGCAGCCACAGCATCCGAATTTGCCAGAACGATTCCGAGTAGCCCTGCCGGTCTCCGGCTTCCTGATACAGCCGCATCGCTTCCTCGTATTGCTCCTTGCGGAAGGCCGACTTCGCCAGGCCCAGGTAGGCCGGCGCGAACTGGGCGTTAAGGCGCAGCACATCCCGCCACGGCTGCTCGCTGCCTTCGTAATTGCCCGCAAGCGTCTGCTGGTTCGCTTCGTCCACCTTCTGCCCGAACTCCGACAGCCGAAATACTTGCACGATATTTTCCTGATCGTCGAGAACGAACAGCTCGTTTCTCGAATTGACATCGAGGGCTACCGGACTTTTGAGCAGGCCGACCTGCGACGAACCTACAGCCGATGCGCCGCCCCAAAAATACAGCAAATTGCCTGAAGCGTCGTAATGGCTGATGTACTTGAACTGCTGGTCGACGACGATCATGTTGCCGCTTTGGTCTACGGCCACGTCGATCAGCTGCGGCTTGCCGTTTGCCTCCGGGCCGATCGGAACGTCCCAGGGAGCGATTTCCCCGAACGGCTTGGACGAGCTGCGCAGCAAATTATTGCCCTTGATGTTCAGCTTCTTTAATTGGTTCGTGCTGGCGGTTCCGCCGGTCACCGTATAAATATAGCCGTTCTTGTCGGTTGCGACGCTGTTGATCGTCTCCGGCCTCTTGGCGACTTCGTTGGCATACATTTTTTTCGTGTAGAGCATGCGCTTCAGCGCGTCGAGCGGCGACAGCACCGTGCGGTTCGCTCCGAAGAAGCCTTGAAACGTCCCCTTCGGATCGAGCATCACAAGACCTTCATAGCCCCCGTGCACGGCAATGTAAATAAATCCGCGTTCGTCGACCATCACCTTGCCCGGATCGAAGACGAACGTTTCCGGGATGTAGCGGGACTCCGGCCGCTTGTATTCCTGCAGCAGATTGCCGCTTGCGTCCAGCTTGACAACCCGCTTGTTGCCCGTATCCGCGACATAGATATCGCCGTTTTCCGTGACGAACACGCCCTCCGGCTTATTGAACGGGCTGGCCGGGAGCGAGATATACCGCAGCAGCTCGCCCGTCTCGGTCATATGCACGATCCGGTTATTGCCCGTATCGGCGATATATACCTCGTTCTTGGCATCCACGAAGATGTCCTTCGGATTTTTCATCGGCGAGCTCGCGGTCGCGTTCGGATTATTCGGATCCGGCGCGGATAAGCTTTGGCCGATAACGCCGAGCGGAAAGTAGGCCGGCTGCAGCCAAATCAAGTTGCCCCGGCTGTCCTTCGTATACGTGGAGTACTTGACCGAAGCGGACGCCGCCTCGGGCAGCAATGCAGTGCACAAGACGATCAACGCCATAAGGAGCCCCCATGCGGGTCCTGATCTTGACATGATTTACCCTCCTCCCTTTCCGTCTCTATGCGTACGGAGCCGCACGGGCTCAAACAATCCATACGGCCGCAGCTTATACTCCGGCGAATAATCGGCGCCTTCCTTGCGGAATGAGGCCCAGCTTGTCGTCGACGGATCGGCGCCCGTGTGATGAAACGGTCCCAGCATGTTGCGGGGGCTTCCCATGACTTCGATCTCGATCCGGTTATCGCCGGGAAGCAGCAGCTCCGTCACGTCGAGCCCGTTCGCCGACCGCCACGGAATATGTCCCGCCGTAACGCCGTTCACCCGCACCTCCGCCGTAACGGCGGAATATTCGCCGACCTCCAGCACGGTTTTCGCGGCTTCCGCCCGCTTAGTCCGGACGTCGAAACCGTACACCATGCTGCCGCAATAATGAGGATATCCTTGCAGACACCAGTCTCCGTATTCGAGAGCTTCGGGTTCTGGGGTTATCGCCCGATCGGGACTGACGCCGAAATCCCCGATCAGATACACATCCTCCACTTCCATCCGGTTGTGATACCGGCAGCTGAGCGTCAGCTCGTTCGTGCCCGGCTTCAGACCGCCAGGGGGCAGCGGCACCTGATCGAAGGACCGGTCGAGAAACCAGCCGCTGGGAACGCTGGGGACCGCAGCTCCGTTGAGCTCGATGTCGTACAGCTCCGCCGACTCCACGACCAGGCAAACGTCCCGTTCGGGAACGACCTCCACATGAAATGTAAAATGGAATCGTACCGGCGTCCCGTTCCCCGGATGCGGCTCGTTAATCCACTTATACCTCTGTTCGATGCCGTTGCCGTAAATTTGCCTCATTCCGAGCGCTTCCCGGACCGCTCTTTGCGCCTGCCAAACATCCATTTCGCCGGAAAGCTCGCCGGCTGCGACCGCGTACCTGCACCGGTCCAGCGTCAGTACATTCGGCATCGTACGTATAAACCCGCTTGGCGTCAGCAGCTCCGTTGTCCGGTCAACGGTCCTGTCTTCCTCTTTGCCGCAATCGGCGGAGACGCTGCCGTCCGCCGGACTTTCCCGTTCCGGCGTCCAGATGTACAGCTTGGAATCGGCAGGACCGAAGTCGGCCCGGAACCGGGTTCGTCCGTCCCCGCAGACACAGGGTACGGACTTGACCTCGCCGGTCAACGCGGTCCATTCCTCCACGCTTCCTTCACCATCCAGCGAGATCGTCACCTGCTGTGCTGCATCGCGGTCGTTATTCACGACGAACAGCGTCCGCCCAAGCTCCGTCTCTTTGAGCAAATACAGCAGCGCCTCCGCTTGGCCGGCGTCGCCGGACTCGATGCCGACTCGTCGCGGCAAAATGCTCTCGAGCGCAGCGACCGCCTGCTCCGTGTTGCCGACGACCGTCATTCGGGGATGGCCGTACAGCTCGGCTAGCCGCTCCGACGGACGCCCTTCGAGCAGCGCCGGCGGAGGCCCGACGGCCACCGCCCGCCCTCCGGCGTCCAGGAAATCCTGAAGCAGCCGGAATGTGCTGGTCAGCATGGTTCGGATTGGCGGCAGCACGACGACCCGATATTCCGCCAAGTTTACGGCGATTGAGCTGCCCCGTACCTCCCCTGTCTCCGCCATAATCGTCTCGTCGCCGAGATCGAAATCGTAATGGGCTCTCAGCAGGCTGCCGAGGAACGCATTGAATTCGTGCCCGTACCGGTTTGTCATCGACACATCCCGGTCTTTGCCGCGGGCGGGAAAGCCGTACGGCCCGGTCCCGACCATGCACCACGCCGTCGAAGACGGATGCAGCACGAGCACGTCGCGGATCGGCTTGCCTTCCGTAAGTACAGCCGACAGTCTGGCGAAATAATCTTCAACGATACCGTTGTACTTCCACCAGCTGGTGTTGTAGTTAAACACCGGCGGATAGTCCCTCTTCCTGCAGCCTCTGATCGAGTAGAGCGCCAAGTGCTGGGAACGGAGCGTGACGCCCAGGACGAATTGAAAATCCCCGATCCACCGCTGCCCCTCGAACGTAAAGCCCCAGCCGGTGCAGCCGTACGTTTCGGTAAGCACCAGCGGTCTTCCGTACTGGTTCGCGACGGAGGTGCACTGCTTCACCGTGATGTACTCGCCGGTCTGCTCGTTCAGCATGTCGATGCCGGGAACATGCTGATAGCGGTAATTCGGCATCACCGCTCCGCACACCCGGGTGGCGGTACCCAGGTTGTTCTCCCACAAGTAGTGCCCGGTGAAGGCGAGGCCGTTCTCCTCGCACCACCGGCCGATCTGCATGGAGTACGCTTCGCTGAAACGCTCCGTAACCGTCCGCCAATAATCGTGGCGCGCCTGCGGCGACAGCTCGCCGTCAAAGAACAAATAAGGGATCAGGTCGAACAGCTCGTAGCCGCGTCTGCGCCGGAAATCATCGGGAAGCGACCAGCTCCACGGCAGCCATCCCCGGCCGTCCGTAAACCGGCAGTGGCGGTCGTGCACGCTCGGCTCGTCGGTGAACACGCCGCGGACGGTCGTGCCGAAATAGTCCCCGACTTCCCGCTTGTAGGCTTCGTATGTGATGTCGATAAACGCCCGCACCGTATCCGGATTAAGCTGATCCGGCGGCGCTTCGTTGTTGAACCATTCGCTTCGCCCGGATATTTCGACCCGGAACACCAGCAGCACTTCGTTGGGCTCAAGGGGAATCCGCACGCTTTCGCCGCTTTTATCCGCTGCCGTCGAAAGGCGCTCGCAGCTGAGCAAATTGCGTTCGTCAATGACCGCTTTGAATGCGGCCGCGGCATCGTCCGGAATCGTGACATTCCGGTCCCGGACGACTTCCAGCGTAAGCCCCTTGGCCCGGAACGCGTCGCCGCCTCTCGCCTGCACAAGTCCTCCGGCGAAGCCCGACGGCCAGCGGTCCTCATCGTAAAGCCACGCCTGCATGCCGAGCTCCGAGGCGGTCTCCACCGCAGCCCGGACAAGCCGCATCCATTCGCGGCCCATATACTCCGTTTCCAGCCCGTCCCGGGAATGGATGAAGAACCCGCCCATGCCCTTATCCTTCATCTGCCTGACTTGCCGGATCAGCTCCTCCTCCTGCAAGGCATCGTTCCAGGCCCAGAACGGCAGCGACCGGCAGGAAGCGGGCGGCTCGTCAAACCGTTGACGAAGCCGTTCTCTCGATCTTGCAGCCAACTGGATCCGCCTCCTTCCGGGTTTGCCATATCGAGACGCCCTTCGGCGGGAGCTCGATGTAGGTGCCGGCTGCGCCGGTCCCCCCCAGCAATTCGATGCGTTCCGCGCCGTCCGTCTGAAGCCTTTGCGTCTCATGACCGAAATTGAGCGCAAACGTGAAGCGCTCATCTTCTTGCTCCCGAACGGTCACTTCGACGCCGGGAGGCGCTTCGCAGACGGGCTTGATCCCTTTGCTCACGCAAAGCGCGGCCAGCCACTCCCGCACCAGCTTGGGGCTCGGATCCGCCGCCGCATACCAAGCTTCGCCGGATCCGTATCGATGACGGGTCAGCGCCGGCAGCCCTTTGTAATACTCGCTTCCGAACACCGCCATCGCTTCCGCGCCTTCCGGATGAACGACCTCGCAGAGCAGCCCGCATTCGTAAGAGCCGTAAAGCTTCCCCAGCTGCCGAACCATTACCATCGTGTTCATTTGTCCCGGATGAAGGGCGTCGACTTCCTCCACCCATATGCCAAGCAGCTTGCGGAGCTCGCCCGGATAACCGCCCGGGGTCACCCGATCGCTCTCGTTCACGATGCCGCTGTAGAACGTTGTAACGAATGTGCCGCCGTCCCGGACGAAAGCCTCCAGCTTGGCGGCGAGTCCTTCCTTCACCATATATAGAAGAGGGGCAATAATCAGATCGTACTGCCGCAGGTCCGCATGAACATGAACGAAGTCGACCGGAATTTGCCGCTCATAGAGGGCGTCGTAATATTTTTGCATCTGATCCAAGTATTTGAGCCTGGAGGTCGGTCCGCCGCCAAACTCGACGGCCCACCAGTTCTCCCAATCAAACAGAATGCCTACGCGGCTTCGAATGCGCGAGCCGATCAGCCCGCCGCCCAGCTTGTGCAGCTCGTTTCCGAGCTCCGCGCATTCCCGGAACACGCGCGTATGCTCGTGACCGGCATGATCGATCACCGCGCCGTGAAACTTCTCGTAAGCGCCGAGAGAACGGCGCAGCTGGAAGAACATGACGGACTCCGCTCCGCGGGCAATCGCCTGATAGCTTTGCAGCCTCATGTCGCCGGGCCGCTTGGCCGGATTGACCGGCTTCCAATTCAACACGCTCGGCGTGCTCTCCATCAGCATGAACGGCGCGCCGCCCTTCAAGCTCCGCATCAGATCGTAACGCAGAGCCATGTAGCTCGGTTTCGCGTCGTGCTCCGGATACATATCGAGCGCGATAATGTCCAAATGAGGAGCCCATTTAAAATAATCGAGCGGCTTGTAGGTGCCGTTGCCTTGAAAATTGGTCGTGACGACCGCTTCCGGAATGCTCTCCCGGATCGCGTCACGCTCTAACAAATAGCATTCCAGCCAGGAGTCCGAGTTGAACCGGTAATAATCCAGCGTAATGCCTTGAAAAGCCGTTTGTTCGCCTCCCCCCAGACCTTCGCTGAGTCCGCTGGGCAGGACGATTTCATTCCAGTCATAGAACGTATGTCCCCAAAACTTCGTGTACCAAGCTTCATTGAGCCGCTCCAGCGTGCCGTAGCGCCGGCGGAGCCATTCCCGGAACGCCTTCTCGCAGTTGTCGCAATAACAGCGGTTGCCGATTTCGTTATTCACATGCCACAGCAGCAGAGCCGGATGCCCCTTGTACCGCTCGGCCAGCTTCGCCGCCATCCGAGGAGCGAAACGGCGGAAGGTCGGGCTGTGCGGACAGGAATTGTGTCTTCTGCCGAACTTCCGCTTTTTCCCGTCATAGGTGACGGACAAAATATCCGGGTGCTTCTCCGCCATCCACGCCGGATGAGCAGCCGTGCTAGTTCCCATGCACGCGTATACGCCGCCGGCGTGCAGCTTATCCATCACCTCGTCCAGCCATTCGAACCGGTACGTCTCCTCATCGGGCTGATTCAACGCCCACGAGAACACGTTGACCGTAGCGATATCGATGCCGGCAAGACGAAACAGCCGCATGTCCTCATCCCATACTTCCTTTGGAAACTGCTCCGGATTATAGTCTCCGCCGAACAAGATTTTCGGGAACACCTTATCGTTCATAGACCATTCACCTCCAAGGGCTCGGGATGCATGCGATACAGCTGCATCGGCGATATATCTCTTGCGCAAAACGGCTTCATCCGTACTGCAAATTGCATCCGCTCCGGCTTCAGCAGGTATGTATCGAGAGGCGGCGCTTCGCCGCAGCTGTGATTGCCGATCGGCGCCTGCCGGTCATCCAGATTGACGAACGTACCGCTTTGCCTGATCAGATCAGTCGTATGCTTCGCATTCGTCACGTTGGCCATATCGTAATGAGAGGCGCTGAAGTCCAGCCTCGGCACGCCCCCGAAAAATAATCCGACGCCCACCGCATTCGTCACGGCGGCCCAGCGCGCATCGGCTTTGTTTCCGTTCTCCTGCGGCTTGATGTACGGTACCCACTGCTCCTGCACCGATCCGGCGTACACGCCGAGCTTTCCGCTTTGCTTCCGGTCGGTGTAGCATTCATGCGGTCCGAGACCGAACCAGTTCATCCGGTTGAACTCCCCGGGCATCGCCAGCTGCAGTCCGAGTCTGGGCAGGGGGGGAAGCGCATCCCGCCGGGGATCGAAGAGAACGGAAACGACCATGTCGCCGGTTCCGTACACGTCGTACCTCACGACCGACGAGAAGACGACACCGAGCCCTGCCGCACCAAGTACGGCCTGCGCTTCGACGGTTACGGCCCCTTCGTGCGCCTTACGCACGGTCAGTCCGGTCAAGCGCTGCTGCAGCGCATCGTAGCCGGCCTTCTTCCATTCTTTCGACTGGCGGGAATCGTTGTCGATCGTCGCCCGCCACACATTCACCTTAGGGCCTGCGGTTAGCAGCGGGATACCGCCAAATTCGAACGCACTCATCGCACCGCTGTCCTTCCGGAAGCGAGCGGTGAAATCGGTGCCGATCACGCGAACCTCCGTCTCCGTCTCCTCCGATCGCAGCTTGGGCATCGCCGCCGTCTTAATGTGCGGGGCCGCCGGAGGCTTGACCGGGAGCGGCACATCGGCCCAAGCGATCTCATGGCCCTGCGGCGCCCAGAGCGTTGCATCCCGCCCCGTGAAGCGGATATGCAGCCAGCATTCGCCACAGCACCGATCCGGCACATCGCCGAGCGGAATCGTCAGCTCCTTGCGGCCTCCGGGCGGCACATCGAGCGCCGGCAGCTCGCCCTGCTTCACGACTTCCCCGTCGCACCATACACTCCAAGTTCCCGCCAAGTGCTCCAGATTCAAGAAATCGTAGCGGTTCTCCAGCACGACCGTTCCCGCCTGGCCGTCGACCGGAAATACCTTAACGGGCTCGAACACCTTCTTCGCTTCCAGAATGGACGCTTTGAGCTGCCGGTCCGGGAACAGCAGTCCGTCGATGCAGAAGTGGCCGCTGTGCGGACGGTCGCCGAAGTCTCCTCCGTAAGCGAACCATTCCGTACCGTCCTCCGTTCGCTGCCGGATGCCGAGATCCGCCCATTCCCAAATCAAGCCGCCCAGCAGGCGCGGATAGCGGTAGACGGCGTCCCAGTATTCCTGCAGATTGCCGACCGAATTGCCCATCGCATGGGCGAACTCGCACATGAGGAACGGTCTCGGATCGTCGGTCTTCTCTCCTTCCGCAATCAGCGCATCCAAGGAAGGATACATGCAGCTGACGACATCGACGACCGGCGCGTCCTTGGCCCGTTCATAATGGATCGGCCGGGTCGGATCGGCCTCCCTCACCCACTCGGCCATGGCGTCATGGTTCGGTCCGTAGCCCGACTCGTTGCCGAGCGACCAGAGGATGACCGAAGGATGGTTCTTGTCGCGCTCCACCATATGGCGGGCTCTGTCCACGAACGCCTCTCTCCATGCCGGATCCTGCGCCAGATGGCTTTCATTGTCGATAAAATGGCAGCCATGCGTCTCCAAATCGGCTTCGTCGATGACGTACAGCCCATACCGGTCGCACAGGTCGAGCCATCTCGTATCGTTGGGATAATGCGAGCAGCGCACCGCGTTCATGTTGTGCCGCTTCATCAGCTCGATATCCCGGAGCATCGATTCCAGCGGAATCGCAAAGCCGAGATCGGGATGAAATTCGTTGCGGTTCGCACCTTTGAGAATGACCGGAGAGCCGTTGACCAGCAGCCTCCCGTCCCGCACGGCAATGTCGCGAAAACCGACGGAAACGCTTCCACATTGCCGCAGGTTTCCCGATTCGTCGAGCAGCGTCCACACGAGATTATATAAATATGGCGTTTCCGCCGACCATTTGCGGGGTGCCCGGACCGGAACACGCGTCACAAGCTCGGCTTCCGCATGCGCGTCCAGCGATTCCACACCGCCTGCTTCACCCTCATATACCGTGTTCCGCTCTTCGTCGAGAAGCGCGATGCGCACGCTGTGCCGGCCGGACGTGTGCCCGCTCCCGTTCTTGACGTTGATTCGGAAGCTGAGGCCGGCGTCCTCATACCGCTCGTCGAAGCTGGTCCGCACCTCGAAATCCCGAACGCGCACGTATGGAGCGGCCAGTACATAGACATCCCGGAAAATGCCGCTCAGCCGCCATTTGTCCTGGTCCTCCAAGTAGCTTCCGTCGCACCACTGATACACTTGTACAGCGATTGTATTTTCACCCGGATGAAGCAGCTCCGTAATGCAAAATTCGGAATGCAGATGGCTGCCCTGGGCGTAGCCTGCCGGCTGCCCGTTGACCCATACGTGAAAAGCGGAATCGACTCCCTCGAAGACGAGGAATATCGAATGCCGCTGCCAGGACTCCGGTACGGTAAAGCTTCTCCGGTAGCAGCCGACCGGATTGTCGCCGGGCACATGCGGAGGGTCGATCGGAAACGGATAGTAGCTGCTCGAATAGTGCGGACGGCCGTATCCCTGCATCTGCCAATTGCCGGGTACCGTAATCCGTCCCCAATCCCCGGTGCTGAAGCCGGGCTCGTAGAAGCGTTCGGGAGCCTGCGCCGCACTGTCCGCATACCGAAACGCCCAGCTCCCGTTCAGCGACATGAAATACGGGGAAGCCGCCCGCTCGCCGGCCAGCGCGGACTCCGCTTCTCCGTACGGGATAAAGCTTGCATGCGGAGCTTCCGTTCCCCGCCGCAGCACACTCAGATTCGCCCAATCCGGCATTTTCTTATCCTCCACCTGATCTTCCCTCCATCCGAATCGTTCATCCGGCCGCAGCCGCATCCCGGAACCTCAGCGCGTTGTGCAGCACAAGCGCAACGACCCAGGACGGGTTCCACCGGTTGCTGTGTCCCCGATGGTTCCAATGGGTTTGAAAGAAACCTTCTCCTTGCTCGCCGATCACATCGAACCCCCACTCGCCGGGCTTCGTGCATATGCCTTGCCCGAGAGCGTCCCGAATCATCCGCCCCAAACGCTCATATTCCGCATTGCCGGTCAATCGGCCGTAATGCCAAAGCTCGAATGTCGGAAAGAAAACGTCCAGATGATGATTTTGCACGCTGACCCCCGGCCAGAAGGCGGCTTTAAAGCCGGCGTTGCGGAACGCCGAGCCGCGGTCGTACGCCGGGTTCCACAGGTAGACGAACGTGAGCAGCCAATCCGCCGCCAGATCCGCCCATTCCCGGTACCGTTCGTTCCCCGTAATCAGATACAATTCGTAAGCGGCCAGGAAGAAGTACATGCCCGCTTCCTTATCCTCGCACTTCGCGTCCAGCGTCGAGCGGGCGAACGGACGGTCGAACGTCTCCGCATGAAGCTCGTAATACCGCCGCATGGCCGCTTCGGCATGCGCAAGGCGCCGCTCTTCCCCTGTTAAGCGGTACAGCTTCGCCAGCGCGATGACGCACGGCAGGCCGGCGGCGGTGACGATCGACTCCGCCGGCGTGCCGTCCATCCGCCACGAAGGCGGGTAAATGCCCGACGGCAGCAGGCCCTCTTCCATCATCACCGCCGCTTCATTCAGCGCATTCAGCCAGCTGCCCGGAACTTCCCTTCCATTTGCCCGGAACAATGAAACGATCTCCGCCAGGTCGGCCATCGTCTCGCCGTAAGCACGGCTGGATACGACCGGCTGCCTGTTCCACTGGAAGTCGCTCCATTCCCCGTCCCTCAGCCGGTAAGAGCCGTGTCTGATTCCCGGTACACCGGCTGCGCTTTCGCGAACATAAAAATCGGCAGCCCTTGTGCAGCGCTCGATCCGCTCTTCCTCGCCAAGCCGGAAACCGAGATGCGCGTCGCACCACGCCAGCTTCAGGCATTGTCCCGTCCAGCCGTACATAAAGTGCAGCGGATGCTTGGATACGTTGCCGAAGGCGTTCGAATCGCTGAACTTTACATAACCCGCAGCGCCTCGCTCATCGGTTCTCCACCGATCGTCCAGCGCATTCGTTTTCAGCCGGATCATCTCGTCAAGAGCAAGCGGATTCGCTCCTTGGGGCTTGAACAGCGCGAGCCCTGTACGGACCGCCTCGCGATAACCGCGGCCCGCTGCGGTAGCAAGCCCGAAATCAAGCGCATAGCTCTTGGTCAGAGAAAACCCGGGCGGGAAATCCACATAGCCGCCGTCATACGGCTGCGTCCGGTTTTTCGCGATGCACACCGTATCTTTGCTGCCGTTGAACACCACCACGCCGCTGAAGGCCGCAACCGTCATCCGGCTCTCCTCCCGGATCGCCCCGAGCGACCCGTAATGCACCCGGCCCTCGCCGTCTTCCCAATAGGAGGGGATCGAGTATAAGGTAAAATAGCGCGTCCCTTCCCTTGGCGAAGCATCGTCGGGGTTATCGGCCGCATAAGGCCACTCCACGTTCACGCAAGGGATCGGCAGGCGGTGCTCCTCGCAGATGAAGGCTCCGCCAAGCCCCTCGCCCAATCTCGGAACGATGCGGTCCGGATCGGAGGACGGGTTGTTGTTGTAGATCATGTGGGGAATCGTGATCCTCTCCCCCGCACGTCTCGGCAAATCGAACAGCAGTCCTGCCGCCGCATCCTTCTGCGTCTCGCCGGTCCGGTTCGACCAAGTGACGTCGATGCGCAGCAGCCCCCGCTCATCAAAGCTCAGGCTTAGTGCCGCATGGAAGCTCCCCAGCCGGCAGCCGATGCGAATCCGCTCCGCTTCAGCCGTCACCTGAACCTCCTCTAGCCCGTTTCGGTTCAGCTGCCATGGTCTGCCTTCGGAGACGGTAAGCATATCCTCCAGCCGGCCGCTGAAATATGGAGCCGACTCGCCGGTACGATGCAAGACCAGCGTCATTTCCCCCGTAGCGTTCGTTAGATCTGCTCGTCGTTGCCGATCTCGGCTAACAATGGCGTACAAGCGCTGCACCCCCGATAACTGTGTACGATATCCAGAAGCAGCCGGTCCAGCGTCGGGTTCACGCCTACTCTGCCGGAGAGCGGCAGGCAAACGAAGAACATCTGCCCGCGGCCGACCGCCTTCACCGCGACCAGCGGCAGCTTCCGCTTCCCTTCGGCTCCTCCTTGCCGATCGTAGGCGAACACGAGCGGCTCCAATCCTTCTCCGGTCAGATGGCTGCCCGCTATCCCGTCGATCCGGTCCGTATGCAGATTGTAAAAATAAGCGAAATCGTCCGCCCGCAGCCACGGAAACCGGCTGCTTGCGTCACGTACGGCCAGCGCGTAAATATCCCGCAATTTGGCAGTGCCGACCGCCGTATCCTCCAGCTGCCACTCTCCGCCGTCGGCATGCTTCAGCACGCACAAGACGGTGGCCCCCTCCTTCGCTTCGTTTAGCAGGAAGGAGCGGTTCTGCACGAACGCTTCCCGCGAAGCGACGACCAGCGGCGCTCCTTGCGCGGAAGTCCCGTCGCTTCTCCTGCCTTGAAGCCCCAGCAGAGAGCACAGCAGCTCGGCTTCGGCATCGAAGCAAACGGCGTCGCGAGGACCGGCGGCAGACAGCGGTTTGGCAAACGCCTCGAAGCCGAATCGCTCCGCATTGATCGTGCGTCCGTCTCCGTCCTGCAAACAAGCGTCCACATACAGCTGCTTCCTGTCCGCCACTTGCGGGACGGACAAACGGACCGAGCCTGCATAAGCCGAGCTCGCCGCCGGCAGCTCCACCGGCAGCTCGTAGTGGCCGTAATCCCGGTTGTCGTCCCGCAGGGTGGCGACGATGCGGCACTGCTCGTAGCTAACCGCCGTATCGTTGAGCAGCCATGCCTCAACCTCCAGCGTCTCCCCTTCGTAAGCTTTCCATCTGTCGCATCTGAGGTTGACGCGCACCGGCTCCAGACACGCTTTATACGTAAAATACGCCGGTTTCGGGATGCGGTCCACGCCGACCAGAGCTTTCATCCAGCCGGCCGGCCAAGCGTCGATCAGCAGATGAATCGCGGTCGACACGATCCGGTCGGCCCGCCGCCGCCAAGCGTCCGTCATCAGCTTGGTCGCGAGCATTTGGTGATGCTGGCTGGCTTCGATCCAGTCGCGAATATTGCCCTGCTCGGCATACCAATCGCCATGAAGGCTAAACGTCTGTGCGCCGTGAATCAACCTCGGCTGCCAAGGCTCGCCCTCTTCCGCCGGCAGCCATTCCTGCGGATAACGGCTCTTCATCAGCTCCAGCCGGTCGAGCCCTTCGGTGCCGTACTCGCCGCAGCCGGCCTTCCACCCGTCGCGGATCGGCGGGAGGTAGCCCTTATACATTTTGCCGACGGAAATGACATTGTTCGTATACCACATGTTATAGCAATGAAAATCGGGTAAGCCCTCGCGGGTCGGCGGATTGTAATCGCCTTCCGCATTTTTGACGACGCGGTCGGGATTTTCCACATAAATGGCCTGTCTTGACGCTACGAAGAACGCTTCCAGCTCGCTGCGGTGCAGATGCCGGTGTCCTTTGCGCCGCTTCTCCGTCCGGGAGGGCTCATTGATCAGCGATACCATGATCGAGGACGGGTGGCTGCGGATCAGCCGTTCCATCTCGGCCGCCTGCCGGACGCCTTCGGCGAATTGGTTGCGGCGGATAAAGCCGAACGTAGGCAAATCGCACTGATGCATCATCCCGAGCATATCGAAATAGTCGTAAATTTCTTCCTGCACCGGCCGCTGCGTAATCCGGTAATAATTCATATGGGCCAGCTTCGCGATCAGGATATCGTCGATCAGCTGCTCGAAATTGCCTGTCATTACGCACTGCTGCAGATGTCCCATTTCGTTGGCGCCACGCAGCAAGATCGGACGGTTGTTCAAGTACAAGGTGCCTTTTGGCTCGCCTTCCTCGTCCATATGGAACTTCCTCATTCCGAAGACGCGGTCCTGGCTGTCCGCCTCCGGCGTTCCCGGCCGGAGGCCGATGCGCGCAGTGTACAACCACGGCTGCTCCGGCTCCCAGAGACGAAATTCCGGCAGCTCGGCTTTGTAACGGAAGTAGTTGATGCCGGGACCCGCATAGGCGACCTGAAACGTTAAGGGGCCTAACGACGGTCCAGTGAAATTTCTCGGCATGATGTCCAGCTGCAGCTCGAATTGCTCGATCAGGGAGCTCGTCGTATTGACCGCGTCGACCCATACCTCCACGCTGCCGTCATCGATATTCGGCCTTACGAATACGTCCTGAATGAACAGCTCGGGCCGCTGCTCCAAGTAGACGCTGTTGTAAATCCCCGCTCCCGGCGGGCAATGATTCCAGCCGCTGTTCGGATCGTCCCAGCCGGGACCGGTCGCCGCATAGATTTTATCGCCGTCCAGCTTTGTGCCGTTCACGCCGAGCATCGGATAATCGTTCTGAACCTCGACGACAAGCGTATTCGCGTCCTGCAAGTAGTCCGTAACGTCGAATTCGAACGGGGCGAAGAAGCCTTCATGACTGCCTACGCATTTATGATTCAAATAGACGGTCGTTTTGTAATCGACACCCTTGAAGACGAGATACACCCGCTTCCCTGCCGGAACGCGGCCGTAGGCAAATTGGCAGCGGTAAAATCCGGTCCATTTGCCGTTCTCTCCGGTAGGACCGCGAAAATCAGGGATCGTGACGGACTCCCAATCGCCGGCACCGTCCAGCACTCGGGTGAAATCGGCATCCTCGGGCGTTTGGTAGCGGAATTGAAACCGATCGCACGGCCTGCGGTCTCTGGACACTGCCGGAGCCGCCGCCGAATTAATCATGAACGGCGCATATTTCTCGCGTAGCCGCTTCAGCTCTTCGTGAAAGAGCGTCAGCTGCGCCTCATACGGCAGCTCGGATGCATCCGCAGCCTTATTCACGGATGGCCTGAAATACGATTTATTTACGATAACGGGAGGAATATCCCGCAGTTGTTCCGGATGTCCGGGATGCTCCCGGAACGCGATTTCCGCAAACTGGTCTTGCCCATTCGTAGCCCCCATGCGATCTCCACCTTACTCTTCGTCATCCCGTTACGATTTCGAAATCCAGCGTAAACCCGTCTTCGTCTTTCGGGTACATTCTTACTTCCGTATTGCCGAAGCGCTGCGACCAGCAGCGCTCGTCTCCCAAGAATGGATTTACCGCTTCCCTGACGCGTTCCTCCAGCATATGCCCGGTGACAAGCCAGCGCCCGCTCCCCAAGCTGCCGCTGCGCTTCAGCTTCGCCGGACCGTCCGCGGGGAGCAGCCACTCGGCGATCACAACGACCGCGCCCTCCTCCGCCAGACGGGCGACAGCCGCCAGCGTCCTAGCGGAAAGCAACGAACCGCCGACCAGAATCAGCTTCGGTCTGCCGAGCTGCGATACATCCGCCTGTTCGTCGAAGACCAGCACATTTCGAACCGGGTAAAACAAAGGATGTGCCCCTCGCGTGACGCCGTCCGGAGCGCCGCTCTCGAGCGGGAACCGCTCCAGCGGCACGTTCCGCTTCAGCCGGTGACGCGGGAAATCGTAGCCTGGAATGTGCATGCAGCTGCCATGATCGGGAATCGCCCCGCGGCTGAGCAGGTGCCACATATGGAACACGCTGTCCGAGCGGTCCCCGCCGGCCGGCTCGCGGTTGCCGTACAGCCGCTCGTTTTGCCCGTAATTGCCGTCGTCCGAATGAATGACGGCGATATCCGCTTCGGCATCCCGGTAACTCCATGCCAGCGGATGCGCCGGGACGAAGCTTCGCGCGAATTCGGTCCATACTTCGCCGAACTCGGTCTTGACGAAGCCGCTTGATTCATGCTTCATCAGGACGTCGATATTTTCCGCAAACAAATGAGTCGGTCCCATCAAATAGCCCATCCGCAGAGCCGATTCGAATTCCTGCGGCGAGTGCCCCGGAAAGCCGGGAAACCGGGTAAACCACGGTCCTGTATCCGGGCCCCACAAATCCGCGCAGATCCACAGCCCTCTGCCGTATTGTTTGGCCGCACCCAAGGCGGTGGCGAGCTGCAGCGATTGGAACGATTCCTTCATGATCTTCGGACATAGATCCATGCCCGCCCGCGCAAACGTATGGAACATGGTCGGAAACACGTGCTCGGCGATTAACGGCATTGCCGGTAAAGCGCTTGCAGATTCGGTCCCGGCGCTTCCCAACACGGAGCTAACATGCCGCACCCGGGAGCGCACCTCCTGTTCCACCTTGCGGCGCGCCTGTTCCAGGCTTAACCCGTCGGTGCCGCCCCAGTGCGGATACCAGCCGTCCTTGCGGTACTGCCCGGCGTTGATTTGCAGGTGCTCCGGCTCGTCGTACAGCAGACCGATGCATCTGCCGCCCGCCGCCTTCCGAATCGTCTCGTCAGGCACGTCGTAGCGGTTCGTGCCCGGCACCCAAGGCCCGTTGATATTGCCGTATTCGTTGCCGAGACAAATATCGAAGCCTGCCGCCGCTGCGTCCGCGGCTACCTGCTCCGTGCGCCCCTCGGCCCCCGGAATGACGTGATGCACGTAAAAATCCGCTTCCAGCTCGCGCAGCATAGCGAGGAACCCGGACACATCCGGCATCGGGTCCTGCGAGGGACATACGCTCCCGGTCCCCGTCCGCATAATGCGGTCGGAGGCGGGGCCGGCCCACGGATCCTGCCAGGCGACGACGGGGCCTTGAATGCCGAGCTTCGGCTTATGGCGTTTAGCTGACATAGCCGCCGCTCACTTCCTTGCCGGGCTTCGCCTTATCGAAAGCGCTGCGGATGAGGCGCATGCACTCCGCCGCCTCTTCCGGCTTCGCATGCTCCAGAATGAGCGGCACGTCAGGCAGCCGCTCCGTGAGCAATGCCGCATAGACGTTCCAATCCGCTTGGCCCGCCCCGACTCTCGGCGTTGTAAAGCCGTCCTCGCTATACAAGGCATCCTTGGCATGAGCGATCGGGCAGTAGCCGCCGATCTGCTCGAACATCGCCGCCATCGCTTCGTGCTGCCGCGTCAAAGCTTCCTGCGTTAAATAATTGAACGGATCCATCACGAAGGCGAGACCGTCGGCGCCAAGCCGTTCGAGCATCCGGAGCGCCTGCCCGGTGCTGGCCAGAACGTTGTTGACGAACCCCTCGACCAGCAATACCCCCCCGTTCTTCACCGCTCTGCCGCGCAGCCGGTCGACGATGGCGATCAGTTCCTCCCAGGCCTGCTCCGAACGGTTCTCCTCGCAATCGCGCCATGCGTTCGTCGGGTGCAGGCTCCCGGTTTCCGTCGCGATATACCTAGTTCCGTACGCCGGACATAGGTCGATCATCTGCTCCAATTGTTTCAGCTTCTCTTCCCGCTTCTCGAGATTCGGGTTCATCAAATTCGTATAACCGGACAACCCTGCGATACCGATGCCCCTGCTTTCAAAGATGCGCCGGATTCTCTCGATGCGTGCCGGCGAGAACGGCTCGTCGTCCATCACCTGCAGCTTCTGCTTCGGATCCAGCTGGATCTGCGTCAGACCCAGTTCGGCGGCGTGCTCCGCCATCGCTTCCGCGCTCCACCCCATATACACGTAGCTCATAAAGCCGAGCGAATTCATGCCGGAACACCGCCTTTCAGCACTTCTTCCCTTTCCACTGCTCGGCCCTGCTCGCTGGAACGTACCATCGCCGTCGTCATCGCCACGGTCTGCAAATTATCCTCCGCCGTCACCGGCGGCTTCTCGCTGCGCTCCATCGCGGCGATGAAGGCGATCATCGAACCGGCGAAGGCGTCCGGGAACCAGGCACCCTTCAGCTTGATCTCATGCACGACGTTCTTGTGCTTGTTCAGAGCCATATACAGCGTATCCTGCGTACACCACAAGCTTCCTTCGGTGCCGTCGATCCACCACGTATGGCTGTGGGACCGGCTCGCTTTGACGATATTGTTGAAGTGCAGCGAAGCCATGAGCGGGTTGCGGCCGCCGACCGGCCCGAATTCGACGTTCGCCGCATAGATCAGCGGGCTGACGGCATTTTGCCCGCTTACTTGAGCGGTCGTGCAGTGTACCCTGGACCATTCCTGCGGGTACGGATTGAAATGCCGGCACAAGTCGACATAGTGGACGCCGTGATCGACGATATTGAAATCTTTCATCTTCGTCCACCACCAGTCGGCCTGATCCTGGTACGACCGCATATAGTGATGCATGCTGTACACGTCGCCAATCAGATCCTGCTCGAGCACCAGCTTCAGGGCCCGATGCGCCGGTGCCCAGCGGGCTTGCTGGTTGACGCCCAGCACGATGCCGAGCTGATCCGCTTCCTCCTTGATACGCTTGGCATGCTCCACATCAAGCGCGAGCGGCTTCTGGCACAGCACCGGGCGCGGCGCCTTGCCGATCAGCTTCAACACCTCCAGCCTCGGCCCGGGGTGAATCGCCATATCGATCACGCCGACATCGTCCCTGGCCAGCAGCTCGTTTACATCGGTCGTCCAGAACGGGATGCCGAACTTTTCCGCCGTAGCCCGAGCCGCTTCCTCATTCACATCGCAGCATGCTGCGATGGGCAGGCCGTATTTGCGGTAGGCGGGCAAATGCGCCGTATTGGCGATGCTCCCGCAGCCGATCAGGCCGATTCCGTATCGGTTCACATCCATGATGTGCTTCTTGTTTGGCATATAATGCTCTGGTCTGATAAATTCCATATTCCCACCTCTTTACGCTTAACATTACACTAGTGCCCGAAAACATTTATAGGGTGTTCATGCTATTTTGTAGGGAGGATTCAACCACGTTGGCTGCGGTTTCAGTGTGCTCCATGCGCTCCCTCCGCCCACGCGAATAGACCGGGCCTCCATGCTTGCGCATGGATCCCGGTCTATGCCGTTACGCCAATATTTGCTCCAGGCTGTGTGCTTGCCTGCTAGCGGTCAGCACATACGTTTTCCCCGCCTCCGCACGGAATTGGATCGTAGCTTCGTCCGCGGCCGAGGCTTCGACCGGCACGCCTTCCGCTTCGACGGTAAGCGGCAGCGGCGTCCGCTTGCAGATGACTGTGCACAGCTGATCCTTGGACGCTCTCAGCACGCAGCGGGCCAGCTCGCCCCGCTCCCACTTCAAGTCGATCTCAAAACCGCCTCGGGCCCGCAGACCGCGTACACTGCCGTCGGACCATTCGTCCGGCAGCGCCGGAAGCAAATTGATTTCCCCGCGGTGAGACTGCAGCAGCATCTCCACGATCCCGGCCGCACCGCCGAAATTACCGTCAATTTGGAACGGAGGGTGGTTGTCGAATAAATTCGGCAAGGTGGATTGGGACAGCAGCAGACGCAAATGCTCATACGCCTGTACGCCGTCCTCCAGACGCGCATAGAAGTTGACGATCCATGCCCGGCTCCAGCCGGTATGGCCGCCGCCGTGCTCCAGCCTGCGCTCGAGCGTCTTTCTTGCCGCTTGCGCCCATTCCGGCGTATGCCGGACGTGGATGATTTCACCCGGATGCAGAGCGAACAGATGGGAGATATGCCGATGTCCCGGATGCACTTCGTCCCAATCCTTTACCCACTCCTGCAGCTGCCCGTGCTTGCCGATTTGCGGCTGAGGCAGCTTGCGGAGCACCCGCTCCCATTCCGCGCGCAGCTCTTCGTCCGCTTTCAGAATGTCCGAGGCATCCAGGCAGGCGCGCAGCAGCGTGTAAATGATTTGGGCATCCATGGAAGGGCCGACGGTCAGACAACCTACGCTCTGATCCGCTCCGATGAATTTATTTTCCGGTGAAGTGGACGGCCCGGTGATGAGACGCCCCTCTTCGTCTTCAAACAAATAATCCAGGAAAAATTCGGCCGCTTCCTTCATGACCGGATACGCTCTTTCCCTTAGGAACCGCTCGTCGAGATTGTAGCGGTAGTGCTCCCACAGATGGAGCGTCAGCCAGGCTGCCCCCATCGGCCAAATCGAGCCCGGCATGAAGTTGCCTTCAATCTGGGTCGCCCCCCACATATCCGTATTGTGATGAGCGACGAAGCCTCTGCAGCCGTATACGGTTTGCGCCGTTTTCCGGCCGTTTACGCGCATGCGGTCGATCAAATCGAATAAAGGCTCGTGACATTCCGCCAAATTGCAGCTCTCGGCGGGCCAATAGTTCATTTCCGTATTGATGTTGATCGTATATTTGGATTCCCACGGCGGGGTGAAGCTTTCGTTCCAGATGCCCTGCAAGTTTGCCGGATTGGAGCCCGGTCTGGAGCTGGCCATCAACAGGTAGCGTCCGTATTGGAAATACAGCGCAATCAGTCCCGGATCTTTGCCGCCTTCCTTGAATCGCTGCAGCCTGGCGTCGATCGGCAGCGAATCCGCCTCGGCCGGATCCTCGGCGCTGCCGATTTCCAGCTTTACCCGGCGGAATTTGGCGGTATGATCTTGAATATGATCCCGCTTGACCCGCTCGTAGCCTTTGCTCGCGGCCTGCTCCAGCTGGCGGATGCAGTGTGCCTTCGGATCCTCGTACCGGAACGTCGTCCCTGCTGCGATATAGATCGTAACCGCAGGCGCTTGGACGATCAGGAAATCGCCGATCGCCTTCACCGATCCGCCGTCCGGTACCGCTTTCACAGCGGCGCAGTACGCAACGCCGTCCTTCCCGGCATTGCCGCTCATCAGCAGCGTATCGTTTGCAATCCGCTGCGTGCCTTCGTCAAACGGCCTGCGGCTCAAATGCATGCGCAGATTCAGATTGCCCGGCTTGTCGCAATGGATACGCACCACGATGACCTGATCGACGGCGCTGCTGAACATTTCCCGCACATGCTGAATGTCGTTCAAGCAGTAGCTCACATGCGCGATCCCTTGATCGATATCCAGGTCGCGGTAATAATTCGAGATCATTTTCTTCTCGCCGTCATGGTAAATATGAAAATCCCCCAGCGGCTGATACGGATGCAGCGACTTCGGAATCGACATCATGCCCACTTGGGCAAGCTCCTCCGCCTCGATCTGCTTGCCTTTCATCAAGAGCTTTCGCACCTCGGGGAAATACAGCTTGCCTTCGGGATTGTCTCCATGCACCGGGCCTCCGTACCAGACGGAATCTTCATTCAGCTGCAGCCTCTCCGTGTTGACCTTTCCGAAAATCATCGCCCCCAGCCGCCCGTTGCCGATCGGCAGTGCGTCGGTCCAGGCTCTCGCCGGCTTCTCGTACCAAAGTTTCGTCCCCCACGCCGAAGAACGTGTAAATTCCATGGAATCCTCTCCCCGATTACGTATCGTTCACTGCTTCGCGCCTTCCGCGCGTCGAATCCGCAATGCATAGTAGAGCTCGCCGGGCAAATCGATGCGAAAGCGTCCTTCGAAGGTGCCTTCCAGCTCGTGGACCTTCATATTCCACGTATCGATAACATCGACCTTGTACTGTCCTTCGGGCAGCGCAAATTCCCGGAACGCAAAACGGTGCAGGCCGAAATACTGCAAATAGTATTCCCCGCGCACCGATATCGTAGCGGCGTCGTAGCTGTCGCTCGTATAGAGCATGCGTGCCGGCGCCTCCTCCACGATGCGCCGCAGGAAGGCGATCCGCGGAACGCTCTCGCCTCGCAGCAGCCCGCCATGCAGCCGCCATAACAGCCCGTCCGGGTGCTCGTAGGATTCGCTA
This sequence comes from Paenibacillus chartarius, assembly GCF_042432825.1. NCBI lineage: Bacteria > Bacillati > Bacillota > Bacilli > Caryophanales > Paenibacillaceae > Paenibacillus > Paenibacillus chartarius. The sequence continues at coordinate 8,892 of NZ_JBHLWN010000001.1, read as the reverse complement.
TGGCCGACATAGCCTCCCCGGAACGTGCCTTCCCATACGTGCATCACCAGCTCCTCGGGCGTCAGGCTGCCCCAGCGGTCGGGCAAATTCCCTTCAGCTCCGCATTCGTCGATGATGGCAGGCTTGCCGTACTGCCTCGTGCAATCGGACGCCACCTTGACATCGGCGTGCCGGAGACTGGCGTGCGTGATCCAGGGAAGACCGGTATCGTACCAAGTTGTCCTCCCCGATATCGACCTTACGTGTCCGCCGGAGTCGTATTCCCCTATGATCCGGAACAGCCGCCGCCAATCCTCGGAACGTTTATGCTCCAATAGATCATATTCGCACGCCAGCGACCACCAGACGTTGCTGAACGCCGCCAAGCGGGCCACCACGTAACGCACATACCGGTCATCGTCCTCCGCCCTCATCCGGTCGAAACCCCATCGTCGGTCGCCGTAGGGATGAAACAGGATCAGCTCCGCCTGAATGCCGAGCTCCGCCAATTGCTTGATGCACCGCTCCAAATGAGCGAAGTACGGAGGATGGAAGCGGGTGAAGTCGAACCCGGCCTGCGGCGAGCCTTCGAACGGGAATAAGCCGAAATCATCCGTGCCTGCGCCGCCGGCAATCGGCAGCACGCACATCCGCAGCTTGTTGAAAGGCGCTTCCGCCAGCGTTTGCAGCGTTCTGCTTCGTAATGTCTCGCTCTGCAAATGCCAGGCGAGGCTCGTCGTGCCGAACGGCGCATACCTCGTTCCGTCCGAATGTCCGAAATGTACGCCGTTCGTCACCCTGACGGGTCCATGCTCGCCCGGGGAAGCCGCTCTGCAGACAAACTTCCCTTCAATGCCGTCAAGCGAGGAGCAGCCGCTCTCCGTTACGTAAGTCCATTCGCCCTCCTCGCAAGGCATAAAGCGTATCCGGTAGATTCCGTCCCCATCGTAAAACCCTTCTGCCTCCGCATAGTTCGGCCCGCTGCGGAACCGGGCGCCGAGCCGGACGTCTTTGTATGGATTTCCTTGCGCCGGCCCTTCCAGCTCCAGCTCGAACAAGCCAAAGCGCGGAACCGTATCGGGGGCGTTCTGTGCGTTCTGTGCGTTCAGTGCGCTCAGTCAGAATCTCCTCCTTCCGCGATAGTGAACCGTCTCATAACCGGCGAATCCGAAGCGCTATGTAAGGTTTGCCCGGAAGCTCGACCCTGCAGCAGCCCCGGTACGTCCCGTCCAGCGCCGCAATCGTCATGTTCCACGCATCGATCAGCTCGATCCGATGCAAGGCGTCTTCCTCCAGATCGACGATAGCATATGCGGGCTGGCGCCGGCCGAAGTACATCAGCCTGTACGTGCCGTCCCGCGCCCCAGCGATGAGATCCTCGGGTCCATCTTCCATCACCTTGCGCAGAAAGGCGATTCGCTCCACGCTTTCGCCGTACAGCTTGCCGCCGGACGAAATCCAAGCTCGCGTCTCGCGGTCGATGAACGATTCGCCGTGCCCGACGAATCCGCCCCGCGCCGCTCCTTCCCAGAACCGGTGGGTCAGTTCCATGCCGGATATGTTGCCCCATCGTCTGGAGCTGTTGCCCTCGTAAGAAATTTCATCGATTACGATCGGCTTGGCCACCGCTTCTCTCCAGACGGAGGTCAGCTCGGCGTCCCAATGCTGTATGCTTTGATGCGTAATCCACGGCTTGGAAAAGTCGTACAGATGGGACGATTTGTACATCTTGGTGCCGTTATGGATCGAACGCAGATGCTGATAAGGATCGAAGCGCTGGGTCAGCTGCAGCAGCCGGTCCCAATCGGCAACCGTTTTGTACGTATTGAAGTCGTATTCATTGCAGAGCGACCACCATACGTTGCGAAACGACGCGAGCCTGGCGATCACGTACCGCAAATAGAAAGCATCGGTTTCGGCGTCCATGTTGTCAACGCCCCAATAGCCTTTGTCGTACGGATGGAATAATACAAGATCCGCTTCGATGCCAAGGCGCTGCAAATCGTCGATCCGCCTCTCCAGATGAGCGAAAAATTCCGGATTGAACCTCGTCTTGTCCACATCCTCCGGACATGTTCCGGGGAAGACAAGCTGCAGGGGCGGCTTCATATCCTTCGTCGGAAGCAGGCACATCCGCACTTTGTTGAACGGCGATGCCCGCAGCGTCTGCAGCGTCATCTCCTCAAGCTCCGTATTCCCGTCATGCGTCCAATGATAGCAGGTCGTGCCGAACGGCAAATACCGGGTGCCGTCTTCATAGGCGAACAAGTAATCGCCCTTCACCCTCACCGGACCATGATTCCCCTCGGAGGGGGGCGTACAGACGAACTCCCCCGAATGACCATCCAGCTCGGCGGCGCTGCTGCTCGTGATATAGCGCCATACGCCCGGCCGGTCCGGCATGAACCGGATGCGGTACGTCCCGTTTCCGTCATAGAATCCGTCCGGCTCGAAGACCAGATTCTTGTATTGGAACTTGGCCGACAACCGCACCTCCTGGAACGGATTTCCCGTCGAAGGTCCGGGCAGCGTCAGCTCGAATCGGTCCCAGCACTCCACTTCCATTCCGCTTTTTCCATAGTCCATCGGCCCATCCCCCTAAGCGGCAGCAGGTTTACTTGATTCCGGAATGCGCCATCGTCGCGATGACTTTGCTCTGGAATACGAGAAACATAATCAAGTTCGGCAGGAACAGCAGCAGCGCCGCTGCGGCGGCGGCTCCCTGCCTCGCCACGCTGTTCGCCATGCCGCTGGTCAGCGTTTCGACGTAGAACGGGAACGTCCGCATCGCCTCCTCCTGCATGTACAGCGTCGACGTTTCGGAATTTTTCCAAGCGGAATCGAAGGCGATAATCCCGATCGTCGCTACGGCAGGCATCAGCATCGGAATAACGATGCGGGTGAACAGCACGAGCTCGCGTGCGCCGTCCATTCGCGCCGAATCCAGCAGTTCGTCCGGCAGCTGGTCGATGAATTGTTTCATAAGGAATACACCGGTAGGCACAGCGACGAGCGGCAGTACGTGCCCCCAATAGGTGTCGAAGATGTGCAGCTTGCTGACGACCAAATATTTGGGGATTTCCACCGTCTCCGGCACAAACACGAGCGTCAGCAAAATGGTCCCGAAAATAAATTTGTGCCCCGGAAATTTATGCTTGGATATTGCATACGCACACATCGCGCTCGTCATCGTAATCAGGAATACGGCCAACACCGTAACGACAACGCTGTTAAACAAATACCGCGTCACCGGAATCGCCGTCGTCTTCGTCGTGGCTAGCAGCTCCAGGAAGTTTTGAAAGGACGGCTCCCTGACCAGAATTGTCGGCGGATAAATAAACAGCTCCTGGTACGGCTTGAAGGCATGATTGAAAATGTAAACGATGGGCAGCAGCATAAATACGCTTAAGGCGATAAGCACTACCATCGTTATCGTCTCGAACGGACTCAGACGGCGAAGCCCTTTGCGTCTTCGCCATGCGTCCAATCGGCGGTACCAACCGAAGCGCTTCATGCTACTCGCCCTCCTTCGTTCCGAACAGCTTCCAGCTCAGCTTCTGGGCAAAATAAACGATCGTGAGCAAGCATACCGTCAGCGCCGTCGCGTAGCCGAGCTCGAAACGCGTGAGGCCGTAGTCGTCGATATGCGACGTGATCATGTGTCCCGCGTACTCCGGTGTCGGAGTCATGCCGGACAGGGCCGTACCGATGGAGGATATTTGGATCGCCGAGACGATCGCCATGACCGCGCCGAACAGCATTTGCGGCTTCGTGGACGGAATCGTGATATACCATACTTCCTCCAGCCGGCTGCGGATGCCGTCGAGCCTTCCCGCTTCATAGAGCTCGGGATTCACATTGAGAATGCCGGCCAGCATGCCGAGAAAGCCGATGCCCATGCTTTTCCAAAGCGATACGACCACCATCGAGGTCATCAAATGCTCTTTGCTCGTCACCCACGCAATCGGCTCGCTGATCAGGGACAGCTTGAGCAGGAAGCTGTTCAAATACCCGATCCTGTCGCTGGACAACAGCGGCGTCCAGATAATGCTCATCGCCACCAGGCTGGCAAGCGACGGGGTATACATCGCCAGCGTAAACCATTTGCGGTACACCCCGGGCAAGATCGCGATCATCCAGGCCAGCACAAAGGCGCAGACGTAACCGCCCGAGCCGACGATCAACGCGAAAGTCAGCGTGTTGGGCAGCGCGTATTTAATGAGAATCAGGTCCTGCGACAGCATATCGCGGAAATTGTTCCAGCCGATAAAGCGCGGAGCCTCGATTGCATTATAATACGTAAAGCTGAGCGCTACCGCCGACACGACCGGCAGCAGGATGAACACGATAAAGCAAATCATGAACGGCGCGATGAACAAATACGAAATTCGGTATTTCCAGATCGACTGCACAGCCGCAAGTAATTTGTTATCCGGCTGGAGTTTGGCGGGAGCCAGCATTCCGGGCAGCGACTGCGCATCACTTTTTAACATACTTATCCACTCCCTCCCACGGCTCCGGGACGCTGATCAGCTGCAGCGGCCTCACGATGTTCCCTTGACCGTCGATGAAACGAAACTCCTGCATTTTGCGGCGGACCTCCCTGTCGATTTCTTTGACCGCCGTCTCCAGCGAGGTCCGGTAATTCTCCCCGTTAATGACGGTTCGCGTCCAGGCGTTCTTGAGCTCGCGCTCGGTATAGTAGCTGCCGGGCACCTTCGCCACCTCACGGAACCATCTCCACTGCTCCAGAATGGCCTGCAGGTCATCTTCTTTCCAAGGAAGCTGGACGAAGGCATCGATGTTGGCCGTATACCAGCGGAACGTCACGCCGTAGAGTGTCTCCAGATCCGTGGCATATTGAACCTGAACGTCGGCGGACATCCACCATTTCAGGAACTCCCAGCTCTCCTGCGGTTTCTTCGTTTGCTTGAAAATTGCCGTAGCAAGCTGGTCGCCGCCGTTGCCCTCCGTCCACCTCGCGACGGTTCCGTCCGCTTGCTTGACACCCGGGATAGGCGCTACTCCCCATAAGCCGTTCAGCTCGGGAGCCGATACGAGCAGCTGAATATAAGCGTTCAAATCGGCGATGCCGATCGGATACGAGCCGTCGCGGAAATGCTGATAGAAGCTTTCGGAACGCTGGTCGATCCCGAACTTATTCTGCAGGTCGGTCCACGCCTTGAACGCCTGGATGCCGGCTTCCGTGCCGAGCCCGGAGCCCGATCCGTCCTGCTTGTAATACTGCGCGCCATGCATTTGCAGAAACATCCCCTGCTCGGTCGGCGTGAAATTCATATTGTTCTGCTGCAGAATCGGCAAGATCCGATAAACGTCGTCCCATGTGTCCGGAACGGCTAAGCCCAAACGTTCCAGAATGTCTTTGCGATAGAACAGCATCGAGAACGTCTGCGTTTCCGGTACCGCGTAATAGCCGCCATCATAGTAGTAGGGGATCCAAGATCCCGGCGAGAATTGCCTGAATACCTCCTCAAAGTCCGGGAACTGCTTCAGATCGTACATCCCGCCGCGAAGGGCGTAATTGAACGGCGTTTCCTGCGGCAAGCCGATGGCCACGTCCGGCGCCATTCCCGCAGCATTCATGAGCAGGAGCAGCCTTTCGTCCTTGAGCAGGTTGACCTTTACCTTGATCCCTGTCTTCGGCGTAAAGCTTTCATCCGCCATCCCCTGCAGCATGTTGACATAATCCCGGTTGCGGTTCATCCAGACGTTCAGCACCTGGCCGTCGTCTTCGCCCGGGCCAGAGGCCGACTTGAACGAGTTGAAGAAGTTGAAGACGAAGCCTTCGATTTTCTCCATCGTCGTAGCTTCCATCTTCGGCAGCGGCTTCCCTGCGGGCACGACATAAATGCGGTCAAGCTGAAGCGGCTGGCGGCTCATCAGCTGAATTTGTTCGGAGAGCTTGCCCTGCAGCTTGTTGAGCCGGTTCGGATCGTAAGGGATCTCGTCGGGGTAGCGCAGCATCGATTCCATATCCTTCTCGATGGTAACCAATGCTTGGGAAACCGCATCCGGACTTCCGTTAATTTGAATCAGCCGCTCCCGGGTTGCGATCAGACTGTCGTTCAGCTCGCTGAACGTCTCGACGAAGCCGGGCAAATCTTTCTTCAGCTCCCAGGTCCGGTTCTTGTCATCCACGCCGCCGGTAAGCGTGCGCAGTTCTGCGGTCAGCTTCGTCAGGACGCCGATTGCCCGGTCCATATCGGAAATGATCGGCCGAAGCGGTGCTTGCGTCACCCGCATCGAGATGGTATTCGTCCCCTTGGGCAAATAAAACTCGTACGGAGCTCCCCGTTCATCCGCAATCGGGGCTCCCTTCCAGCCGGAGGCGTACTTGAAGCGGTATGCTTTCAGCTCGCTGAACGGGATCTTCCCGTTAATGAGAATAGACCGGAACGACGAACGGTTGGATACGAATGCCTGCTGCTGGCGGAAGGCAATTTGATAATATCCGCTCTCCGGCACTTCGAAGCTCCAGCTGATCTGCTGATTATTCGTCGCCCAGCGGTCTCCGTCGAGCGTGTTGTAGGTAATATGGCCGCGGACAAACGGACTGTTTGCAATATCGTTATCGAAAGCGAGTGCGATTGCGGAATCGTTCTTCCACTGCACCTTCTCCGCTTCGATCACGATCGGATCGGCCTCGACGGGCCCTGACTGGGGCCATGATTGCCGTGCGGTTTCGTAAGTTTCCGTTTTGGCGGCGGGCTTGAACGTGATCGATTCCAGCGCCATCGGATCGCTGCCCGCCAAGCGGATGATATGCTTGCCCGGCGTCAGCCTCCAGAGCAGCGGATCCTCGTAAGCCCCCGACAAATCGCGCAGCTCCCACTGCATCCAGCCGGAAATATCTTCGGCCACCGGCCTGATCTCATCTCCGTTCGCATCCTTCTGCGCAGGCAGCTTATCCCGCCAATGCCGGTACAGCTCCAGCGATTTCGATTCGAGAAACGGCGTAGCGCCATCCACGGTCAAATTGAGCGCGATCGGCTTGCGGTTCTTGGAATCGACGAACGGATGGTACGACATTTCGATAGCATACAAGCCGCCTTGCGCAACGTTGACTTCAAATTCGACCCATTCGTCGCCGTTGGCCTCCCAGACAAGAACTCCGTCCTTCCCCTTATACGATCCGATGCTGACATCGGCGTTGGGCGAGAAGGCGACGAATTTCGATCCGGGCACGGTGACGGTGGCGTTATGATCGGCGACAGCCCCTTCCTTCTTCCACTGCTCAAGCACCTCATAATACTGGGGATCCCGGGTTTCGGACCCGAACTCCGACTGCCCTCCCGTTTGCTCGTTGACGCCGGTCCTCGCTCCGCCCGCAGCCGGAGCTCCGCCATCGGCCATAACGGGAACCGACGAACCGAGCGCAAGCGTAAGCGCCAGTACGGCGAACCTCCATCCCCGTGTTCGAAACAACGCCTTCAACTCCATCCCTCCGCCTTGCTTGATTTAGTAGGCCAAATTGTCCGTAGTATCCTTGTCGAAGAACAACGCCTTCTCCATATCCAGTGTAAGCGTGAGCTTCTCGTTCTCGATAAATTCGTGATCCGCACGGGCTCTGGCGATCAGCAAATTCGGCCCTCCGATGTCCAGATACAGATACATGTCGGCGCCCATTAGCTCGCTCAGCTTCTGGATCCCGGCAATTTGCCATTTCGGGCGTCCCTCCGCCATCGCCGGGTCGACATGGATGTTTTCGCTTCGGATGCCGAGAACGACGTCGCGACCGGCTTTATGCTTCTTCCGCAGGATGTCCGCATGCCGTGGAGGAACTTTGACTGAGTACCGTTTCGTATGGAACTCCAGCTCGCCGCCGCCGCTTTCCAGGACTTTGCCTTCGATGAAATTAATCGGCGGGGTGCCGATGAATCCGGCCACAAACATGTTTCTCGGATTGTTGTAGATCATCTTCGGCGTGTCGACCTGTTGAATGACGCCGTCCTTCATCACGACGATCCGGTGCCCCATCGTCATAGCTTCGACCTGGTCGTGCGTCACATAGACCATCGTCACTCCAAGTTCTTTATGCAGCTTGATGATTTCCGTTCTCATCTGCACCCGAAGCTTGGCGTCCAGATTGGACAGCGGCTCATCCATCAGGAACACCTGCGGGTTGCGGACAATCGCCCGCCCCAGCGCCACGCGCTGACGCTGGCCTCCCGATAGCTGGCGGGGCTTGCGTTCCAGGAACTGCTCGATTTCCAGCACGCGCGACGTCGATTTCACGGACTGGTCGATCTCGTGCTTCGCCATCTTGCGCAGGCGCAGACCGAAGGCGATATTCTCATACACGCTCATGTTCGGATACAATGCGTAGTTCTGGAACACCATGGCGATGTCGCGGTCCTTCGGAGGCAAGTGGTTGACCAGTTTGTCACCGATATAGAGCTCGCCGGAGGTGATGTCTTCCAGTCCGGCGATCATGCGGAGCGTCGTCGATTTCCCGCAGCCGGAAGGACCGACCATGACAATGAACTCCCCGTCTTCAATTTCCAGGTGGAAGTCCTTTACAGCGTATGCTCTTTCTTTGCCGAAGCGTTTCTCCACATGGTTTAACACAATCCGCCCCACAGCGGCACCTCCTATAGTCATAAACCATCCAAAGATGATAACGGTTTCAATAGCAGCTTAATTATACTGCGTTGCGTTAGTGCGATTATAGGCGATCATTGCTCTGTTATAGGGGGATTCCTGCTTTCCGTAATGGGAGTCCCCCGGCTGTGGCACGCAGTGCTTGCTGCTCGGCAGCTATCCTTGTTGCACCTCTGCTGGCCCCGGGCTAATCGCAACAACGCCCATTCGGGCTTTGTTGCACCGCTGCCGCCCTAGGGCCAGCCGCTACAACGCCCATTCGGGCCTTGTTGCACCGCCGCTGCCCTCGGG
>NZ_JBHLWN010000010.1:0-19546 GCF_042432825.1 Paenibacillus chartarius | reverse complement strand
TTTCCTCTTTTTTCATGCCGAAGAGACGGATACAACTGACTTAAATCACCGGACTTCTAGAGCATTTACTTTAATTGTTATCATTGCACTCCTATTCACATACCTACCACCTGCAGGGATTAACCAAGTATCTGCCTCGTCAACAGATGAACTCGAGAATTTTCCATTTGAACATGTTGACTTAAAGAGCGCAACGTCCAGTTCTACGTCACCGCCTAGGTTACATTCAAGCAAATTGAATGTGGTTGAGAGTGTGTACGACTCGGCAACCATCACAGATGATACATACAACCCATTAATAAATCTAGATTTGTTTAATGAAAAGGGCAGAACCGTGGTACGCGAGGCTTACGAGAAACGTACCAAGAACAGTAAACACTTCCTTATGTCAGACGGGTCATATAAAGCTGTAATTACTAAAGAAGATCTAAATTACATAGACGAGAATGGAAAATGGCAGACTATAGCTCCTCAATTAGTTGAAGAAGGTCAGTCTCTTCTGTCTAATTTAAATGAACAAACTAACAATTCAATAGACCCCGGATTAGTTTCTTCTTCCCTTTTGTCCAGCACTAATAAAGACAAGAAGAGACCTTTTTTTCGCGTTAAGCAAGTTCCGTATGATGCAATCATCTGGAGGGACTATAGTAAGGGATACTCCATAAAAAAAGAAGGAGATAACCTGACCTTTGTGCCTGTCGGAGCTAGATCTGTTGTTGGCTCGGTATACTCCAATAACGTTATTATGTTTGAGGATGCATGGCATGCGGTAGATGTTGAATTGAAGTTACTGAACACTGGTATTAAGGAAACTTTAATCTTAAAGGATGCATCTGCTAGCTCAAATTTTAGTTTTGAAATTACAGGTGCAATTAGTTCAGATCTTAAAACGAATCAACTGGTTTTGTGGCCTGCATGGTTAATTGATGCCAATGGTGTAACTAGAGATGTTTCCCAAACACTTCGTACTCAAGGCAAGAAAAAGTTTATCGATTTGAAAGCCAATTTGGAAGGCTTAAAGTTTCCAATTTATGTAGACCCCACCGTTACCATTGTATCAAACGATACGAACACTAAAGATGCGTTTGTTAATTCTAGCACTTTGGTCCAAGGTAATGGGGATTCATTTTATATTACTCGGGGGACTGTTCCTCAAAGGGAACGTGCTATGCTACAGTTTGATCTTTCAAGTATCCGTAGTGATAGTTCAATTTCATCCGCAGAAATTCAATTGTATAGGCATTGTTGTAATTTCGTTTCATCTGAGCCGATAAGTTTGTATCGTATAACTCAACCTTGGGACGAAAACGTAGTATGGGCGAATCAACCCGCGCATGACCCAGGTTCCTCTGCGGTTACATATGTATCGGATACTAGGTGGTATAGCTGGAACGTTACCTCTTGGGTACAACAATGGGTTGCAGGGAGCTACGTCAACAATGGGGTTAAAATGATAGGTGAGATTATCAATGGAAGTGATGGACGGTTTGGCTTCTATAGTTCGGAATATTATAACGCTTCGTACAGACCTAAATTGATAGTAACTTATAACGAACCCACTTCGATACCAACTGTCTTAACACCAACAAGCTCAACTCTTGTTGATGGAGTAACCAACATTGCGTGGACTGCTGCAGTAGACAGTGAAACCACACAGAATCTGATTAAATATCAAGTACAGCTTTCGACTAACAACGGGGCATCGTGGAGTGACCTTGTAGCACTGACAAATCCAGGACAAACCTCATTTACTTTTGATTTTACAAACACTGCAGAAACAAATACAGCTTATATCCGTGTACGGGGCTACGATGGTGGAATGTACGGCGGCTGGGGCCAATCACAGCTTTTCTCAATTAAACACAATCACGCACCCAATATACCTAGCAATCTTTCCCCTGGCGGAGCTTCATCAGCTACAGCACGACTTGTGGGCAGTACAACACCGACTTTAGCCTGGACGTTCAGCGACCCGGATGTAGGAAATATACAATCCGCATATAACGTAGTAATCAAGGACGCTTCCGGTTCAACACCAATCTATGATTCAGGATGGGTTCCGTCCACAAGCAACACCTTTACTGTTCCCGCTGGAAAATTAGTTCGAAATACGACTTACGCTTGGCAAGTGGGGTTAAAGGATAACAAGGGAGATATATCGCCCTACTCTGCTCTCAGTTATATCAAGATCAATAATATTCCAACTGTAACTTTAACAAAATACTCAGATAACCAATCAATCTCGGATAACATCCTGACATTCACATGGAGCTATGCTGACCAAGACGGGCAACCCCAGCAAAAATACCAAGTACTTGGTACACAGAATGACTGGGCAACGGTCAGCTACAATTCGGGTGAAGTTACTTCCCCTTCCGCTAGCCACACGACACCTGCTCTAGCAAGTGGAGTATGGAGCTTTAAGGTGCTTGTCAGTGACGGGATGGAGTGGTCGAGCGGAGCAGCAAGGAATAAGTTGACCCTACCCAATGCCTATGAACCTAATGACACCAATGCACAAGCCTTTACAATTAGTCCCCAACAAATATATGACTCTTTGATAACCTCGGCAACTGACATTGATTTTTTTAAGTTCACAGCTGCGACAAGTGGAATTAACCAGATATTACTAATCGTCCCAGCAGGGCTGAATTATGATGCACATATTTTTGACTCGAATATGAATTTGGTTGCCACGGGCTCTAAGGGAGCAGGCCTTTTTGAATATGTACTTTTTGAAGTAATGGCTGGAAAAAGCTATTATATTAAGATTTTTGGAGTAGGCGGGAATTTCAGTAATTCAGCAACATATTCTCTTATATTAAAAAATGTTACCATTCAGCAACAGACTACATACCAATATGACGCTAATGGAAACATCATCAGTAAGCAAGTGAGTCAGAGTAAGTGACAACGAAGTACTTCAAAAACTTTTACGGTACAGAGAACAGGTTCATTCCCAGTGTAAACAACATTAACAGAAATCTCACCGGAAGAAAGTGGACTCGTCAGTTATTTGAAAATATGTGATTGAGAGTAATCCAAGTCCTGCATGCAGGAGTGATGTTTCCCCTGCATGTAGGGTACCCCGAATTCGGTTCGCTCCTATTATTCAACAAGGAGGACTTTTCTTGCATAAACTTATACATCGAATCATTACATTAACTTTGCTCGTTACGATCATTTTCGGTTCCCTTCCTACTGCCTTTAGTAATCAGGTTTATGCCGCGGAAATGGAAAATCCCATTGTAGGTAACACTATTGCTGAGTCCCGGAGACAGCAGTTAAAAGAAATATATGCGATCTCTGAAAGTGATCTTCAGTCAAAACTCGATCAGGGCTATACCTTAGAAGAAATTGAAGCAGCATTACTAGATCGGAAAAGTACAGGAAATGACCTAGGAGCTAGTCTAGAAAAGATCAAGCCTCGCCCTGTCAACAACTCTAGAATTGCGAAGAGTACAATAACTAGTGATGTAGCTGCTAGCTCCTTTACCACGATGACAGCGACATCCGGTTCGATTCCCGACTATAGCTATGTCAACACAAAGCCTGATGAAGCTCCTTATACAGTAAGGCTCGACCAAGAAACGGTATCTACTCTCTCGGGATCTCTTTCCCTTCGTGTTGCCGATTTGTCCTTGCCTGGCCGCAATGGTCTGGGGTTCACCCTGTCGCGGATCTTTGACAGTGGATCTTCTCAATTCGACCAAATGGTGACCTATGGCGGTACTTCAAATGGCACGACTAAGCCAAAAGATGAGTCGATGTACCCAATCGGCAAGGGATGGTCATGGAACCTTTCCTACATCGAAACGAGTGGGGCGGACAAGTTTCTTCATTTAGCAGACTCCGGTGTATTTAAAATCGATAGCTCCAACAATCTTCTCGGTTATCCGTGGAAAGACCTTACTTTTGCTTCAGATACAACTGTCACCGTCGGTACAGCGACCTCCGCGTACTCCTTAAAATCTATTCAAGGCATATCGCAATATTTTGATGCCTCTGGACACTTGATTCAGATTAAAGATACATACAACAATACTATCCAGTTTACATGGTCTACCGATCCTACATACGGTACTGTGCTGACAAAAATTACAGATGCCATTAATAATGCTATCACCATCACGTATGGAACCCATAAGGTCGTTTTAACTAAAGGCTCCATGAACGTCACCTATTACAAAACGATCCAAAACGAAAAAGAATTACTGACACAGGTCATTGACCCGATTGGCCGAGCTACAACCTATGATTATGCGATTAAGGATGCATACTTTAATTTGCTCGGTACGACACCAACGACGAAGAACCCTTACGCACTGCTTACAGGTGTAATTCATCCAACTGGGGCAAAGACAGTTTACACTTATGAGTCGACACCTATTACACGTTATCTCGGCGAAAGATCCGTAAACCAGGTTTATCGTATCCAATCACGTGAAGAGCGAGTAACGTTAAGCAACGCTACGGTTCAAACGTATAACCATAAAGATATCACATATCCAAGTGGTGATATTGGAAGCTCCTATAATACAGATATCGATTTTACTGTAGCTGTCAGTGATGGACTAACGACTACTACCTTTACAAACCAGAAGGATTATATTGACGAGAACAATTCCCCTGTCTTTTATAACTTGAAGGTGGTCTCCCAGACTGTGCCCTATAACGGGGTGACATATACCAATACAACTGACTATTCGTACGATAGGGCAAGGAAATGGCCGGTACCGATTGCGACAAAGGTGACCAGATCGGCTTCCAATACCGGCAACACTTATGTCATCAACACAAGTACGACTTATGACGATTATGGGAATGTGACCAGCATGGTTAATCCCGATTTCATTACAACAGTTAACACGTATGACCCCATATCCCATTTACTGGTTGGGGTTAGTCAGCCTATATCTCAAACCCAGACAAGATATACGGAATACGTCCGGGATTCTATTCATGGGAGGATTACTGCTGTACGTGTCCGTGATGGTGGTATTACTGGGCCTATTTTGCAGGAAACCAAGAACACTGCATTCGACTCATATGGGAATGTCACCCAAATGCAGGTTTCCCGCGCTGCTGGTGTGTATACAACGGTACGAACGGATTTTAAAACAGATTCCCCTTACTTCGGAGCATTTCCGACACAACAAACGATTCAAGTGACCGATGCTGACTCAGTAACAAGCAACATCATAAAAAAGTTTGATTACAACTCGATGACTGGTGCGCTAATCAAGTATACGGACGCCAATACCAATGTGACGAACTACGAGTACGATACAATTGGGCGCTTGACAAAGGTCATTCATGCGGCGGATGGTTCATCAGCGGCTATCACGTATTTCGATTACTTGAATCAGATTCAAATGACAGATGAAACCGGGGTCCAAAGCCAAACAAGCTGGAATCCGGTTGGCTATAAAATACATTCCGGAACGATAGAAGGTGGACAATATAAGAATAAGATCACCTATGGGTATGACGGCTACGGTCGCTTAACAACAACGACAGATGCCCTTGGGAATACCACAACTTACGCCTACGATCAGTGGAGTAGACAGACTTCAGTAGGTTACGCGGATAGCAGCCCCAAAGATACGGTCGTACATGATGATATTGCCAATCCCAATACAAAGACCAATACAGACCCGGAAGGGTATACCATTAAAGAGTACTTAGACAGTCTCGGAAGAGTGACAAAGAAGGAAGAGACGAAGAAAGTCGGAACCGGTACTCAAACCAATACCCTGGCATCATTTACCTACGATTATGTCGGAAACGTGCTGACCACGACAGACTATGTCACGCCACAAAATGTGACTATATTTGGATACGATGTACTCAGTCGTCCAACCAGTGTGAAGAACGCGAAAAATGAGATTACTTCCTACAAGTATGACTTGATGGGGAACTTAACGACTATTGCATATCCAGATGGTACAATGAATGAAAAGAAATATGATGAAGTTGGGCGCCTTATCCAAGCTAGTGAAGTACCTATCGGTGGAAAGAATAACGTGGAAAAATCCTATTATGATGGAAACGGAAACCGAATAGGGCTGCGGGATCGCAATAACAACCACTTTAAGTACACTTATACGGGACGTAACTTTTTATGGAAGAAAGAAATCGTGGACGCTGCGGGCAATCCGATAGCTGGAGAAGAAACCATTGAGTTTAGTTATGATCAATCTGGAAGACGCAAATCCATGAAAGACATTACAGGGACGACTTTGTATGACTTCAGCCCAGCCAATGGTTCTTTAACAAAGGTGACATATCCGGATAAGCGAACCATTCAATACGATTATGATGCAGCAGGGAATCGTTCCTCGATGAATGATCCTTTTGGCATTAATACGTACTATCGCTATGATGCTCGGAATCGATTGGACACAGTCTCGGCCTCAATAGATTATACAAATGACTTTGACGCAAAATATAGCTATTACAACAATAACCTTTTAAAAAATATAAGACTTCGGAATGGTGTTACCTCTGATTATGCCTATGACGGCCTTCAAATTAATACTTTGCTACAAAAAAAGGGCAGTACAGTATTAAACAGCTTTGTTTACACTTATGACAATAACGGGAATCAAAAGACCAAGACGGAGAATGAAGCGACGTATACATTTGCTTACGACCCGTTGAACCGTATCGCATCATCCACACAGTTTAACGAAACGTATAACTACGATAACCGTGGAAATCGTTCGAGCATGACAACGAATACTCCATTTGAACGTCCTGATGCCACAACTACTTTTGATAAACGAGATCGTCTGACGAATGTAAGTGTTACCGGCGGAAGGAATGTCTCTTACAAGTACAACGGTGACGGGCTGCTTTGGGAACGAACGGAAAACGGGCAAACAACAAGGTATTACTGGGACGGTGACCAGGTTATAGCGGAGGCGACAGTTTCAGGTGGAGTCGCTACGCTTAAATCGCGATATATCCGCGGTAATGGGCTTGTTGCTCGCCAGGACAGTCAGGGAAAAGCATTTTATCTCCATAATGGTCAAGGCGATGTAGTGAATCTGATGGATAGCACGGGGAATACGAAGTTAAATTCGTATAGCTATGATATCTTCGGGAATATCGCGAGCCAGAGCGAGACCATTGCCCAACCATTCAAGTACAGCGCTGAGATGTGGGACGACACAACGAAGCTTCAGTATTTACGGGCTAGATGGTATGATCCAAGTGTGGGACGATTTATTAATGAGGATACATATGAAGGGCAGCTTAATAATCCTCTTACTCAAAATTTATATACTTATGCTGGAAATAATCCGTTAAGATACAACGACCCAAGTGGTCACTGTTTTATATGTCTAATATTTATAAGTTTGCCTGCAATCATATCAGCATCCAAAAATAGTATTGAATCTTCAAGTAGAGGTAATGAGTCTTCGTCAGAGTCTAGTTTAAGTTCAAGTTCATTCTCGTACATTAACACTTCCACATATGAATCAACAGTTGTTTCAGCAGAGTTGAGGGGGATTAAAAAACCCAAAATCAAACCAAAGAAAAAGAAAGATGATATCGACGACGATTGGATCACTTATTATCAAGTAACTTCAAAGGAGAATGCTAAATCCCTTGTAGATGCTACAAAAGATGGACAATCAACATATTTGCGCCCTTTAGAAGATACTAATGGAAATTCACAACCTGCACATATTTATGTTTTTGGTAAATTGCCTACTAAAAAGCAGGGTGAGTATATAGGGGCAAGGTCATATGAAACAGTTATTGAACTTCAAATACATGAATCAATTTCATTTGAAAGTGATGATTCACTTAAAACAGACGAAGCGCAATGGAATATTGTAAAAGATGCTGAGCCATTAAGAACTACGCTCAAAGTTAACAGTCTGGAGATCAGAAACGTAAATGAAGTTAATTTCAAAAGCGAAGTAGTATGGTGGAATCCATTTACTTGGTTTAAATAATGTATAATTCCTTTTGACAAAAAGTTTCAGCTCGTACATTATAATTAGTTGTATTTCTAAACAATGAACTAGCGAAGCGACTTTACAGGGGAATTCTGTAGGTTGATTTTCTTGTACAAGTTCAACGTCACGAAAGTTCTCCATAGGAAGTTAGCCAGAACATCGGCTACTCCATGTGAAGTCGCTTTTTATCCTTCTTTTTGTTTCAAGTGAAAGCCACAGGAGGACTGCTATGAACGAATTGAAATTAGTGAACGTATCCGCTCAACTGTATGCTAAATTACCAAACAGAAAATCTATGCTAGATCATGTTAATAACTTTTCGTATACATTTAGTGGTGGGAAAATCTATAAATTGGTGGGGGAATTTGGGGATGGTGGAGCTTCTATTTCATATTTAATAACTGGAAATATAAGTGATGTTAGTGGTATCGCGTTCAATAATAGAACTGTAGATATACGAGATCTGAAAAGGATTTGTTCCTTGCTAGACGACAACATCTCAAAAAATATTAATATTTTCATGAGAAATACACCAGTAATTAAATTATTGCAAGATGAGATTAAAAAAAAGAACAGTCCTGTAAGTGATGTAAACAAGATTTTAGAGATATTTGGCTTGTCTAATGAAAGAGTACAAAGACCGATATCCAAGATGGGGGAAGAGAGGTATAGGGCTTCATTAGCGATAGATTATGTTCAAGGAAAATTAATTTTCTGTTTTCCTTGGTACAACAGTACCTTTTTAAGAGGATACGTTTTAAATGAGAAATTGATAAGTGTTTTAAAATTTTTAAGAGAACAAGGTTTTATAATTATTATTCCTTGTTCCGAATACGATCCATTCATACCTTTTTCCGATGAGAGGTTATATTTAAAATACTGGAGCTTTAAAGAAACTTTAAAAGAATCAATTAAAGACAATCTCCCTAAACTAACTATCCAGCAAAAAAAAATGGAAGATAACTTGGAGCAGTTTATTATTAAATGTATTGAATATATGAAGTTCAACAATATTGTTGATAAGGAGGATTTCATCCAAGATATATACTATTTATCCGATAGATTTTTGCTAAATAAAGTAACTGAACACCAGGTGAAAAAACTGATAGATAGTTTATATCAATTTTATATTGAAAAATCCGGAATTATTTAATAAGCAAGTACAAGAGTGAGTAGAATTTTATTTTCTTTGAGAGGGATGGAAAATGGACATGATAAATGTGCCTCCATCAATTTCGCAGTTTAAGAGATTGAGTCTATGGACTGTAACTGTGTTCTCCAGTGGAGGTGGCTAATGTTAGGGGCAGTTGTTGGAGACGTAATTGGTTCCGTATTCGAATGGCATAACAATAAATCTACTGATATTAAATTATTCGACAGATTTACTAGATTTACAGATGATACTGTATTGACAATAGCTATAGCTGATGCTGTCCTAAGTAAAAAGAAGAATAGTAACTGGTTGATTGATTATTATTATGGCCAAAAGTTGTATGCCAATAAACTACGTCAGTATGCCAAGTGGTACCCAGGTGTTGGTTACGGACAGAAGTTTGAGGAATGGGTAGCAAATAATAGTTCCAAGGGATATCGAAGTTATGGAAACGGATCAGCGATGAGAGTCAGTCCTATTGGTTTTGCCTATGATTCATTAGAAGAAGTGTTGCGTGAATCAAAACGGTCTGCTTTAGTAACACATAATCATAAACAAGGTATCGTTGGGGCTCAAGCTGTGGCTTGTGCGGTCTTCTTAGCTAGAAAAAATCACTCAAAGACTGAAATACAAGATTTCATTATGGACAAATTTAGATACAATCTCAATCAAAAACTCGATGAAATTCGGCCTAAGTATGCGTTTGACTCTAGTTGTCAAGGGTCTGTTCCACAAGCAATAATTGCTTTTCTAGAATCATCCAATTTTGAAGATGCAATCAGAAAAGCTATCTCTATTGGTGGGGATAGTGATACAATAGCATGCATCACAGGTGGTATAGCACAAGCTTTTTATAAGCGGATACCTAATAACCTAGTCTCTGAAGTTATGTTAAGGCTCGATTATAAATTAAAGGAGATAATTGCTTTATTCAATACTAAGTACAATATAAAACATTAAAATTAACCACTTTGTAGGGAAAACGTTCTTCGTAAGAAAGCTCAAGTAGAAAGTAACAAAATAATAAAGCTATATTATATCAAACCACGAAAGTGAAAATTTCATTAATGTTTCCGAAAGATTTCTGCTCGTCAGACGAGAGTTGGTTGTGGCCATTTAGTTACAGATAAACATCTTTATGAGGACACATGCGATCCCGCGGCGGTTATTTATTTGAGTCGCACCTACACTCATTTTGGGAGATAAGATTGCAGGCTAAGCTTTCTGCTAACAATTATAGTCGGTAATTTATACATTTCGAGTAAGCTTTTCATGTTGTGTGATAGTACTGGCCAGTGACGTCCAAGGTGAGCGTTTCGCGATTCTAACCCAATATAACAGTCTCTAACTATATGACTCTTTCACTTTGACAGGGTGGGGGTCGCTGGTTCGAACCCAGTCCGAGTCATTATTCTTATCATGAGAAGAGGCTGTCCCAGAAGTCATCGTAGATGACTGAGGACAGCCTCTCTTTTCATTTTATACAACAAAAAGAAACCGTTCCTTGGTAAAATGGAAGTACCACCCACCATTTACGAAAGGAACGGTTTCTTTGTACATTCAATATACCATGGAGCAACTTTGCTTGCCAATGGATTTAGAGGAAGACATTCCTGCTAATCACCTCGTTCGAGTCATTAACGCCGCAGTTAACCGCCTCGACGACGCCATCTTCAACGCGGCTTACCCCGGAGGCGGACGCGACAGCTATCACCCCAAGATGCTCACCAAAATCATCATCTACGCTTACACGCAGCGCATCTACTCCTCACGTCAGATCGCCAAGGCCGTACGCGAGAACATCATGTTCATGTGGATCGCTGGCAGACAACGACCGGACTTCCGCACCATCAACCGGTTTCGCTCGGAGCGAATGAAAAATGTACTGGAGACCGTGTTTACTGCAGTTCTTCAATTCTTGGTTGAAGAGAACTACGTGCAGCTGGAACACTACTTTGTGGACGGCACCAAGATCGAGGCCAATGCCAATCGATATACATTTGTTTGGGGAAAGGCTGTCGTGAAGCAGAAAGCCAAGCTTCAGGAGAAAGTGCAGACCTTGTTCGCCACCATTGAGGAAACCGAAAAGCAAGAAGATAGAGTGCATGGCGGTCAGGATCTTCTAGAACTAGGCGAATCCTCCACCATCACTAGTGAAAAACTGGAGCATGCTGTCAAGCAATTGGAAGAGCGCCTGCAGGAGAAGCTCAAAGACAAGCCGCTAAAGAAAGCGGTGCGCGCACTCCGCAAGGACCTGCTTCCTCGGCTCTCAAAAGTACGAGACTCAAGAAGCGATTTTAGGCACTCGGAACAGCTACAGCAAAACGGACCATGACGCCACCTTCATGCGAATGAAAGAAGACCACATGCGCAACGGCCAGCTCAAGCCAGGCTACAATGTGCAGATCGGTACCGAAAATCAATTCGTTGTCGGTTACAGTGTTCACCAGCGGCCTACCGATACGCGCTGCCTTATTCCTCATCTCGAAAAAGTAAAATCACAGTTAGGCAAGCTGCCAAGCACGGTCATCACCGATGCGGGCTATGGCGGCGAAGAGAATTATGACTACTTAGAACAAAACGAAATCAAAGCCATCGTCAAGTACAGCACGTATCACCGTGAAAAAAGCAAGGCATGGCAAAAGGACATTAGCAAGATCGACAACTGGACCTATAACAGTGAGCAAGATACATGGACATGCGCAGCGGGGCAATCGCACTATTTCCACAGAGTGAGTAAGGAGAAGACGGAAAGCGGGTATGAAATCGAGTACCGTCATTACCGAAGCGCCAGCTGTGAAGATTGTCCGTTAAAGCTGCAGTGCACGAAAGCCCAGGGCAATTGCGAAGTAAAGGTCAGCATGAAGTATTTACGGCTAAAGAACAAAGCCGGTGAAAAACTCCGGAGTGAAAAAGGATATGCACTGGCAGTGCGGCGCATGATTGAGCCGGAGCCTGTATTTGGTGATATGAAGAATAATCGAGGATTCAAACGGTTCCTGCTTCGAGGCTTACCGAAAGTAAGTCTAGAGGTCGGGTGGCTTTCCCTTGCCCATAATCTGATTAAGAAGGCTGCGGTGGACGCCAAAAACCAAGGAGCTAAGCGAGAACAAGCCGCTTAGCTTCTTGGTTTATTCCGAATATCTACTTATTATCTTGTTGAGGGTGTTCTAAAAGCTGCTTTTGGGATAGCCTCTTTCGCTATGCTCGCACCTGTTTCGTCATAAAAGGGTTGGTAGTGTTATATAACATTACATACAACGATTGGGGGGATCGGCGTGATTGGTGCGAGGGTAGTGAATACTTGCTGTGCGGTGACGATCTCTATTTTGATTGCTAAGAGCTTGCATTTAAATGCCTACCACTTTGCCGGAATCGTTGCTGTGTTGTCCGTGCAGCCTTCGCTGTATCGATCCTTACGAAAGGGCATACAGCAAATGGCGAGTGCGGTAGTAGGAGCGGTATTCGGGGCAGCGGCTTTATTCACCATTGGCGGATCTTCTCTTTCCATGGGGCTTATCGCCTTCCTATTGATGGTGTTCCATGTTCGTATTCGATGGACGAATTCTTTGTTGGTAGCGGTCGTCATTGCTATCAATACAATGGGTACGACCGGTCTGTCATTTTGGGAGGCGGCGTTTCATCAAATTGCCTTGGTTCTCATTGGAACAGGAGCGGGAACGTTGATCAATTTGGTGCAAAGGCCTAAGCATGATAAAAGAGCGAATGCCATATTGAGTCAAGCGGAAGGAATGCTGAGAGTTCTCCTTCATTATATGTTGATCGATATCGAACGCAAACAAATATCCCCCTATTCGTTTATGAAGGATCAAATTGATGAAATTGAAAATTTTATCCGAAAAGGAAAAGAAGTATCCAATCTGATGATTGAAGACCGTAAATTTCGGAAAAAGCCGATGAAAAATACGTTGAGCATTTTTCAATCGTTCGAAAGCATGCTGGAACAAATCCGCCATATGACAAAGGCTCTTGCGGATGGCGAGTTCCCGAAACATGAGGTTGATTTTGCCGGAAAATCGCTTGCGCTGCTCATCAAAATCCAGGAAACCATTATTCATGGCAGACGATTACGCCTTTCTTTGTTCAAGCGGGTTCTCGATCGGAAAAGAAATCAAATGTGGAAAGCGATGGAAGACTCTGAAGCATTCTATCATTTCTATGGATATGTGAAAGAATATGTGAACGAGCTGGAAGCCTTCCTATGGGAACAGACAGGGATCATCAAGAAGCGATTAACCTATACGTCTGTGGATCGTCCCGGCTTAATTGCCGAAATTTCCGGCATTCTTGTCAAGCATAGCTTCAACATTACGAATATTTCTATACGTGTTAACGGTAAGTTTGCTACAACGACGATGGAGATCACTTGTGAAGATAGCATGGTGGACGATGGCTTCGTAAACGAATTGTTAAGCTTACCTCATGTACTCTCGGTTGAATATCGATGAACGGGGAGGGGTCCGGCCTATCCTGAGCATCCGAAAGGACTGGCCGGGTCCAATAGCCGAAGAAGTAAAAATAACACCGAAATGAGTCATAATCGCGTTATGTACGGTGCTTTTTGGATTGATATGATGAAGTCGGAATGGAAGTGATATTTTTACAAATGAAAGCGGTTTAAAGACGGCGAATCAACGAAAGGAAGTGTATGGATGGTGAATTTCAGGAAACGGTTGAGAAAGACGATCGGCTATGTATGTGCTGCCTCTATGGTATTCGGGTGTGCTGCCGTTATGGCTCCCAAAGAAGCGAATGCTGAAGAAATCGTAAAAACGATTACGATCGACGGAAACAACGTAGATCCGTACAACCGGTTTAAAGGCTTTGGAACGGTTACTGCAAACAATACGTCCCGGCTGCTGTTAGATTACAAGGAAGAGAACCCGAAGGCGTATTGGGAAATCATGAATAAGCTGTTTAATAAACATACGGGGGCAGGCTTAACGCACGTGAAAGTGGAGTTAGGGGCCGATGTGAATTCATCTTCAGGCACGGAACCCGCAACGATGCGCTATGCAGATGAGCCGGCAAACGTGCTTCGGGGAGCGGGCTTCCAATTCGCAGCCGACGCCAAGTCGATCAACCCTGATATTACGACAGAAATTTTGCGCTGGGGCGAACCCCGCTGGACCTGGAACGGCGCGGCGACCGGCGAATACGAGAACCGCTACCAGTGGTACAAACAAACGATCGATGCCGTGTATCAGGAGTATGGTTTCAGACTCGACTATGTTGGAATCTCCCAAAATGAAAGAGCTCAAAACAATAACGGCAGGAACGAAGTGGAATGGCTAAAATATTTTACTGCGAAAATCAAAGCGGAGCCCAATTACGATACCGACTATAAGCACATCAAGCTTGTAGCTGCGGACGGCTATCGGGATACGTCCACCATCAGCCGCACACTGCTGCAAAATCCGGATTTGCTTGATGAAATTGACGTGATCAGCTCCCATTACGGCTTGACCGGCTCCAACGAGCTGACGCAGTTGCAAAATAAGCTGATCGCCGAAGGCAAGCAGCCCAAGGAGGTTTGGGTGTCCGAAGGGATCGCCCCTATGATCAATGCCCGTTACCGTCAAAATATGGAACCGCAATATCAGGGGCTTGGCGGCAAAGCCGGGATTGTCGATGTCACTTCGCGGATCATTTCCGTTTATTCCTGGACAGGGGCAGGCGCAAACCCGCTGAAAGCGGTGTCGTTCGATTTTCAGCCTTCCGCTGCCGCCTTCTATGAAGGCTCTGCCTACAATCCGAAGCACCTGATTAGCGCATACGACCCTTGGTCCGGATTTTATGAAGCGGATGGCGGTTTGCAGGGCGTTCGTCACGTGATGAACTTCGTCGGGTACGATGATCACACCACACCTGAAAACGAGCGCTGGATGTATGTGAACGATGCGACCTTCAGTGATGGAGCTTTCTTCGACGGCGGCGTCGATGTCGATACGAGCACTCACAATTATATGACGTTAAAAGATCCGAAGACGAACGACTATACGACCGTTTTTGCCAATAATACGAAGTCGACGCGTAAATATAAGCTTCATGCGCAAAACTTGCACGGAAAAGAAAACGCTCCGGTGTATATGTGGGAAACGCGCGGAGCGGATCCGGGGCAGCAGGTTGATGCGAACTGGCTGAAACACATCGCTACGATCACGCCGCAAGACGGTGTATATGAAGTTGAAGTGAAGCCGTATTCGATTGTGACGATTACAACATTAGATAAGGAATCTCAAGTGAAAGGCTTTGAATATGAGTCGCAGCCGGCCGATCTCTCGAAGGACACGATACTTCCTCTGCCGTATAAAGATGATTTTGAATACGATAAATACCGAGTTGACGGTAAAGGCCGGGATTATGTAGAACGCCGGGGAGGGACTCCGCGTTATACGACGGATCAGAACGGCGCTTTTGAAGTTGTAAAGAAGGCGACGAAGCCGCTGGCTCCCGGAAGCGCGGCACGTACGGAGCTGGACATTCCGGATGCCAAGGCTCATGGGAATATGCTGCAGCAGATGATCACTCCAGACATCATTGGGGCGGAATGGGCCGTTTGGGGCGGTAAAGACGAAGCAGCGTCCGGCAGCAACCCGACCACCACGTTAGGCGATCATCGCTGGGTGAATTATAAAGCGTCGTATGACTTTTTACTCGATACGCATACACCGGAAGCAGCGGACCGCAGCAATTATGCCTTGATCGGGGTACGGCAGGTGAAGGCGGGCGGAGCCGATTCCCATGCGCCATACAATGCCAGGGTATACTCGAATGGCAATTACGAATTGATTAAGCTTGGGAAGGTGGTCAGCAGCGGGACGATCGCGGGGTTCGATAACAAGGCTTGGCATAATCTAGCCCTTGAGGCGAAAGAGAATGTATTTACGCTGTATGTGGACGGAGCGGAAATCGCCTCGTATACCGATCCGGAGCGGGCGGTAATGGCCGGCAGAGTGACGTTAGGTTCCGGCTATTACGAAACGCTGATCGATAATTTACGGGTGGATCCGATCCAAGGATACGCCTATGAATCGGATAAGTACGATAGTGCGCAGGGCAAGAAGTTCGATACGGAATCCGAAGCAATGAACAATGGGGACTCTTTGAATCCTATCGGGTATGTGGGCAAATGGAGCTATACGCAAGCAGGATATGCACACTTTAACCGTACGCAGATGACGGCCCAGACGGATGTTCCGGTTTGGAACGGGGTGACGGTAGGCTTTAAGGATTCCACGAAGGTACCGGGGACCTTGAACAAAGTATTTTATACCGGCAGCTGGTCTTCCAACAGTGCAAATACTTGGGCGTCCACCGGCGCTTCCTTGGAAATCGCTTTTAAGGGAACGGAGATCCGGCTGTTCGGGGAAACGAATCCGTCGAACGGCAAAGCGGATGTGTATTTGGACGGAGCATTAGTCGGCGAAGCGAATTACTTAAACAACAGCTCTGTTACTCAAGTGGTCTGGTCGGCGGGCAATCTGGAGGATACCCGGCACACGCTTAAAGTTGTTGCCAAAGAAAGATATATCAGCTTTACGAAAGCGGAGATCGAAACGACCGACCCGGTATTGGCAGTCAAAACATTAGGACCGAAGGATATTGTCAAAATCACGGACGAAGCTCAAGCAGGGAGTGTCACGCAGGTCGTTTATGCCGACGAAACGACTGTAACGGATACGGTATATGCCTACAGAAAAAACGGGAACGTCTGGGGCTCCAACGATACGAATGCTTGGGCGCATTTTAACGACGATCCGTATGTGCTCATTGTGTTCACGGGTACAGGAATCGATTACTTGGCCGGAACCGGTGTGAAATCGCAGTATCGCTTCGAGCTCGACGGGGCGGAAGCGGGCAATTACAACGTCAATCCGGACGGTATCATGTATTCGGTCAGAGGCTTGGAGGAGAAGCCTCATATTCTGAAAGTTTCGCTTGGCAATAATGTAAGGCAAGAGGACTATATGGATTACCGGGGCGTCCACATTTACAGCACGCCTAAACCGGTTAGCCCAACGAGCAGTATGATTTTCCATTTCGAAGGTACGGGCTTGAATTTGTTCGGAGCGACTCCGGATGCACTCATTGACGTGTATATTGATGGGATTTTAGTTGATGAGAATTATAGAGTGGATGCGAAAGGGGATCGTCAGACCTCTTATAGCCTGCGGGGACTTCACAATACCCGGCACACAGCGAAAGTCGTCATTAAAGGCGGTACATTCGTGTTGGACGGTATTGATGTCATTACAGGCGTAAACAAAGGTGAAGTCCATAAAGCGGAATTGCAGCAATTGTATGATGCTAATCAAGGCAAAGAGCAACAGCGCTACACCAAGGAAAGCTGGAAGGTGTTCCATAAAGCGCTGCAGCATGCGAAGCAGGTGCTGCACAATCCGCAGTCGACAACCGATGAAGTGGCTGAGGCAACCATTGCGTTAAGGGCAGCTGTAGAAGGGTTGATCGAAGTACGGTAGGTAGAATGAGCAAGTTCCGCAGCAAAGTGGATCGGTCAGACGAGAAGGAGTCACGAAGGTTTAACTAACCATAATCGATAGTGGATCCTATGTGTAGGTTAACATAGGTGATCCACTATTTTTTTATTTCGTAAAGCTAGTATACATCGCGCTTTCCGAGAAACTCATATGTCCTTTACGCAGACAATAATCGAGGTACTAGTCAAATATTGTACTGTAATCATTGTTTAAAAATGATTACACTCATGATACATGAAGTGTTTAAGATGTTGGACTGAATAACCTTTTGCATCTTTAGAGGAAGGAGTCCTCTGTTATGAAAACATTTTTGTTGATTTTAGCATTCATAGTTTTTGGCGGGATTATATTTTATTTGGTAGTTTACTTAGCATTTCTTAACGCTGTTTTAGGGCTTGGGGGCTATAACATTTTAGATTTCGTTTTGGAAAATTTTAGGTAACGTCGACTCTATTCAAGTCATTGTATCGGGGGAGAATTTTATGCTCACATCACTTGAACATGTTCAAATTCCTGTGAAGCAAATGGATCGGGCGATTTTATGGTACACCGAACAGTTAGGGTTTCGATTAAGCAGCCGCGATGGAGAGCGTATTGCATTCCTTACCTTGCCGGAAGGCCCAATCCTTATGCTATGGCAGACAAGCGACGATGGGACTAATGCACATTATACTGTCAATGGAACAGATTTTCCTGTTTTATTATTTCGAACGACACGGTTACACGAACTCTATAAAAACTTGACCCTCTTAGGTACCCCGATTCAACTGTATCAAAATGACGGATTCGCATGGGTACTCAAATTTTATGATACAGAAGGAAATCTATGGGGTGTTTTGCAATTTAATCAACCAGATGATAACGAGAAGTCTACAACGAATAATGGAGGAAAGGACAGCAGTAAGGCTAATTCTGTGATAGATAAATCGAAATAATGGAAGTTGAAATTAATCTTGCAAAAAAAGAGCCAGGGAGCGGATCGCCACGCGGCAGATGCTCCCTGGTTTCGATTGTCGACACTCCGTAGTTTACTACCGGGTTTGGAGCACGGCCTTTATAGATTTTCGTTTGGCGGCTGTAGCCGCGAACTGAACAATGATCATCAGGATCAAGATGACCAGCATTCCAAGGATAGCGGAGACAAAGCTGTTGGTAGCATCGTGGATTCTGCCAATGAGGATGGGGCCGGCAGCGCCGATGACATAACCGGCCGATTGCACCATGGCCGACCACGAAGCCGTATCCTGGGCGTTGGTCGTTGCGTCAATTGGAAGAAGCAGGTTCAAGGAGAACAAACCTCCTGCGCCGATCCCGATAAACGAAGCGGCAACCGATGGCTCAACCTTCAGTATCAATAACAAGAGTCCGATGAACTCTATCAAGGAAGATGCGACTAGCCACAACCGGCGGGACGGGAACCTTTTGAGCAGGAGGGGCACTAGCAAGCTTACCGGAATTTGAATGACGACAAATAAGGTTAAGGATGTCACCGAATAGCTTTTCGAATAGCCCATACCTTGGATGATTTGAGGCAACCAGGCAGTATACGAGTAGAACAGCATCGCCATCAGCCCGAAGGATAACGTCAGAGTCCAAGCTTTGCCGTTTCCCCAAGGCAGGTTGGTGTTCGCCGTTCCCGCTTCAGGAGTCGGATCTGCAGCATTGGGACGAACCATCAACCACCAAAGAACGGCGGCAACTACGGCTATGACAGCCCAAAAGGCCAAAGAATATTGCCAGGAATCAAAGCTGATCTGCAACGGCGTGGACAACGCCGAGCCGGATGCAGCCCCCAAAGTAAGGGCGACGGTATATACGGCGATCATAGATGGAACTTGTTTAGAAGTCCGGTGATTTAAGTCAGTTGTATCCGTCTCTTCGGCATGAAAAAAGAGGAA
>NZ_JBHLWN010000009.1:0-2339 GCF_042432825.1 Paenibacillus chartarius | reverse complement strand
GAAAATCTACTTATTTTCTTGCTGAGGGTGTTCCAAAAGCTGCTTTTGGGACAGCTCCTTATTTACGCTACTCCTTCCAAGCCTGCGGATGATTGTCGCTCAGCAGCTCCGCTGCCGCGGCGTTAGCTTCAACCTGCTCCGGCGTCTTGCAGCCCGGAATGACGGTTGTCACGGCCGGATGCTTCAGGCACCAGGCGAGCGCCCACTTGGCCATGTCCATGCCTTCCGGCACCTCGTTCTCGCGGATTCGGGCGACTTCCTCCAGCTTGAGCCGCGTCTGCTCCTGATCGTGCCGATGCCGCACGTCGTTGGAAGCGAACTGCGCGCCCGGCTTGTACTTGCCGCTCAGATAACCGCTTGCCAGCGGTACGCGCGCGAGGACGCCAAGGTTTTGCTCGATGCAGGATGGGAACACGCTCTCCTCCGGCTGGCGCTCCAAGCGGTTGTACACGACTTGAATCGCCTCCGACCCGACCTTCGTGGAAGCGGACGTCTGATGGATATTGCTGTTGCTGCCGATCGAGATGCCGAGGTGGCGGATGCGGCCCGCCTGCTTCGCCTTGTCCAGCATCGTCCACAGCTCGTCATTATCGAACTGCTCGTCCGAGCCGGAATGGAACTGATACAGGTCGATATAATCGGTGCGCAGCGACTTGAGCGAATCTTCTAGCTGCTTCCGGACGTCGTCCGCCGACCACCGCTGGTCCCGCTCGAAATTTTCCTTGAAATGATGCCCGAACTTCGTCGCCAGCACCCACCGGCTGCGGTCGCGGCGGCTCAAGTAATCGCCGATGAACGTCTCGGACAAATGGTCGCCGTAGCATTCCGCCGTGTCGATCAGGTTGATGCCAAGCTCCTGCGCCCGATCGAGTATAGCGTCCGCCTCGCTTTGCGTATAGGTTACGCCCCACTCGCCGCCGAACTGCCACGTACCGACGCCGATGACGGACACCTTCAGATTCGTGCTCCCTAATTTGCGGAATTTCATAAAGGGGATCACTCCTTCGCATAAGATCTAAAGTCATCATAGCAAGCCGATGCACCGCTTACAAATTTTTCTTAGAGGCAAAGACAGGTTCTATTAAAATTTACAATTTTGATTTCGTGATATACGATGAAGAAGCTTACCGGTAAGGTTTCGGAAATCGGAAGGAGCGAAGATATTGATTAAAAGCCTGGATCATTTCGTTCTGACAGTGAAAAGCCTCGAAAAGACCATACAATTCTATACAAGCGTTCTTGGAATGAAAGAAGAGACCTTCGGAAATGGACGAAAAGCATTGCGATTTGGCAATCAAAAAATAAATTTGCATGAAGCCGGCCATGAATTTGAACCGAAAGCCTTGAATCCGCTGCCCGGCTCCGCCGACTTATGCTTTATTACTGAAATGGATATGGAAGACGTCATGAACCGGTTGCGCAAGAACGGTATAGAGATTGAAGAGGGACCAGTGAATCGAACGGGGGCGCTGGGGCCCATCGTATCCGTATATGTCCGTGATCCGGATAACAATCTCATTGAGTTGTCTCAGTATCTCAATTAGCTCGGTTTGATGAGGTCGTTGTTTTCATAGATCTGGCCTCTTTCTGTTCGATAGGCACCTTACAAATTTTATGTGGTTTTAAGGTAATTGCCTGCCCGGTGCGGTATGGTAGAGACACTGGGAAAGGGGGGCTGCTGATTATGATGATTAAAAAATGGATCCGCGAATGGGTGCCCTCGCTGGCGATCGCCGCGGCTATTTCGCTGTTCGTCAATTCGTACGTCGCCCAGGCCATGCAGGTGCCGACCGGTTCGATGCTGCCGACGATTCAAATCGGCGACCGGCTGCTCGTCGAGAAGATGGTGCAGTGGACGGACTTTGAGCATGGCGATATCGTCGTGTTCTGGCCGCCGATCGAAGGGAACGCCGAGCGCTACGTCAAGCGTCTCATCGGACTTCCCGGCGATACGATCGAGGTCAAGGACGGCGCGCTGTACAGGAACGGCGACAAGGTGGACGAGCCGTACGTAACGGAACGGATGGCGTACAATTTCGGGCCGGTCACGGTTCCGGAGGACCACTATTTGTTCCTCGGAGACAACCGCAATAACAGCCTGGATTCCCATCTCTGGAAGACGCCGTTCGTGCATAAGAAGGATATCATCGGCAAAGCCGTGTTCCGCATGTTCCCGTTCGATCATATGGGGACCGTCTCCTGATCTGGTAATAACGTTTCCTTGTTGGCTGTGAGTATGTATGGTACATTTGGGTTGCCATTTTCAACATTTCCTCCAGTTAGTGTAAAATCTCCGTGGGTGTAGGAATTGGAAAAAGCGGATATAGAAAAAGAGCTTC
>NZ_JBHLWN010000142.1:0-903 GCF_042432825.1 Paenibacillus chartarius | reverse complement strand
ATGCAAACAAATGTTCTGGAGTGGTTGGCATGGTACAACAAGAAGCGATGACGTTAAAGAGATTTCAAGAGAAGTTTCATTCGGATGACGCATGCCGCGAGCATCTGTTTCAGATCCGCTGGCCGAACGGCTTCTGTTGCCCCAAATGCGAGCACGATGCGTTCTACTTTCTGGAAAGCCGTAAGCTGTATCAATGCACGCGCTGCAAGCATCAGGCTTCTGTTACCGCCGGCACGATTATGCATAAATCCCATACGCCGCTGCTGACTTGGTTTTGGGCGATTTTCCTTGTGGCGCATGATAAACGCGGCGTTTCCGCGGTTTTCCTTTCGCGCGAACTGGAAATCTCCTACCCAACCGCATGGTTAATGCTTCACAAGATTCGCAAAGCCATGGGAGATCGCGATGCCCACTACCAACTGGCCGGTTTGGTCGAACTGGATGACGCGTTCTTCGGAGCACCGACAGAAGGCGGTAAACGCGGTCGCGGCACGGAACAAACACCCGTACTGGCAGCCGTATCGCTGGACAGGAAAGGAGCGCCGCAATATGTGAAAATGAAGGTCATCCCGAATGTCAAAGGCAAGACGCTGGTCGATTTTGCACGGCACCATATCAAGCCCGGCGCCACTATCAGCAGCGATGCTTACAGCTCGTATCGAAAGCTCGCAGAGGAAGGTTACGATCACCAGCCGCTCGAGTTTAACGTCAAGGAAAACCCAGATCATCTGAAATGGCTGCACACCATGATTTCCAATGCCAAAGCGTTTATCGGTGGTACCTACCATGGTTTGGCTTCCAAGCACCTGCAATCGTATTTGGATGAATTTTGCTTCCGCACCAACCGCAGACGGTTTGAAGGCCAGTTGTTCAATCGACTGCTGACAGCCTGTGTTTCAACCG
>NZ_JBHLWN010000141.1:0-618 GCF_042432825.1 Paenibacillus chartarius | reverse complement strand
AAGCGGTACAGCAAGCAGAGTCGCTCAGTATACAGCTTCTGTGCAAGGTTATGGGGATCCCCAGGTCAAGTTACTACAAGTGGCTCAGCCACAAGCCTAGCCCGCGACAGTTGGAGAACCAGGAGCTAACGGCGGTTATGATGTCGTTGTATGAAAAGGTTGAAGGTACCTTCGGTTACCGTCAATTAACGCTACATATCTGCCGACAAACGGGGAAACAGATTAACCACAAGCGCGTATATCGTCTGATGAAGATAAAAGGGATTCAGTCTGTCATTCGCAGAAAGAAAAAGAAATATGAGCGTTCTACGCCACAGCAGGTAGCTGAGAACGTATTAAACCGTAAGTTTCAAGCTGAAGCTCCAAACGAGAAGTGGGTAACGGATGTAACTGAATTTAAATATGGCAATGGTCAGAAAGCATATTTAAGCGCGATTCTCGACCTTCACGATAAATCGATTGTTTCTTATGTACTAGGGCACTCCAATAATAATCCGCTCGTGTTTAAGACATTGAAGTTGGCGCTAAAGGCAGCACCAAGGAGCAAAGCGCTCCTTCATAGCGACCGGGGCTTCCAGTATACGTCTCTGAGCTTTAAGAAGTTGTTGGACAAGGCTA
>NZ_JBHLWN010000140.1:0-1729 GCF_042432825.1 Paenibacillus chartarius | reverse complement strand
TGTTTCACCCCCAAAAAGGGATGCGAACAAACTTTCCTCTTGACTTTTTCAAAACGCCCCAATAATCGCCGAGAAGGCAGTTTTTGCCTACCTCTTGGAGAATTGGGTGATCGTTTTGAAACTGGTTTCTCGCTCTCATCACGACTACTTGACCTTCGTATGCGAACAACTGCGAAAGGAGTACGACACACCGGAAGCCATGTTGTTCTTGCAGCACTTCTACGGCGACTTGATCTTCTGGATCACGGCGATCGACCTGTCCGCCACCGCTTCCTTGATGCGTTCGACTTACTCCGCCAATCCCAAAGGCCGCAAGCCTCACGACCCCGCCGACATGCTCCGCTGCTTGCTTCTCATGACCAAGCTCGGGTTGAGCGTCGATGAGGGGGTCATCGCGATTCGTACGACGCCGGTCTATGCCATTCTCTGCGGCTTCAAACCCGGACAGTCGCCGGGTGTCGGGACGTTCTACGACTTTTTCCCGCGGCTCTGGCGGGCATCCACTCCGCATAAGACAGGACGACTCAAACGCCGCTTGAAGAAGCCGCGAAAGAAAGGCAAAAAGAACGAAAAGCAGGAACCCAAAAATCCGAAAATTACGGAGAAACTCGTCTCCCGCATCCTGCGCGAAGGCCAGATCCACTACACGCCCAAAGAACATGATCTCTTGCAACAACTATTCCAAACGATGTTCGTCCTGCCTTCTGCGGCGAAAGGATTACTTGGCGATACCCGTTCTTTTCGCGTCATCGGCGACGGCTCTCCGGTTGAAACCGGCGCGCGATCCTACGGCAAGTTCCTTTGCGATTGCCGCCAGTCGGGCAACTGGAAATGTTCCTGCAAACGGCAATTTTCCGATCCGGATGCCGATTGGGGCTGGGACAGCTATCGCGAAAAATATTACTACGGGCGTACGCTCTACATGTTCACGTCAGCGGATAGTCCTTACAATCTGCCCGTGTACCCGCGACTGTTCCGCGCCAGCCAGCACGATGCCGTGTCCTGGATTTGCGGTTACCGTGAACTTCGCTACTGGTACTCGGATTGGAAGGTGGGAGAGGCGATCCTGGATTCCGCCCACGACGCCCTCCCGATCTATACCATGCTGGAGCATGATGATGTTTCCGCCATCATCGACCTGAATCTCAGGCGCTCCGGGCAAACGGTATACCATGAAATGAAAATTGATTCCGACGGCGTTCCTGTCTGCCCGATCGGACGCAAGATGGTCTGCTGGGGCAAGTGTCCAGGACGACAGCGCATCAAGTGGCGCTGTCCTGCCAAAGTCGGAAAATGGGAATGTCCGACTCCATGCTCGCCTTCCGCGTACGGAAGAACGTTCTACACATCCACGGCGGACAATCCACGCCTGTTTCCGCGCATCCGACGCGACAGCAAGGAGTGGAGAGCGCGTTACGCATTACGAACCGGCGTCGAACGCTGCATCAAGCGCCAGAAAGTCGATTACAACCTGGAAGCTTCGCGCGGGCGCAGTTCCCGTCACTGGAACATTCGCGTGTACTTGATCGCTATGTGCCAGCATGCTGACGCATGGCTGGAAGAAGCAAAGAAGCAACGCCAGCCGATGTCCATTGAGGAGTGGCTGAAAGGCTTAACAGCCGCTTGATGAAGCACGGTTTATATAGCATTTTTTTAAAATGCCCTGGATTAGGGTTCTTCGGCATGCACATTCTTGAAAACAGCTTTCAAACATGCCATTTCATCGGCG
>NZ_JBHLWN010000139.1:0-1381 GCF_042432825.1 Paenibacillus chartarius | reverse complement strand
GTTGTTTTCCATGTGAAATGTTGGAAGCCGTCACTCCAATTGAACCACTTTGGCTTCGATTCGTTTCCATGCATGACGACCGTCGAAATCCTTGATCAGCTTGAGCACGACCGCGCGACTATGCCGAACAAGCGTCGCCGCGCAATGAAAGAACTCCAGTCGGAATCTTGCAATCGTATAACCCTGATGCATCGGTTCGCAACAATCGCGCTTAAAGCGTTCGAACAAATTGTAGGCCAGCAACTTGATCAGCAGATCGACTTCATTCGCTTCAAAATCACTGGTCGCGATCCGGTCCATGGAAAAACCGTCTTTCGCCTCTTTGATGTAATTTTCCATGCAGCAACGCTGGTTGTAAAAGCGCCATAGGTCAATTGGTTCCCACTCCAGGTTGGTTACAATCGCTTCATACTGCCAGTCCTCGTCGAATACGATGCGGCCTTGACCGTCTTCGCAGACTTGCGTCTTACGAATGACCGCTACGCGACGGGGCTTTTTCCAGGACGTAGCTTTGTAAATCAAAGTGATGCCCTCGATGATCCAGTCCTCGTCGACATAGCGCGTCCAGTAGCGACAAGCCGCCACGTCGCTTGCGAGGCGTTTGGTCCATTTCATTTTGCCGACGTAACCGATCTTGCGGCCTTCCCACAGTTGGTAGAAATCCTCGCCGCCAAAGCCTTTGTCGAACCGGGCGTACGCCACTTGGCGCTCGCCGAGCAGTGCGAAGGTTTGCTGCAAAAAGTCGATTGCGTCGGTTGAAGAATGCGTGTTGCCGGGGCGAAGCCTCGCATTCAGATTCAAGTGGGTTTGCCCTTCAAAAGCCAGCAACGGATGGTAGCTGTTTCGTCCGGGCTTATGCGGATTGGTGCCTTTGGCCGCGCCGGCCTGCTCCCCGTATACCGTCTCCACCGAGGAGTCCAGATCAAGGATTGGCTTGGACGGCAAGCAGAGATGAATGATTTCCATATTCAGCTTGCGCAGTTCCGTCGGGAGCTGCGGGCAGGATCTGCCCAGACGCGCGAGCTCCTTGTACAGCAAACTGTGATGCGGCAGACGGCCTCCCAGAAAACGACAAAGCAACACATCGTGCTGTAACTTGCGGAAATGAAAAATACGCCCGCAGCCCAGCATCCAGCCAACCATTAGATAGAGCAGGATGCGATGAACAGGAAAAATGGCGTTGTGCGCTTTGCCGCCGGAAAGGCGCTGCATGGCCTCGGCGAGCTTGATTTTTTCGAGATAGGCCAAAAAGATTTTGACGCCGCCGAAACTCGTGGCGTTCTGCAGCGAAAATTCGCTCTTGATTTTGCTGACCGGTGTGGTAGACTTCACCTAAAAGGTGCTCCTCTCTTTGGGTGATGTTGTCCTGGACAAACACCAT
>NZ_JBHLWN010000008.1:0-134536 GCF_042432825.1 Paenibacillus chartarius | reverse complement strand
AAAGATTTGGAGCCCTTTTTATGTTTTTAATGCGCAGTACTTTCGAAATTCAGGTTTATTTGATTTAACACGGTTAGAATATCCAATAAAATTGTTTTTTACAGACCGAGGGGTGAATACTACATTTATTGAAAAACAATATGAATATAGAAATGGTGCAGTACGAATCGGGGCAATGATGAACGACGTAGTCATTGATGCAGGTGGCTGTTGGGGTGATACAGGTTTGTTTTTTGCCCATGAGGTAGGTTCTGGAGGCCAGGTGTATACTTTCGAGTTTATCCCAAGTAATTTAAATATCATGCGCAGAAATATTGAAATGAATCCTGAATTAAAAAATAGAATAACAGTAGTCGAACATCCCGTCTGGGAAACTTCGGATCAAATCCTTTACTTTCAAGACAAAGGGCCAGGAAGTAGAGTAACTACAGATCCTGATGCCGAGACTTCCGGAAAGAGTCAGACCTTATCGATTGACGATTTGGTACAACGTTATAAGATAAATAAAGTCGATTTTATTAAAATGGATATAGAGGGAGCAGAATTATCTGCACTAAAAGGGGCAAAGCAGACCATTGAAGAGTTCAAGCCCAAGCTGGCCATTTCCATCTACCACAGTATTAGTGACTACGGAACCATTTTTGATTATATTAATAATTTGAACGTAGAATATGAGTATTATCTGGATCATTACACTATCTTTGATGAAGAAACAATACTTTATGCGGAACCTAAGAATAGTTAAGGCCGAGTGATTTTAAAGGGATTTCCCATAACTCTGTGGACAATGTGCACAACTCTGTGTATAAGTTTGTTAATAACTTGTAAAAACCCAGTAGTATCAAGCATTCGCAAACTATCTATCCCGTTACTAACCTGTAAATACCTAAATTATCAAAAAAATTAATCGTCTCCCGGATGTAAGCCTTATCATTTTCGTTGACACGCTGTCAAGCGGGTGATATAGTCAAGACAGTAGGCAAAAGCTTACAGTGACTTGATAACGAAGGGAATGTGTTACATGCAAGGTAAAGTGAAATGGTTCAACGCTGAGAAAGGCTACGGCTTCATCGAGCGCGAAGACGGCGGCGACGTATTCGTCCACTTCTCCGCAATCCAGGCTGACGGCTTCAAGACTTTAGAAGAAGGCCAAGCTGTTGAGTTCGACATCGTCGAAGGCGCACGTGGTCCTCAAGCTGCTAACGTAATCAAGCTGTAATCATCCGGTCCTTATTGGCCGCGTTATAAATGGTTACCTTACAGATTCATTAGCGTCCTGGCATCCCGGAAACGGGGTGCTTTTTTCTTTTTTCCGGGCAGCCTACGGTCGGAGGATTGTGTGTGGCAGCGCATTGCCCATGGGAGTTGCAGCGGTGGCATCGGCCACATAAGAGCCGGTCAGGACCGTACGCACAGCCGCTTCAAGGTTCTCGTCTTACTACTACACACAAGAGTTGTGGACAATGTGGATAACTACGTGAATAACTTTGTTAACAATATTAATGAATTTAGAGGATATAGGCAATAATCGAGTGCAGCTAATGTTAACAACTTGTGAATAACGTTTTGACTGTAGAAAATACGACGGAGATTTCATCTCAGGTCAGGCATCACCAATGTGTACTTATAAATGGACATTTGAAAATTAATCAAATGCGGAACTCCGCTTTTTATATCCATAGCTCCATTTGTAAAGGAATTTTTAACGCGAGACCAGAATGTGCTATAATAGACTTGTAGTTTCGAAAAGGAGGAGTATCCATATGAACATTAGCATTCGCGGTCAACACATGGAAGTTACCGAGGCACTCCGAGAGTATGTGGAGAAGAAGCTAAGTCGACTGGAACGATATTTCGAAACTCCCCCGTCTTCAGCCGGTTATGTTACGCTTAATGTGGTGAAGGGCATGCAGACCGTTGAGGTGACCATTCCATTCCCCGGCATGGTCCTGAGAGCGGAAGAACGCAGCAGCGATATGTACGCGTCGATTGATTTGGTCGTGGACAAGCTGGAGCGTCAAATCCGCAAGAACAAGACGAAAGTGAACCGGCGTTTCCGTCAGGAGGCCGGGATGCGGGATTTGTTCCGCGTGGACACAACGCGTTATCAGGATGATGAAGAAGAGCTGGAAGTCGTGCGGACGAAGCAGTTCCCGCTTAAGCCGATGGATGTGGAAGAAGCGATTCTGCAGATGAACATGGTAGGGCACAATTTCTTCGTGTTCGCCAACTTGGATACTGAGAAAATCAATGTGGTATATAAGCGCAACGACGGCAAATACGGGTTAATTGAGCCGGCGATGTAGGCAGCAAGAATAAAGCGGAAGTCCGTCCCTTCTTCAGCGGGGGGCGGGCTTTTTATGTACTGGGGCACGGAACAGAAGCATCTAATGGGAGGGCCTCCGTTTTTTTCTTTGAAATACAGAAATAATATTTGACATGGAACGAGCGCGTTCGTAGCCGCGTGTTGCGGCGCTTCCCCCAAACTGGTACAATTTAAGGATAAGTGACTCAACCGAAAGGGGTTCACGTCGACTAATGCTAGGACTTGTGAAGAAAATATTCGGCGATTCCAATGAACGCGAATTGAAACGATATTGGAAGGCTGTCGAGCAGATCAACAGCTTGGAAGCGGAGATCGAGCCGCTCACGGATGACCAGCTGCGCGCGAAGACGGGGGAATTCCGGGAACGCCTGGAGAAGGGCGAGACGCTGGACGATCTGCTGCCGGAAGCGTTCGCCGTTGTTCGCGAGGCTGGGAAGCGGGCCCTAGGAAAGCGCCATTACGATGTACAGCTCATCGGCGGCATGGTGCTGCACGAAGGCCGTATCGCAGAGATGCGTACGGGTGAGGGTAAGACGCTCGTAGGTACGCTGCCGGTATATTTGAATGCACTAGCCGGCAAAGGTGTGCACGTGGTTACCGTTAACGACTACCTGGCGCAGCGCGACAGCGCGGAGATGGGCCGGTTGTATGCGTTCCTCGGCATGACCGTCGGGGTAAACCTGCACGATTTGACCCATCAAGAGAAACAATTGGCGTATGCCTGCGACATTACGTACGGGACGAACAACGAGTTCGGCTTCGATTACCTGCGCGATAATATGGTGCTTTATACAGAGCAGATGGTACAGCGTCCGCTCCATTTTGCCGTCATTGACGAGGTGGACTCCATTCTGGTGGACGAGGCGCGCACGCCGCTTATCATCAGCGGACAGGCTGCCAAATCGACGGAAATGTATTACTCGGCGGACCGCTTTGTGAGGAAGCTGAAGGAAGAGGAAGATTTCACCGTCGACATCAAGGTTCGCTCCGTTACGTTGACGGAGAGCGGTGTGGCCAAGGCGGAGAAGGAGTTCGGCGTCGAAAATATTTTCGATCATGAGAATGTGCAGCTGAACCACCACATCCAGCAGGCGCTCAAAGCAAACGTCATTATGAAGCGCGATGTGGACTATGTCGTTCAAGACGGCGAAGTGGTGATCGTCGACGAGTTTACGGGGCGCCTCATGGTCGGCCGCCGCTACAGCGAAGGCTTGCACCAGGCGATCGAAGCCAAGGAGCAGCTCGAGGTGCAGAACGAGAGCATGACGCTGGCGACGATTACGTTCCAGAACTATTTCCGCATGTACCGCAAGCTGGCC
Source organism: Paenibacillus chartarius (assembly GCF_042432825.1). NCBI lineage: Bacteria > Bacillati > Bacillota > Bacilli > Caryophanales > Paenibacillaceae > Paenibacillus > Paenibacillus chartarius. The sequence goes on along the minus strand of NZ_JBHLWN010000008.1, from coordinate 130,891 downwards.
GGCATGACCGGTACGGCGAAGACGGAAGAAGAAGAGTTCAAGAAAATTTACGGCCTTGAGGTAATCGTCGTACCGACGAACCGTCCGATGATTCGTAAAGACCTTCCGGATGTCGTCTACAAGTCGGAGAACGGCAAGTTCAAGGCGGTTGTCGAAGAGATCGCAGAGCGCCACAAGAACAAGCAGCCGGTGCTTGTCGGTACGGTATCAATCGAGAACTCGGAGCGTTTGTCCGAGATGCTGAAGAAGAAGGGCATCAAGCATACGGTTCTGAACGCCAAGTATCACGCTCAGGAAGCGGAGATCGTATCGCAGGCGGGTCAGCCCGGAGCGGTAACGATCGCTACGAACATGGCGGGACGCGGTACGGATATTATGCTGGGCGAAGGCGTTCATGAGCTGGGCGGGCTGCACATTATCGGTACGGAGCGGCACGAGAGCCGCCGGATCGACAATCAGCTGCGCGGCCGTGCCGGACGTCAGGGCGACCCGGGATCGTCGCAATTCTATTTGTCGCTGGAAGACGATTTGATGAAGCGCTTCGGCGCCGAAAATATTATGGCGATGATGGATCGCCTCGGCATGGAGGAAGATCAGCCGATCGAGTCCAAGCTCATTACGCGGGCGATCGAGTCGGCGCAGAAGCGGGTCGAAGGCAACAACTTCGACGTGCGGAAGGTCGTTCTGCAATACGACGACGTGATGAATCAGCAGCGCGAGATCATTTACAAGCAGCGCCGCGAGGTTCTGGAGTCGAGCGATATCAAGGAAGTGACGCTCGGCATGATCCTGCCGGTCGTCGAGCGGATCGTGACGGCGCATACGCCGGAAGACCTCGTGCCGGAAGAGTGGGATCTGCAGGCGATTGCCGATTACGGCAACAACACGTTCCTGCATGAGCCGGTGTTGACGAAGGACATGCTGTGGGGCAAAGAGCGCGAGGATATGGTCGAGTTCTTGAAGACGCTCGTGCGCTCCCAGTACGACAAGCGCGAGGAAGAGATCGGCGCCGAGTTCATGCGCGAGTTCGAGAAGGTTATCGTGCTCCGTGCGGTCGATTCCAAGTGGATGGATCACATCGACGCCATGGATCAGCTCCGTCAAGGTATTCACCTGCGGGCATACGGCGGTACCGATCCGCTTCGCGAATATCAGTTCGAAGGCTTCGAGATGTTCCACGAGATGATCGAGCACATCCAGGAGGAAGTGGCGACGTACATCATGAAGGCGCATGTACAGTCGAACCTGGAGCGTCAAGCGGTCGCCGAAGGGCAAGCCGTCGATCCGAAGGTGGAGTCGGCCGGCAAGGCGCCGGTTATGCGCAGCGAATCCGAGCGTATCGGACGCAACGATCCGTGCCCTTGCGGCAGCGGCAAGAAGTTTAAGCAGTGCCACGGTAAAGACATATAATAAGCGAAGGAGGGCGCCCGGTAACGGGCGTCCCCTTGCACTAACAAGGCAGGAGTGAACGAAAGCATGTTGGATATTCAGGTGAAACAGGATTTGCGTGAAGTGGCGAAGCGACTACAAGAACTTAGGGGGTCTCTTTGACTTAGATCTGAAGCTGGAGCAGATCGGAGATTTCGAAGAGAAGATGTCGCAGCCCGATTTCTGGAACGATAACGACGCGGCGCAGAAGGTAATTGCGGAGTCCAACGCGGTGAAGGCTGTCGTTGAGAAGTTTCAGAAGCTGAACACGGACTATGAGGATCTCGAAGTAATGGCTGAGCTGGCGGAAGAAGAAGGCGACGAGAGTATGGCTAAGGAAGCTGCCGAAAGCATTGCCGGACTCGTCAAGCGGCTGGAGGAGTTCGAGCTCACGCTGCTGCTGAATCAGCCGTACGACCGGCTCAATGCGATCCTGGAGCTGCATCCGGGAGCGGGCGGCACCGAATCGCAGGATTGGGGCGAGATGCTGCTGCGCATGTACCGCCGCTGGGCGGAGAAGCGCGGCTTCGGGGTCGAGGTGCTGCACTACCTTGAAGGCGACGAGGCGGGAATCAAGAGCGTGTCCCTGCTCATCAAGGGCTATAATGCCTACGGGTATTTGAAGGCGGAGAAGGGGGTTCACCGGCTCGTGCGCATTTCGCCGTTCGATTCGTCGGGCCGCCGCCATACGTCGTTCGTATCCTGCGATGTGATGCCGGAAATCGATGACGACATTGAGATCGAGGTGCGCACGGAAGACCTCAAGGTCGATACGTACCGTTCGTCCGGCGCCGGCGGTCAGCACGTCAACAAGACGGAGTCGGCGGTGCGCATCACGCACATCCCGACGGGGATTGTCGTCGCTTGCCAGACGGAGCGTTCGCAGATTTCCAACCGCGACCGGGCGATGAAGATGCTGAAGTCGAAGCTGTATGAGCTGAAGATCGAAGAGCAGATGAAGCAGCTCGCCGAAATCCGCGGCGAACAATCCGACATTGCATGGGGCAGCCAGATTCGTTCGTATGTATTCCATCCGTACAGCATGGTGAAGGATCACCGGACCGATCACGAAACGGGCAATATCGGCGCGGTTATGGACGGAGATCTGGACGGGTTTATCGATGCTTACCTGCGTATGCAAATTCAAGATAAGGAAGATCCTACATCATAATTGGTGTAGGATTTTCATTTTATATACATAAAGAGTGGGGGGTTCGATATGGCGCGAAGACAACCGCTGCTCCATCCCGGAAGCCGGTGGATACCGGTAACCGAGTACGCATTGCTCGTCGTCGGCTCGCTGATTATGGCGGCGAGCTTCAACATATTTCTGCTGCCGAACCAGATTGCGTCCGGCGGTGTAGCCGGGGTGTCGATTCTTGTCCAGCATTGGACGGGGCTGCAGCCGGCCATTACGCAATGGGCGCTGAACATTCCGCTGTTCCTGCTTGGCCTTTGGACGCTGGGCCGCAGGTTTGGGGTTAGAGCCGCAGTGGGGTCGGTCGTATTCCCGCTGTGCGTGCTGCTGACGAGCAAGCTGCCGCCGCTAACGGACAATACGCTGCTGGCCAGCCTCTATGGTGGTATCGGGACGGGGCTCGGACTCGGCATTGTTTTCCGGGGACGCGGCTCGACCGGAGGCCTTGGCCTTGCGGCGCAAATGCTGCACAAGTTCACCGGCATCAGTTTGGGCGTTTGCATAGCGATATTCGACGGACTCGTGATCGTCACGGCTGGAGCTGTTTTCACACCGGAGAAGGCGTTGTATGCATTAATCGGATTGTTCGTGACGAGCAAAACCATTGACGCTGTTCAGTTAGGTCTGCGGTATTCCAAGGTGGCTTTTATCATTTCCGAGGAGACGGAAGCGATCCGGGAGCAGATTTTATACAAGCTGGACCGCGGGTTGACGCAGTTGAACGGCTGGGGCGGGTATACCCGAAACGAACGCACCGTGCTGATGGTCGTCGTCTCGCAAAATGAAGTGCTCAAGCTGAAAGAGCTCGTACGAGCGGCGGATCCGGCGGCGTTCGTGATCATTAGCGACACGGCGGAGGTGCTGGGCGAAGGGTTTCGCTTGCACGGGTAATCCGGGGCCGCGGGGAGAGGGGCTTGGTGCGCAGAGTGCGGCGTACAGGATCCATTTTAGCCGGGGTGAATTGGGAGCGCTTTAGTTTCGGTGCACCGAAAAACTCCGAAAAGGAGCGGACCAGCAGGTTCAGTCGGAAGCCTACGTCGAAGAAAGCTTGGCTGACCGATTTCCTGTGGTTGCGGCATTTTACCAGCTGCGCAGCCCGGAATGACAGGGTTTGGACAGGGGCATGTCACGCTGCCGGACGGCGGACGTACGGTGGCGAGACAACTTGTCTTTATTAAGGTAGAATGACGGTGAGAGGACTACCTTCTATTTGGGATTATGGGGGAGTTAGGATGACCACAATTTCGCTTGCGGTGATTGTAAAAAATGAACAGCGGCACATTGCCGCATGTCTAGAAAGCGTAAAGCCCATCGTGGACGAAATGGTCGTGGTGGATACCGGCTCCACCGACCGGACAAAGGAGATTGCCGCTTCAATGGGAGCGATCGTCAGCGATTTTCCATGGAGCGATGATTTTGCCGCGGCCAGGAATGCCGCTATTGAACGAACGAAAGGTGATTGGATCCTCGTATTGGATGCGGACGAGAGGCTTATCGCGGATTACGGGGCCGTGCTTCGCGATTTCATATCAGGAGGGCAGCGAATCGGACGAATCACGATTAAGAGCCGGTTCGTGCAAAATGGCGAAGAGCAGATCGTGCAATCGGCCATATCGAGAATTTTCCCCCGCCATGTTCGATTTCAGGGAGCCATTCATGAGCAGCTGATCAGCGAGCTTCCTCGTATAGATAGCGGAATCGTGGCATTCCACGAAGGCTATTACGAGACGGACAAGTCGGAGCGGAATTTGCGAATTCTGGAGAAGGAGCTGCAGCGACGTCCGGACGATGCGTATTTGTTGTTTCACATAGGCAAGCAATATCGGGGTAGCGGGGAGCTGTCGAAGGCGGAGCAATATTTCGAGAGGGCGTACGGGCTTCTTTCGCGTGTTGCTTCTCAAAGCGGACATTCTCATGGGTCTTCAGTCGCCACCTATGCTTCGGATGCAGTGATTGATTATTTATATGTGCTATTGGAAACCAAAAACTTCGAGCAAGCCTTGAATGTGATCGGGAACGAGCAGGCGCAGCTTCAAGAGCTGGCGGATTTCCATTTTGTCTGCGGATTGATCTATATGGAGCTGGCTATATGCTTTCCTCAGGACAGCGGCGAGCTGCTCCCCCTTATCGAGCACAGCTATTTGCAGGCTTTGGCTGCAGGGGAGGCCGGTCGAGGGCGGGAGATCGTGCAAGGAACGGGAAGCTATCTGGCGGCATATAATTTAGGCGTTTATTATGAACTGCTGGGCAATCGGGAAGCTGCCCGGAGCTATTATCAAATGGCTGTCTCCGCGCAATATGAACCGGCGCTGAAGAGGCTGGAGGTTTTGAAATAATCGTTGTATTTTTATACCCTCGTATGTATAATAATTCATAGTTTATTTTTGGAATCGGATGGAGGAGAGCGGTTTGGCTAGTATGGTAAGAGTGGCGATTGTAGGGTCTACGGGTTATGGCGGGGTCGAGCTGATTCGTCTGCTGCAGGCGCATCCCCAAGTGGAAATTACTTCGGTCATTTCGTCTTCGTCGGCCGGCGCGCCGATTGCCGAAGGGTTTCCGCATCTGACGGAAATCCGGACGGATGCGCTTGACGGCGTCGACGTCGGGTTGATGAAGTCGAAGGCGGATGTCGTCTTCTTGGCTACTCCGGCCGGGGTTGCCGCCAAGCTGGCGCCGCAGCTGCTCGATGCGGGACTGAAGGTCATCGACTTGTCCGGCGACTTCCGGCTGCGCTCGGCTGCCGAATATGAGACATGGTATAAGCATGCTCCTGCGGATGAAGCGTACTTGTCCAAGGCGGTATTCGGTTTGGCCGAGGTGTTCGGCGACCGTGTGCGGGGCGTGGACTTCATTTCCAATCCGGGCTGCTATCCGACGGCAACGCTGCTCGGTCTCGTTCCTGCGGTGAAAGCGGGCTGGATCGATCCGGCGACGATCATCATCGATGCGAAATCGGGCGTATCCGGGGCCGGGCGCGGGCTAAGCCAGACCGTTCATTATGCGGAAGCGAACGAAAATTTGTCGGCGTACAAGGTCAACCGTCATCAGCATATACCGGAGATCGAGCAAACGCTCAGCGACGTCGCGGGACGGCCGGTCGTGACGACGTTTACGACGCATTTGGTACCGATGACGCGCGGCATTATGAGCACGATGTATGCGAGCATTGTCGGCGGCCCGGGGGCGCGTTCGGAAGCGGATTTTATCGGGCTGTATAAGGAGTTTTATGCGGGACGGAAGTTCGTGCGGGTACGTCCGCAAGGCAAGCTGCCGGCCACCAAGGAAGTGTGGGGCTCGAACTATTGCGATATCGGCTTTGCGGTCGACAGCCGTACAGGGCGTGTGACGATCGTGAGCGTCATCGACAACCTGGTGAAGGGCGCGGCCGGGCAGGCGATTCAAAACTTGAATCTGATGATGGGCTGGGACGAAGCGACGGGGCTTCAGTTCATTCCGGCTTATCCGTAAGTAGATTTGGGGGATTCCAGAGGGGAAGGCGAGGAGAAACAGGATGAAAGAGCAATATACCATTATTCCGGACGGCAATGTGACGACGCCGGCGGGATTTCGTGCGGGCGGACTGCACTGCGGGCTGAAGAAGACGGACCGCCATGACCTCGGCGCGATTGTGTGCGATGTGCCGGCGGCGGCGGCGGGCGTGTATACGCTGAATGCGTTTCAGGCAGCGCCGCTTCGCGTGACGAAGGCGAGCCTTGCGGACGGCGGGAAGCTGCAGGCGGTGCTCGTGAACAGCGGCAACGCCAATGCGTGCACGGGCGAGCAGGGCGAGGCCGACGCGTACGAGATGCGCGCGCTGGCAGCCGCCGCGTTTGGCGTAGAGGAGAGCCACGTGGCCGTGGCTTCGACAGGCGTGATCGGCGAGCCGCTGCCGATGGGGAAGGTGCGCGCCGGCGTGGCGGCGCTGCCGGAGCGGCTGAAGGCGGACGGGGGCGACGATTTCTGCCAGGCGATCCTGACGACGGATCTCGTGCAGAAATCGCTGTGCGTCCGCGTCGAAATCGACGGCAAGCCGGTGCATATTGCCGGAGCGGCCAAAGGCTCGGGGATGATCCACCCGAACATGGCGACGATGCTCGGCTTCCTGACGACGGACGCCGCTATCGGCAGCGAGCAGCTGCAGCAGCTGCTGAATGCGGTAACGGATTCGACCTTTAACATGATTACGGTGGACGGCGATACGAGCACGAACGATATGGTCGTTGTGATGGCAAGCGGTTTGGCGGGCAACGCGCCGCTGACGCCGGAGCATCCGCAGTGGGAAGCGTTCCGGGCGGCGTTCGAGCATGTCGGCGAGCATCTGGCGAAGGCGATTGCCCGCGACGGTGAAGGGGCGACGAAGCTGATCGAGGTGACCGTCGCCGGAGCGGTATCCGGCGATGCGGCCCGCGCGATTGCGAAGACGATTGTCGGCTCGAGTCTGGTGAAATCGGCCGTCTACGGCGCGGATGCGAACTGGGGCCGTATTATTGCGGCGGTCGGCCGCGCAGGCCAGCCGGTCAATGTCGATACGGTCGACATTCGACTCGGCGACATCGTGACGCTGCGGGCGTCGCAGCCGGTCAAATTCGACGAAGAAGCTGCACTTGAATATTTGAAGGGCGATACCGTCCATATTCACGTGGATTTACATATGGGCACAGGCCGGGCGACGGCTTGGGGCTGCGACCTTACCTACGATTATGTGCGCATTAACGCCGCATATCGGACGTAACGGCCAGGAGGAGCGACGGGACATGAGATTTGTGATGAAATGCGGCGGCAGCACGCTGGCTGCGCTGCCGGATGCGTTCTTCGCCGATATGGCGGAGCTTGTGAAGCAAGGCCGTCTGCCGATTATCGTACATGGGGGCGGACCGGCGATCTCCGAAACGCTGACTAAGCTCGGCATCGAGACGGAGTTCGTCAACGGGCTGCGCAAGACGAACGAGGCCGTGCTGGACGTCGTTGAGATGGTGCTTGCGGGCCAAATCAATAAGCTGATTGTGCGCCGCATCGGTCATGCGGGCGCTCGCGCGGTCGGACTGTCCGGCGTCGATGCAGGGCTGCTAACGTCCGAGCCGGTTGAGAACGCCCATGAGGTCGGCCTTGTCGGGCGGGTGACGGACGTGAACGCGGGCTTGATCGACGGGGTCGTGGAGATGGGCTACGTTCCGGTTATTGCACCGATCGGTTTAGGCCGTGACGGACTGCAGCGATATAATATCAATGCGGATACGGCGGCAGGTGCTGTAGCCTCGCAGCTGGGCACCGAGCGGCTCGTCGTCGTGACGGACGTTCCGGGCATCATGAAGACGGTGGACGGCGAGAAGCGCGTGCTGCCGGTCGTTACGGTAGCGGAGATCGAGGCGATGATCGAAAGCGGCGATATTTACGGCGGCATGATTCCGAAAGTGCGGGCGGCGATCGATTGCATCCAGGGACAGGTGCGGGAAGTCGTGATCGTGAGCGGTACGGAGCCGCGTATATTGAGCCGCGTGCTGGACGGAGAAGCAGTCGGAACGCGAATTGTGCGGGAGTAGTGCCGGCGCTAGCGGCCCGCGAGGCAGTTGGCGGCTAATTGAGTGTAATCTGCGGGCTGTAACGGCCAAATGGGCTGTAAGAGTGTGCAGGAGAGTTTGAAAATGGGCGAGATCGTGGTCTAACGGCTCATTCGGCCGGTAGAGCAGCAAGCAGCAAGCAGCAAGCAGCAGGCAGCAGGCAGCAAGTTGCGAAACGGGCAGCCATAACGGCCTTGACGGCCGTTAGAACGTCTAAAGCGAACGCGAAGAAGACGACTGGGTGTGCTAACGGCACATAAGGCGGTTACAGCGGCGAGTCTGAGCGAAGCGGGTATAAGTAACGGCCTAAAGGGCCGTTATTACGCTCACAATAGAACGTTGAAACATAAACGGAGGTGGAGGAAATGAGCGAAAATTTACAGGGCCTGCTGTTCCCGAACTACAGCAAATATCCGATTACGTTAGTGAAGGGCGAGGGCTCCCGTCTGTGGGACGATCAAGGCAAGGAGTACATCGATCTGATGTGCGGCGTAGCCGTAACGAACCTCGGCCATAAGCCGGCTAAAGTAACGGCGAAGCTGCATGAGCAGCTCGATCAGCTGTGGCATGTGAGCAACCTGTTCCACATCCCGAACCAATATCGGCTGGCGCAGCTGCTGACGGACAACTCGTGCGCCGACCACGTGTTCTTCTGCAATAGCGGTGCGGAAGCGAACGAAGCGGCGATCAAGCTGGCGCGCCGGTATTATCAGAAGGTGCTCGGCATTCAAGGCAAGTACGAAATCATTACGTTCCAGCAGTCGTTCCACGGCCGGACACTGGCCACGCTGACCGCAACCGGTCAAGAGAAGGTCAAGGAAGGGTTCCACCCGCTGCCGGAAGGGTTTACGACGCTGCCGTACAACGACATTGCAGCGCTGCAGGGCGCCGTCAGCGACAAGACGGCCGCGATCTTCCTCGAGCTGGTTCAAGGCGAGGGCGGTATTCACAGCGCGGACCCGGCGTTCATGGCCGAGATCGTCCGCTTGTGCGAGAAGCATGACGTATTGCTGATTCTCGACGAGATCCAGACCGGCGTCGGACGTACAGGCAAGTTGTTCGCGTATGAGCATTACGGGATTGAACCGGATATCTTCACATTGGCTAAGGGACTTGGCAGCGGCTTTCCGATCGGCGCGGTGCTTGGCAAAGCGAAAATCAAGGACGCGTTCGCTCCAGGCAGCCACGGCTCAACCTTCGGGGGCAACCTGCTGGCGACGGCGGCGGGAATTGCGACGATGGAGACAATGCTGGAGGATAATGTGCCGCAGCGGGCCCGGGAGCTCGGCGAGCTGGCCGTCACCCACCTGAAGAGCAAGCTGGAAGGCAATCCGCTCGTTGTCGACGTGCGCGGCAAAGGGCTGCTGATCGGTATCGAATGCACGACAGCCGTAGGCGATATCGTCAATGACATCCATCGTCACGGCGCTCTGGTCATTACGGCCGGGACGAATGTCATGCGGCTCGTGCCGAGCCTGCTCATCTCCCGCGAGGAACTGCTGAAGGGCCTCGACATCGTTGCGGAGGCGCTGGCGCGGGCTGCGAACGAAGCGGCCAGCAAGGCGGCGGTGTAACGAACCGCACTGTGGACAACAATACGTTCGACAAGGCGTTGTGGATAACCCTGGGTCGAAATGTGACGAATCTGTGGACAAACGGCCGTTTCGACAAAATCTCTGTGGGCAGCCTTGCGGCCCAGGATCCGTGATGTCGAAAGGTTCGCAGCTAGATTTTCAACAAGATGAAGGTGTTTATGAAGGAGGGTCTGGCATGACGGTATTATTGCAGAATGAGATCGCCGCCCAGCTGAAGGGCCGGGATTTTCTGACGTTGAACGATTATAGCAAAGAAGAGCTGGAGTATTTGATCGATTTGGCGATCGAGCTTAAGCGGGGGCAGAAGGCGGGCGAGGCGTTTCAGCCGCTGAAGGGCAAGACGCTGGGGATGATTTTCGAGAAGTCGTCGACGCGGACGCGGGTATCGTTCGAGGTCGGGATTTATCAGCTCGGCGGGCAGCCGCTGTTCCTGAGCAAGAATGATTTGCAGCTCGGGCGCGGGGAGCCGATTACGGATACGGCGAAGGTGCTGTCGCGCTACCTGGACGGGATTATGATCCGTACGTTCGGCCACAAACGGGTCATAGAGCTGGCGCGCAGCGCAACGATTCCGGTGATCAACGGCTTGACGGATTTGTCGCACCCTTGCCAGGCGCTGGCCGATTACCAGACGATCAAGGAGCAGAAGGGTCAGCTGCAGGGCTTGAAGGTAGCTTATATCGGCGATGGCAACAATATGCTGCATTCGCTGCTGATGGGCGCGGCGAAGCTGGGGATTGATTTTGCCGCGGCTACGCCTGAGGGCTACGACGCCGATCCGGAGGTCGTGCGCGTCTCCATGGAACAGGCTGCGAAGTCGGGAGCCAAGGTGGAGCTGGTGCGCGATCCGAAGGAAGCGGTGCGGGATGCCGACGTGATCTATACCGACGTATGGGCGAGCATGGGCTTCGAGGAGGAGCAGCAGGAGCGGGAGAAGGCGTTCGCGAATTATCAGGTGAACGAAGAGCTGGCGAAGCTGGCGAAGCCGGATTATCTGTTCATGCACTGCCTGCCGGCGCATCGCGGCGAGGAAGTGAGCGAGGGCGTCATCGACGGTCCGAACTCGATCATCTACGACCAGGCGGAAAATCGTCTGCATGCGCAGAAGGCCGTTATGGCCGCCATTATGTCTTAATCGATATCATAGGGAGAGAGTGAATCAAACATGGCTAAGCAAAAAATCGTCCTCGCCTACTCCGGCGGCCTCGATACGTCGGTCATCCTGACGTGGCTGAAGGAAACGTACGACGCGGAAATCATCACCTTCACGGCCGACATCGGACAAAAGGAAGAGCTGGACGGCCTGGAAGAGAAGGCGCTGAAGACCGGCGCTTCGAAAGTATATATCGACGACCTGAGGGAAGAGTTCGCGCGCGATTTCATCTACCCGATGTTCCAGGCAGGAGCGCTGTATGAAGGCCAGTACTTGCTCGGCACGTCGATCGCGCGTCCGCTGATCGCGAAGCGCATGGTCGAGATCGCCCGCGCCGAAGGCGCGACGGCGATTGCGCACGGCGCAACGGGCAAGGGCAACGACCAGGTGCGCTTCGAGCTGACGGCAGCGGCGCTCGCGCCTGAGCTGGAAGTCATCGCGCCGTGGCGCGACGAGGTGTTCCGCGAGAGCTTCCCGGGCCGCGCCGAGATGATCGCCTACGCCGAGAAGCACGGCATTCCGGTGACGGCGTCGGCGGCGAAGCCGTACTCGACGGACCGCAACCTGCTGCACATTTCGTTCGAGAGCGGCATGCTCGAGGACCCTTGGTTCGATCCGAGCGCGGAAAGCAACCGCGATATGTTCGTGCTGAGCGTAGACCCGGAGCTGGCTCCGGATACGCCGGAATACGTGGAGCTGGAGTTCGAGAAGGGCGATTGCGTCGCCGTGAACGGCCAGCGCATGTCGCCGCTGGAAGTGATGGAGACGTTGAACGCCCTTGGCGGCAAGCACGGCGTAGGCCGTGTCGATATGGTCGAGAACCGCTTCGTCGGCATGAAGAGCCGCGGCGTGTACGAGACGCCGGGCGGCTCGATCCTGTTCACGGCCCACCGCAAAATGGAGTCGCTCACGATGGACCGCGACGTCATGCACCTGCGCGACTCGCTGATCGCGAAGTATGCGCAGCTCGTATACAACGGCTTCTGGTTCGCGCCGGAGCGTCTGGCGCTGCAGGCGCTCGTAACCGAGAGCCAGAAGAACGTAACCGGTACGGTTCGCTTGAAGCTGTACAAGGGCAACATCATCGGCGCCGGCGTGAAGAGCCCGGTATCGCTGTACAACCCGGACATCGCGACGATGGAAGCCGATCCGTCCAAGGCGTACAACCAGGGCGACGCTACGGGCTTCATTCGCCTGAACGCGCTGCGTCTGAGAGTCGCTTCCGGCGTGGAGCAGAACGCGAAGAAGTAAGTGTAGCCGGCTTGCGGCCGGGAAGCAGGGAAGCGAAGGTTCGGATTGCAGAGGGCCGCGGTAACGCGGCCGCTTTGCTGTATTTGGACGGTTGGGGCAGTCGTATGAGCGGATTGCTCAGCTTATCCGAATCCCTGCGAAAATAGCAGAAATATTCAAAAAGTCCCGCTCAAGATGTCCGAATTCCTGCGATTATACAGGCATTCGAAGCGGTTGTCGCGGTCACGTGCAAATTTGCTCAGAATGCCTGCACAATTGCAGACATTCGTTCGAGTGAGTCGGGTTAACATCCGGATTCCTGCACATTTACATTACTTTTGGTTCAGGGATCTGCTTTTGTAATGCTTACATGCCGGAAAAGGGCAAAAGCCGGACATACGTCATACCGCTTGCGACGTTATATGCAGGCGAAGGATTGACGGGCCGGCGGAACGGAAAGGAGCACGAACCAGTGTCAAAGCTATGGGGTGGACGGTTCACGAAGAAGACGGATCAGCTCGTTGAGGAGTACACAGCATCCATTACGTTCGACAAGGAGCTGGCCGAGGAAGACATTCAAGGCAGCCTGGCGCACGTGACGATGCTGGGCAAGTGCGGAATCGTGCCGCAGGAAGACGTGGACAAAATCAAGGACGGCTTACTGCAGGTACAAGGCATGATCCGCCGCGGCGAGCTGGAGTACACGATTGCCAACGAAGACATTCATATGAATATCGAGAAGCAGCTGATCGACTTGATCGGTCCGGTCGGCGGCAAGCTGCATACGGGCCGCAGCCGGAACGACCAGGTGGCGACCGATATGCATTTGTACCTGCGCAAGCGCGTGGTGGAGTTCGTTGGGCTGCTGCAAAAGCTGCAAGAGGCGTTGATTGCGCAGGCGAAGAGCAATATGGATACGATTTTCCCAGGGTATACGCACCTGCAGCGGGCGCAGCCGATCTTGTTCGCGCACCATATGATGGCTTACGTGGCGATGTTCCAGCGAGACATCGAACGGCTGCAGGACAGCTACAAGCGCGTCGACACGCTGCCGCTCGGAGCGGGGGCGCTGGCGGGAACGACATTCCCGATCGACCGGCATTTTGTGGCGGAGCAGCTCGGGTTCGGGCGCGTGTACGATAACTCGCTGGATGCGGTGAGCGACCGCGATTTCATCCTGGAGTTCCTGAGCCACGGGGCGATCATCATGACGCACTTGTCGCGGCTTAGCGAAGAGCTGGTGCTCTGGTCGAGCACGGAGTTCAGCTTCATCGAGCTGGACGATGCGTTCTGCACGGGCAGCTCGATCATGCCGCAGAAGAAAAATCCGGACGTGCCGGAGCTTGTACGCGGCAAGACGGGCCGGGTGTACGGCAACCTGGTCGGTCTGCTGACGGTGCTTAAGTCGCTGCCGCTGGCGTACAACAAGGACATGCAGGAAGACAAGGAAGGCATGTTCGATACGGTGCATACGCTGCAAGGAGCGCTTCAGCTCTTTGCGCCGATGATCGCGACGATGAAGGTAAACCGCGACCGGATGCGCCAGGCGGTGAACCAGGACTTCTCGAACGCGACGGACATTGCGGATTACCTCGCGAACAAAGGTCTTCCGTTCCGTCAGGCGCACGAGGTCATCGGCAAAACGGTGCTGTACTGCATCCAAAACAAGAAGTACTTGCTGGACCTGAAGCTGGAGGAGTTCAAGCAGTTCTCCAGCTTGTTCGAGGACGACATCTATCGGGTTCTGCAGCCGGAGCAGGTGGTGAACGCGCGCGGCGTTTACGGCGGTACGGCGGCGGCGCAGGTGAGCGGCGCGATCGAGCGGGCCGAGGCGGCGTTGCAGCTGACCGGCGCGTGGGTGCAGGAGTATTTGGAGAAGAGCAAGTAAATCTTGCGGGGAAAATAAAGCCCTGCCCTTGGCGGCCGAATAGCCGTTTTGGGGCGGGGCTTGTATGTTTGCAGGACGGGTGCAGAAGCCCGGAAGTGAAAGATAAGCGCCCAAACCCCGCTCTATTGCCGCAGATAACGGAAAAGAACGGGGCCTTCGAGTGAGGTGCCTTTCATGGTTATACTGTCACCGTGCATTCACCGTAATCGCCCCGGTGCTGGATTCGATCTTGACGCGATAAGCGCCGGTGCCGAGCTTCGCGACGACATGGTGCTCCTCTTCCGTTTCATACGATACGTCCCTCGAAGCGTTGAGGTCGATGCTGCCGGTGTCGTTCGAAAGGTTAAACAACGCGTCGGACGTACCCGGTACGTCAAGATAGACGGCGCCGGTATCGGTTTGCAGCGAAACCGGCGAGGCAAGCTGCTTCAGGTCGCCTTCGATACGGCCGGTGCTGGATTCGGCCTGAACCTGGTCCGTGGCGACCGTTTTGTTGAAGCGGATGGCGCCGGTGTCGGTTTGCAGCGTGATTTTTTTGCCGGTAAAGGAATCTACGGCGATCGAGCCGGTCGACGAATCCACATCCAGCACATCAGCGGTAAGCTCGCCTAGCTGAATGCGCCCGGTATCGGTCTCGACGGCGATCTTGTCGTAAGCCTTGGGCGGCAGGGAAATTTCCAGCTTGTGGTTGCTTGTGAAGATGCCGGTGGCAATGATGTCCCGAAGCTGCCGGATATCAAGGCCGAAATTAAAGTCCGAGCCCTCGTGCTGAGCCTTCACGACCCAAGTGCCGTTGTTCGTCTCTGCGTCGAGCTGCCAGCGGCTCTTGCTCTTCTCCGGCGATTTGCCCGTAAAATGGGCGGTAATTTCGTTCGTTTGGGACGGAGTGAAAACAACTTCGCTGATGTCCGTATCGATTTGCAGCGCACGGATGCCGGAGGCATCGACGGATTTGGTAAAGTCGAATTCGGCGCTCGACGAGTTCTCATTCCGCATGCCGGAAGCGTCCACCACCCACACCACGCCGACGGTCCCGACGATCACACAGAGGAGACCGACGGCAAACACGAAACCTTTGACTATTCGCATGACAGGTCAGGCCCCCTTAATGATATTCCAGTTAAATTTGACGTACATGCAGGAAAGCTTGAAAAACCACTTCGAAATGAACTGCAAAATAATCGTCAGCATCAATCCGGCGCCGAACAGCCCGATGCTGCCGAAGATAAGCAGCAGCATCGTCTCGTTGTCGTTCGGGATGCCGGTGCCGATCAGGGCGAGCAGCGGCGAGAACAGCAGGAGGATCGCCGTTACCCACAAGCCGAACAGGCAGCCGAGCAAGCCCAGGTAAGGGCCGATAATAAATACGAGGTTAAAGAAGCCGAGCGCCAGGCCGGCTATCCACGGTTTGGCTCCGCTGCCGGGCTTCTCGCGGTAAGGCGGCGGCGCGAATCCGGTGTCGCGGTACTGCGGCGAAACCGGAGGCGCAGGCGTGGAGGGCGGCGTATACGGCGGAATGAACGACCGGATGCCGGCCCCTCCCTGCGGCGCAGCGGCAGATGGCGCTGTTGGCGGCTGCAACGGCGGCTTCACATGCGGCGCTGCAGGATCGAAACTCTGGTCGCGCGGCGACTCGAAATTAGCTGGAGCGGCGGAGCGCTCCGGGTCCGATATGGGCTCTTGCGGATGGCCGGGGCGTGCTTCGGTCCGGGAGCGGTCAACCCCCGCGCCCGAATCGCCTTTGGCATTAACCGTATCCCAGTTTGGTACCCGGGGAAAGCCGAGCGAATCGACGATGTCGTTTTCGCTTTTGCCATTCTCCTCCGCTTTCTGGAACAGCTCTTCATAGACCGCTATAATATTTTGACGCTCCCGCTCGGGGAGACCGCGCAATCGGTACTCCAGCTCCCTGAAATATTCCATTTTACCCATGGTGGGAATCCTCCTCGACCATCTAGCTTGTGCCGACACGTTCGTGTCTGACAAGACTAACAATAAACAAAAAAAGTCATAATGACCTAGTTCCTAGAGTCATATGACCTGTAACGATCTATGTCGGTTGAGAAGTTACCGGAATTTCGGCCCTTGGACGCCGTCCTCGACACGTCGGGAGGGAGCCTGCCCGCTGTCATCGCTGCCGTCCGCCGCTTTCGCACCGGAGTTAGTCCCAATTAGAGCAGGCTGAGCGGAGTACGTGTCCCGGGAAACGAGCTCTTCGCCGATGATTTGGCCGTTTTGCTTCTTGTAACGGGTTGTCTCGACAACAAACCCCCGCTTGCCGTCCATGATCTTCCGCTGCTCTCCGATCCGGAGCGCCGGATTGCGTACGTATTTGACCGGGGGCTCGATCGTTTTGACGATTTTGGACTGCACCTCGTAGGTAATGTCCTCCGGCGCCGTACCGAACAGCTTGACCGTGAGCCGGCCGTTCTCCGCCGACGTGCGGATCAGGAGACTGCGGCCCGTATTATTGCGAAACCGGAAATTAATCCACCCGCTGGAAAATGTCGCATCCTGCCCCATCGGCACGTAAGAGATCGGCAGCGAATGGCTGCGGCGCTCCACGACTTCGAGACCGCCGCGCAGCACGGCGTTATACAGCGTCGTCGATACTTGGCAGATGCCGCCGCCGATTCCCGGCACGATCTTGCCGTCGATAATGACGGGAGCCTCCTGGAAACCGAATTTGCGCTCCGTCTCCTCAATCACCTTGCCGTAGTCGAATACGTCGCCCGGCTTCAGCACCATATCGTTCACAATGGCCGCCGCAGACTCGATATTGTGCTGCCGGCCGGCCGACGAGCCCGTATAGAGGGTCGTGAACTGAGCGAATTTGCGCTCGATTCCTTCTTGGCGGAGAGCCGCCTCCGTGATACGCGGCTGTTCCTGCACGATCGGGACGCCGAGCTCCACCGGAGCAGCCGGCCGCGCGTCCGGGCCGAGCGCCGCGATGCGGGGCGCCGCCGCGAGCAGCGCCTCGCGCAGCTTCGGCGCGTCGACGCGCGGCACGCTCACCCCGGCGGCGTAGCTGACGCGGTCGTCCGCCGAGATGACGCGCCGCGCGTCGACCGGCTGCGCCGTGTACAGCGGCCCCCACGCGGGCCGCAGCGCCCCGGTGACGCCTGCCTCCGGCAGCGTCACCTCGAGCTGGAGCGCGGCGCCGCGCAGCCGCCAGCGCTCCTGCGCCCGCGCCCACGGCGAGCCGTGGCGCAGGCGCTCGAGCTCCGAGCGCAGCGCCGCTGCGCTCGTCCGGGCGCCGAGCTGACCGTAGGTCACGGTCAGCGGCGCCAGCCCGTCCACGCTCGCGCGAAGCCGCACGGGCGTGCCGAGCAGCGCGGCCTCGCGCGCCTGCAGCTCGGCCTCGAAGGCGGCATAGGACATGCCGCCGACGTCCCAGCCGGACACGGTCAGCCTGTCCGGCAAGGTGCTCTGCGCGCCATAGGCGGCCAGCCCGCCGACGGCGAGCAGCAGAGCGGCCAGCAGCGCCAAGCCGATGGGCCGGAGCCAGTTTATCGATAGGTTCATTGGCTCGATCTCCCTCCTCCCGTGTAACCGGCTAGCTTGCTATATTTTGAATGATCCGAGATACCGCATGAGATTAGTACGTTAAGGCTCCACCCGCCAGCGCCCCGCCACCCCATCCCGCAACCGGCGATCAGCCTGTCCGCACCGCCAACGCCCTCGTCAGCCTTTATCCCCGTCTATACATATATAAGCCCGCCGGAAGGCAAATATTACAAGCCCGAAGCGCCCCAACCCCTGTCCAAACGATGCTATAATGTGAAAAAGTGTTGAAAATGCGCATCTTTCGCAGGACTTTAGCGCCCGCTGTCGAAGTAAGTAAAGCTATAAAATACAGGATGTGATCCGATTGATCGAAATGCACGATGTCTGGAAGACGTATTCGGACGGCACGAACGCCCTGCGCGGCATCAGCATCAAGGTGAACGCCGGCGATTTCGTCTACGTCGTCGGCCCTTCCGGCGCAGGAAAATCGACATTCATGAAATTGATGTATAGAGAAGAGCGCCCGACCAAAGGTCAAATTTTCGTCAACGGCTTCAATCTGGAAAGGCTGAAGCAGCGCAAAATTCCGTTCGTCCGGCGGAACATCGGGGTTATTTTCCAGGACTATCGCCTGCTCCCGAAGCTGACCGCTTATGAGAATATCGCCTTCGCCATGGAGGTTATCGAAGCGCCGAAGAAGCACATCAAGAAACGCACGATGGAAGTGCTGGAGCTCGTCAAGCTGAAGGAAAAGGCCGATTCGCTGCCGACCCAGCTGTCCGGCGGCGAGCAGCAACGTGTGGCGATCGCCCGGGCGATCGTCAACAATCCGGCCGTCATTATCGCGGACGAGCCTACCGGGAACCTCGACCCGGAAACGTCCTGGGGCATTATGAAGCTGCTTGAGGAGATCAATTACCGCGGCGCGACGATCGTCATGGCTACCCACAACAAAGAAATCGTCAACACGATGCGCAAGCGTGTAATCGCGATCGAGCAGGGCCAGATTGCGCGGGACGAAGTACGAGGGGAGTACGGCTATGAAGATTAGCACGCTGCTCCGCCATCTGCGGGAAGGCACGAAGAACGTCGCCCGCAATGGCTGGATGACCTTCGCTTCGGTCAGCTCGATCTCGATCTCGCTGTTCATTCTCGGCTTGTTCCTGCTTCTGTCGTTGAATGTAAACTACTTAACCCAGCAAATTGAGAGCCAGGTAGAGATTAAGGTCTACCTTGAGGTGGATACCTCCCAAGAGACGATCGACGTCCTGGAGGAGAAAATCAAAGAAATCCCGCAAGTATCGACCGTCACCTTCGTCTCCAAGGCGGAGGGCCTGGAATTCCTCCGTCAGCGTCTTGGCGAGAGCGGGGCCGATCTGCTGGAAGGCTTCGAAGGAGAAAACAATCCGCTTAACGATTCGTTCACGGTCGAGGTCACCGATCCGCACCAGGTCGGTACCGCCGCGGCTGCGATCGAGGGGTTGAACGAAGGCGAATTCCCGCCGCCGATCTATAAGGTCAGTTACGGCAAGGGCCAGGTGGAGACGATGTTCCGCGTCACGGAGATCGTCCGCAATGTCGGGCTTGTCCTGGTGCTGCTGCTGGCGGTCACATCGATTTTCTTGATTGCCAACACGATCAAGCTGACGATTATTAACCGCCGCCGGGAGATTTCGATTATGAAGCTCGTCGGCGCCACGAATGCGTTTATCCGCTGGCCGTTCTTTGTCGAAGGCGCGCTGCTGGGGCTGCTCGGCTCGCTGATTCCGGTAGGGGCGCTGCTCTACGGCTATTGGGCGCTACTCAATGTAAGTCAGCTCGAGTTGAGCTTGTTAATGATCAAGCTGCTGCCGTTCGAAGACATCGGCCTTACGCTGGGCGGGTTCCTGCTTGGGCTCGGCGTTATCATTGGAGTATGGGGAAGCCTGCTGTCGGTGCGCAAATATTTGCGCGTGTAGCTTCGGCTGCGAGGCAGAGGCACGGAGAGGAGATCAATCGGTGAAAAAAACTTTGTGGATTCCGCTCGCGGTCAGCGCGGCCCTGACGGCTTCGCTGCTCGTTCCGGCGCAAGGGCTTGCCGGGACGACGACGGACGCGATCAACAAACAGCTGAACGACCTCAAGAAGGCCAAGTCTGCCGCACAGCAGAAGGCCACGGCTACCCAGAACGAGCTGGCTCAAGTTCAGAAGGAACAGGCAAAGACAAGTCAAGATCTGAATGCGCTGGTCGCCCAGATCGATGAGATCGGCAAGAAGCTGACCAGCCTCAACAACGATATCGACCGGATTACCGGCGAGCTGCAGACGAACGCGAAGCTGCTCGAGGATGCGGAGGCCCGGGTGGCAAGCCGCGACCAGATGCTGAAATCGCGCCTTCGGCTCATGTATATGAACGGCTTCGTTTCTTACGCGGAAGTGCTGCTGGCTTCGACCAGCTTCGGCGACTTCCTGGACCGGCTGGAAGCTTTGAAGTCCATTGTTAGCCAAGATAAAGAGGTGCTCGCTTCCAACAAGAAGGACCGCGACATGATCGTGGTCAAGAAAGGGGAGGTCGAGCAGCAGCTTGCCAAGGTGACGGAGCTGTATAACCAGACCGACGCTGTGAAGGACTCCCTCGAGCAGAAGGAGAAGGAGAAGGAAGTTGTCGTCGCGAGCCTCTCCAAGAAGGAGAAGGAGCTCGAGGAAATTTCCCATGAGCAGCAGGATGAATTGGTCAAATTCGCCGCCCAGGAATCCGCGCTGCTGAAGAAGAAGGCGGACGCGGAGAGGGCTGCAGCCGAAGCCGCGAAGAAGAAAGGCAAGACGCCGGCCAAATCGACCGTAGCGAACGCCTTTACGTATAGCGGAGGCAAGTTTGCATACCCGCTGGAGAAGCAAGCGCCGATGACGTCCGATTTCGGGCTGCGGACCGACCCGATTAACGGCCAATCCAATGCGGGCCATACCGGCATCGATCTCGGCGTCCCGAAGGGAACCGGCATTCTGGCGGCGGAGAACGGCGTCGTGATCGTCGCATCATGGTGGAGCGGATACGGTAACTGCGTCATCATCGATCATGGCGGCGGTGTGTGGACGCTGTACGGCCACATTCGCGATGGCGGCATTCTTGTCAACAAGGGCGATACGGTAAAGCGCGGCCAGAAAATCGCCGAGGTCGGCAGTACGGGGCGCTCTACGGGCAACCATCTGCATTTTGAAGTGCGCGTTAACGAGAAGCCGGTCGATCCGAAGCCATACTTGCGTTAATAATTTCAGCCTGCAATGACATATACTACAAGGACGAGTCCCATGACAAGGGACAGATAAAGGTGGTGTCCTACACGTGCTGTTCAAAGGAAGAACGGTCATTGCATTCATCGTCCTCGCGATGTTCGCAAGCAGCCTGCTGACGCTTACGATTGCAAGCCCCTCGCTGGTGACCAGCGCCAAGGGCATTGCGGCCAACGCAGCGGCGGTGAATATCAAGTCGTCAGCGACAGGCCTCACGGAGAAAGATCTGCAGAAGATCGCTACGACTTACGGCCTTGTGGAGAACAAGTACCTGGATAAAGTCGACCATGACAAAATCGTCAACGGCGCCATCAACGGCATGCTGGAGGCGCTGGACGATCCGTTCACGGTGTACATGGACCAGAAGGAAGCGGCTCAGTTCGACGAGAGCATCACGTCCAAGTTCCAGGGCATCGGCGCCGAGGTGTCGGTCGAAGAGGGGAAAGTCGTCGTCGTTTCGCCGATCAAAGGGTCACCCGCAGAGAAAGCGGGCGTACATGCCCATGACGTGATTCTTTCCGTTAACGGCGAGAAGCTGGACGGGCTGACCCTGAATCAGGCCGTCAGCAAAATCCGCGGTCCCAAAGGCACCCAAGCGAAGCTGTCCATTCTGCGTTCGGGCGTGAACGAGCCGATCGAGGTCATTGTCGTCCGCGACAATATTGACGTGGAGACTGTGTTCGGGGAAATGCTGGAGAACGGCGTCGGCAAAATCGAAATCCGCCAGTTCTCTGCCAATACGGCGAAGCGCTTCGCGGAAGAGCTGAAGACGCTGGAGTCGAAGGGCATGAAAGGTCTGATCATCGACGTGCGCAACGATCCGGGCGGTCTGCTCAACGTCGTCGTCGATATTGTGGAGCCGTTCGTGCCGAAGGGCAAGCCGATCGTTCAGGTGGAGGACCGGGCCGGCCGCCGCGAGCCGACGCTGTCGGAAGGCGGTTCGAAGAATTACCCGGTGGTCGTACTGACGAACAAAGGCAGCGCCTCCGCCTCCGAGATTCTCGCCGGCGCCCTCAAGGAAGCCGTCGGTGCCAAGCTGATCGGCGAGACGACGTACGGCAAAGGAACGGTACAGGTGACGTTCGAGGAGGAAATGGGCGACGGCAGCAACATCAAGATGACCGTCTACAAATGGCTGACGCCGAACGGCAACTGGATTCACAAGAAGGGCATCGAGCCGGATCTGGCCGTCGAGCAGCCGGAATTCTTCAAGGTTGCGCCGCTAAGCAAGAAGACGGTACTGAAGTACGATATGAACAACGATGATGTGAAAAATCTTCAAATCATGCTGAAGGGCCTGGGGCTTCCGGTGGACCGGACGGACGGCTACTTCAGCGAGAAAACGGCGAACGCCGTACGCACGTTCCAGCGCGGCAACGACCTGCCGGTGAACGGCGAAGTGGATGCGAATACGGCGGAGAAGCTCGAGAGTGCCATCATCGCCGCGATCAGGGATCCGAACAACGATCTGCAGCTGAAGGCCGCTGTACGGGAGATGCAGAACGCGATAAACAAATAACAGCAGGGCAGGGCAATATTGGCCTCTGCAGCAGGGCAGGAAAAGATGGCCCGGCGTCGAATGCATATAGGGATGGCTGAGGGACGTTGTCAGCCTCCCTATTTTTGCTGTTTGGAATCGACTTATCGCGGAGGAGACCGTAGCTCATGGATGGACTGACGGAACTGCCGGTTCGGCTGCTGACGGCGGCGGTACAACTATTGATCAATCCGTTTTACTACGTTGGGATCGTTCTCGTCGTTTTACAATATCGAAGACAGATTAAGCTGGAACGCAGGCTGTTCTCTGTACGGCTCCATTCGCTTCTGGGTGAGACCGGACGGGCGGCGCTGTGGGGTGCGGCGGGCGGAATTGCCGCCTCGCTCTCGTTCGCGCTGCTGGGCGTATCGATCGCACAGGAGACGATATGGCTGCTCTGGGGCGTGTCCATCGTTCTTATGCTGTTCCGGGTGCGTTATATGTGTATGGCGTACTCGGCGGGGATCATCGGCATGCTGGGGGCGGTGGCGAGGCTGCTGCCGGTATCGGTGCCGGGGGGAGAGCTTGGGGCGGTTGTCGACGCGCTTCGGCAGACGGACGCAGCTATGCTGCTCGCGATCGTCGGTGTGCTGCACGTCTTTGAAGCGGCGTTGATTCGCACCCAGGGCACCAGAATGGCGACGCCGATGTTTTATGAAGGCAAGCGCGGCAAAATCATCGGCGGCTACCAGCTGCAGGGCTTCTGGCCGGTTCCGCTGCTGCTCATTGTGCCGGCTGCCGGGGGCAGTACCGCGGCGCTGCCATGGACGACGCTGTTTGACGGCGGATGGGCGTTAGGCTGGTCGGTCATCGCTCTGCCGTTCATGATCGGATTTACGGAGCTGACGGTCAGCGCGCTGCCGCAGAACAAAGTCCGCCGGAGTTCCGTTTGGCTTGTTGGTTATGGGGTAGCCGTCTTATTGCTCGCCGTGGCTGTTCATTATTGGAGCCCGCTGGCGTTCTTCGCCTCCTTGCTGACGATCGCGCTGCATGAAGCGCTGATCGCATACAGCCGCTGGATAGAAGAGAAGCAGAGCCCGTTCTACGTGCATTCGGATAAGGGCCTGCGCGTACTCGCCGTAATTCCGAATTCGACGGCGGCGGAGCTAGGCATTGCGCCCGGGGAAATCATTCACAAGGTCAACGGAATGCCGGTTCGCCGCCGTGCCGATTTGCACCAGGCGCTGCAGCTGAACGCAGCCTTTAGCAAGCTGGAGGTCATCAATCTGCAAGGCGAGCTGAAATTCGTCAGCCGGCCGCTCTATGCAGGCGATCATCATCAGCTGGGCTTGATCCTGGCTCCGGATGAACAAGCGATGTACTATATCGAGACGAAGGAGCCGAGCCTGATCGGCATGATCGGGCGCGGCATCGCCGGTCTCGTTCGCAATCCGGCGAGCGTACTGCCGGAGGCGGACAGCACGAAAGACCTTTCCTGATTCAATGATCGGGAGAGGTTTTTCTTATTGGTCATATTTTGGACTTGGAAGTTAGATTGGACGAGCCGCAGTATGCTGCGGAAGGAAGGGCTGCGTTTGCAACGTGGAGGACTTCCCGGGCATGTTTCTGTTTAAGGCTTCCTACTGAACTTTTGAAGGGTGGGTGAGAATTTGCGAAACCTTCTGCCACGAGGAGCGGATGCATTCCTCTTGCGGCGACGGGATTTGGCGGATTTGCTCGCAGATCGCTTCTTTAATACAATCGTTCGTAATGTGAATCGAAGGAGTATTCATGGAAGAACGCCTCTCTCTTTGCCAATATTATACTTTTATTATAAATCGAGGCATGGTTGGATTGTGCGCAAACTTGTTGCGCAATTGCGCAAGTTTTCGTTCCGTAATACTTGCGCGGATAGGAAAAAGGCACCCCGATGAACGGAGTGCCTGCACTTATGATTCGCGGCGAAGTACGACGATTTCGACTCTGCGGTTCTTCTGCCTGTTCTCGTTGCTGTCGTTCGGTGCGACCGGCTTCGTGTCGGCGTACCCCGTAGAGACGAGCTTGTTGCCGTCAATGTTGGCGTTATAGATAAAATGGCGCAGTACCGACAAAGAGCGGGCATTCGATAATCCCCAGTTGTCGATCAGCGGGTTGCCGGTAGCCAGCGGCAAATTATCCGTATGGCCTTCAATGGAGATCTTCGCGTTTACGGTGGAGATGAACGCCGCCAGCTTATCGAGAACCGGTGTCGCCGCCGGCTTCAGGTCAGCTTTGCCGAGGTCGAACAGGAGCAGGTCGTTCAGCGTGATGGCGATGCCGCGCTCCGTATTCTCGGCTTTAAGCTGGGATTCAAGCTGATTTTGTCCGATATAAGCTTGCAGCTGCTTCAGCAGCTCCTGCAGCTCTTGTTCTTTCCGTGCTTGCTCCGCTTGACTTTGCTTCGTTTGATCCGAGTCGGTAAGCCCCGTCTTGGAGTTATCGGCGTCCGGGTTTGCCTTGTTCTGGTCGGCGTCGGCGGTCGTCTTCCCGACCTGGCCCATAACGCCCTCGCCGTTCGGCATGACGCTGTCGGCTTTCTGGAACTGGAAGTTCAGCGCTTGGGCCAGAACGGTATATTTGGCTACATCGATTTTGCTCATCGCGTACATGATGACGAAAAATACGAGCAGCAGCGTAATTAAGTCGGCATACGTGATCAGCCAGCGTTCATGATTTTCCGGCGGCTGCTGTTTAGCCCTCCTCGCCATTGCGGCCGCCCTCCTCTTTGACAATCGTTTTATCGTGCAGGAAGGAGGTCAGCTTCTTCTTGATCAGCTGCGGATTTTCGCCGGCCTGGAGAGCCAGAATGCCTTCCAGCATCAATTCCATCTCGGAGATCGTTTCCTTCGTTCGGAACTTAATTTTGCCGGCAATCGGCAAATAGACCATGTTGGCGCTCATGACGCCGTACAGCGTGGCGGTGAACGCAACGGCGATGGCGGGCCCGAGCGAGTTAGGGTCGGATAGATTTCCGAGAACGTGAATGAGGCCCATGACCGTACCGATAATCCCCATCGTCGGGGCGTAGCCGCCGGCGGCTTCGAACACTTTGGCATAATTCTCGTTCTTATGCTCGACCGCATCCATCTCCAGCTCGAGAATTTGGCGGGTGAGCTCCGGGTCGGTGCCGTCCACAACCATCATGAGGCCGTCCTTGAGAAACGGGTTCGTATGCTCCTGAGCGCGCTGCTCGAGAGCGAGAACGCCTTCGCGGCGGGCGACCGTCGCCATGTCGACGATCTCTTCGATGACGATGCCGGGGTCACGCTTCTTCTGTCGGAATGCAATATTGAGAGCTTTAGGAATATCCCTTAATACGGAGGCGGGGAAACCGACGGCTGTCGCGCCGAACGTTCCTCCGAATACGATCAGCATGGCGCTCGGAACGATCAGAGACTCCAGATGGCCGCCGTCCCACATGTACCCGATAACTAAAGCGGCAATCCCTAAGACAATGCCCAAAATTGTAGTTAAATCCACGACTTTACCACTCCCGTTGATATTGATGTAAAGGGCTCATGAACCGAACTCACCGGCTGAAAGATGCTCTTGGGTGCGGGAATCAGGTAAGTTTGACCGTTTGCAAGGTACCATGAAAGAGTTTATAATGAATAAGAACAAACATTCTTATTTGCAGCATAATTTGACACATCCTGCACACACTCTCTTCTAGTATCGGTCGAATGGAAGGGAAAGTTTATAGATTTCGTAGGAAACCAACAATATTTGGGGGTTGAGGAATGAAGGACATAGTTGTAAGTGACAAGAAGTTCGAGCTGATCTCCGAGTTTGCCCCCCAGGGGGACCAGCCGAAGGCCATCTTCGAGCTGGTGAAGGGCGTTCAGGAGGGCAAGAAGCACCAGACGCTGCTTGGCGCGACGGGTACGGGCAAGACGTTTACCGCGGCGCAGGTCATTGCCAAGCTGAACCGGCCGACGCTGATCATCGCCCATAACAAGACGCTGGCCGCTCAGCTTTGCAGCGAGTTCAAGGAGTTTTTCCCGAACAATATCGTGGAGTATTTCGTGAGCTACTACGATTACTACCAGCCGGAGGCGTACATCGCGTCGTCGGATACTTATATCGAGAAGGATTCGAGCGTCAACGAGGAGATCGACAAGCTGCGCCACGCGGCGACGTCCGCCTTGTTCGAGCGGCGCGACGTCATTATCGTAGCTTCGGTGTCGTGCATTTACGGCTTGGGTTCGCCGTCGGAGTACGGCTCGCTGGTGCTGTCGCTGCGCAAAGGGATGGAGAAGTCGCGGCAGGAAATTTTGCATCGGCTCGTCGATATCCAATATCAGCGCAATGACTTGAACTTTGTTCGCGGCACGTTCCGGGTGCGGGGCGATGTGGTCGAGATATTCCCTGCTTCGCGCAGCGAGCACGCCGTGCGGGTCGAGCTGTTCGGCGACGAAATCGAACGCATTACAGAGATCGATGTGCTGACGGGCGAAATTATCGGCGAGCGCGACCATATCGCGATCTTCCCGGCGTCGCACTTCGTTACGGCGGAGGAAACGATGAAGCGGGCGATCGTCAACATCGAGCGGGAGCTGGAGGAGCGGCTCGCCGAGCTGCGGGAGCAGGGCAAGCTGCTGGAAGCGCAGCGGCTGGAGCAGCGGACGCGCTACGACATCGAGATGATGCTCGAGATGGGCTTCTGCTCCGGCATCGAGAACTACTCAGGGCCGCTGACGTTCCGCGAGCGGGGCGCAACGCCGTATACGCTGATGGATTATTTTCCCGAAGATATGTTAATCATGATTGACGAGTCGCACGTGACGCTGCCGCAGATCCGGGCGATGTACAACGGAGACCGGGCGCGGAAGGAAGTGCTCGTCGAGCACGGCTTCCGACTGCCGTCGGCGCTGGACAACCGTCCGCTGCGGTTTGAGGAATTCGAGCAGAAGATTAAGGATATCATTTATATTTCGGCGACTCCGGGTCCGTACGAGCTGGAGCATTCCGAGCAGATCGTGGAACAGATCATTCGTCCGACGGGACTGCTCGATCCGATTATAGAGGTTCGTCCGACGAAGGGCCAGATCGACGATCTGATCGGCGAAATCCATGACCGCATCCGCAAGGACGAGCGCGTGCTGGTAACGACGCTGACGAAGAAGATGGCCGAGGATTTGACGGACTATTTGAAGGAAGTCGGCATCAAGGTGCGATATTTGCACTCCGATATTAAGACGCTCGAGCGTCTGCAAATTCTTCGCGACCTGCGGCTCGGCGTGTTCCATGTGCTGATCGGCATTAACCTGCTGCGGGAAGGCCTCGACCTGCCGGAGGTATCGCTCGTTGCGATTCTCGACGCCGACAAGGAAGGCTTCCTGCGCGCGGAGCGGTCGCTGATCCAGACGATCGGCCGGGCCGCGCGGAACGCCGAAGGCCGCGTCATCATGTATGGCGACAAGATTACGGATTCGATGGATAAGGCGATTACCGAGACGAACCGCCGCCGCACGAAGCAGGAGGCCTACAACGCCGAGCACGGCATTACGCCGCAGACGATTGCGAAGAAGGTCCGCGACGTTATCGAAGCGACGAAGGCGGCGGAATCGAAGGCGGATTATTTGGCCGAGGTGAAAGGCGCGAAGATGTCCAAGAAGGACCGCCAGGCGATGATCGAGCGCCTCGAGCAGGAGATGAAGGAAGCGGCCAAGTCGCTGCAGTTCGAGCGCGCCGCCGAGCTCCGCGATGCCATTCTCGAGCTGAAGGCCGAGGAATAGGGCGGCGGAGCTGCCGCTGCTGTGCGAAAGTACCATTTTCCCTAAAGAGAGTAGGTTAGACCGTGGCTAGAGATCAGATCGTCATTAAAGGAGCGAGAGCTCACAATCTCAAAAATATCGACGTCACCATTCCCCGCGACAAGTTCGTCGTTCTGACGGGACTGAGCGGCTCGGGCAAGTCGTCGCTGGCCTTCGATACGATCTACGCCGAAGGGCAGCGCCGCTACGTCGAGTCGCTGTCCGCTTATGCGCGCCAGTTCCTCGGCCAGATGGACAAACCCGACGTCGATTCCATCGAAGGGCTGTCGCCGGCGATTTCCATCGACCAGAAGACAACGAGCCGCAACCCGCGTTCCACGGTAGGTACGGTAACGGAAATTTACGACTATTTGCGTCTGCTGTTCGCGCGAGTTGGCCGGCCGCATTGTCCGGAGCACGGCATCGAAATCACATCGCAGACCGTTGAACAGATGGTGGACCGGATCATGGAGTATCCGGAGCGGACCAAGCTGCAAATCCTCGCTCCGCTCGTCTCGGGCCGCAAGGGCGAGCATACGAAGCTGCTGCAGGATATTCAGAAGCAGGGCTATGTTCGTGTTCGCGTGAACGGAGAAGTGCGGGACCTGTCCGAGAACATCGAGCTGGAGAAGCAGAAGAAGCATTCGATTGAAGTGGTCATCGACCGGATTGTGATTAAAGAAGATGTGAAGACACGGCTTGCCGACTCGATCGAGACGGCCCTCAAGCTGGCCGACGGACGGGTGCTTGTCGACATTATCGACCAAGAAGAGCTGCTCTTCAGCTCGAATTTGGCCTGTCCGGAATGCGGCTTCAGCATTCAGGAGCTGGCGCCGAGAATGTTCTCGTTCAACAGTCCGTTCGGGGCGTGTCCGGAATGCGACGGCCTCGGCAGCCAAATGATCGTCGACCCGGAATTGCTTGTGCCGGACAATAAGCTGACGATTGAAGAAGGCGCGTTTGAGGCTTGGGCGGGAAGCACGTCCAACTACTATCCGCAGTTCCTCGCGGCGGTATGCCAGCATTACGGCATTCCGCGCGATGTGCCGGTCGGCGAGCTGTCGGCGGAGCAGATGAAGACGATCTTGTACGGAACGAACGGGGAGAAAATCCGGTTCCGTTATGAGAATGATTTTGGCCATACGAAGGAAGCGCTGGTGCCGTTCGAAGGCATTATCCGCAATCTCGAGCGGCGTTATCGGGAGACGTTCTCCGACGGCATCCGCGAGCACATCGAGACGTACATGAGCGCGAAGCCGTGTCCGAAGTGTAAAGGGCAGCGCCTCAAGCCGGAGACGCTGGCCGTTACGATCAACGGGCGCAATATCGCCTACGTTACGTCGCTGTCCATCGGCGAGGCGCAGACGTGGTTCGATGCGCTGCAGCTGCCGCCGAAGGAAGCGTCGATTGCCAACCTCATTCTGAAAGAAATCAATGCGCGGCTCGGCTTCCTCGTGAACGTGGGACTCGACTACTTGACGCTGCACCGGTCGGCGGGAACGCTGTCCGGCGGCGAGGCGCAGCGGATCCGGCTGGCCACGCAGATCGGTTCGAGCCTGATGGGCGTATTGTATATTCTCGACGAGCCGAGCATCGGGCTGCATCAGCGGGATAACACGCGCTTGATTCAGACGCTGGAGCACATGCGCAACCTCGGCAATACGCTGATCGTCGTCGAGCATGACGAAGACACGATGATGGCGGCCGATTATATTATCGACATCGGGCCGGGGGCGGGCATCCACGGCGGTCAAGTAATGGCGGCGGGAACGCCTGCGGAGATTATGGAAGATCCGAATTCGCTGACCGGCCAATATTTAAGCGGGCGCAAGTTCGTGCCGGTGCCGTCCGTGCGCCGGAAGCCGAACGGCAACTGGCTGGAGATCAAGGGCGCGAAGGAAAATAACCTCCGCGGAGTGAGCGTGAAGATACCGCTCGGCGTGTTTACGGCGGTGACCGGTGTTTCCGGAAGCGGCAAGAGTACGCTGATCAACGAGATTTTGTACAAATCGCTGGCCCGCGAGCTGAACGGCGCCAAGGTTCGTCCGGGCGAATACAAGGAGCTGAAAGGGCTCGAGCACATCGAGAAGGTCATCGATATCGACCAATCGCCGATCGGCCGTACGCCGCGTTCGAATCCTGCGACGTACACCGGCGTGTTCGACGATGTGCGCGACGTGTTTTCGGCAACGACGGAGGCGAAGGTACGCGGCTACAAGAAGGGCCGGTTCTCCTTCAACGTCAAGGGCGGGCGCTGTGAGGCTTGTAAGGGCGACGGCATTATCAAGATTGAGATGCACTTTCTCCCTGACGTGTACGTTCCTTGTGACGTATGCAAAGGCCAGCGCTACAACCGCGAGACGTTGGAGATTCGCTACAAGGGGAAGAACATTGCCGAAATTCTCGATATGACGATCGAGGATGCTTGTGAATTTTTCAAAAACATTCCTCGCATTCACCGCAAGGTAACGACGCTGCTCGATGTCGGTCTCGGCTATATGAAGCTGGGCCAGCCGGCAACGACATTGTCCGGAGGCGAGGCGCAGCGGGTTAAGCTCGCGGCCGAGCTGTACCGCCGCAGTACGGGGAAGACGTTCTACATTCTCGACGAGCCGACGACCGGCTTGCATATCGACGATATCGATCGTCTGCTCAAAGTACTGCATCGTCTTGTCGACAACGGCGAGACTGTCCTCGTCATCGAGCACAACCTTGACGTCATCAAGACGGCGGACTACTTGATCGACCTCGGGCCGGAAGGCGGCACCCGCGGCGGTACGATCGTCGCGACCGGCACGCCGGAGGACGTTGTGAAAGTAGAGGGCTCGTACACCGGACAGTATTTGAAGCCGGTGCTCGAACGCGATCGTAAGCGCTCGGAAGACATGGAAGCAAGACTCAAGCAGATCGAGAATCCGGCTGCAGTGTAACACAAGGCGAATAGCCTCGCTGAGGAGCGCGATTGCGGCTCCTCCAGTGAGGCTTTTTGTTGTAATATAGCCAGGAAATTCTGTGCTATTTGTGTGGATCTGCGGGGGGCTTTGTTCCTATGCATTAAACCAAGTATTTTCCCGTGATTGACTGTTTCGCATGGATAATCTGCGCCGGTGTGCCCTCGAATACGACATTGCCGCCCTTGGAGCCTCCGTCCGGTCCCATATCGATGATCCAATCCGCTTGACTGATCACTTCGAGGTTGTGCTCGATAACAATCACCGTATTCCCGGCATCAACGAGCCGGTTCATGATCCCGAGAAGATGGCCGATGTCCGACATATGGAGTCCGGTCGTCGGCTCGTCCATCACGTAGATGCTGCCTTTCTTATGCAGCTCGCTTGCCAGCTTGATGCGCTGGCATTCCCCGCCGGAAAGCGTGCTGAGCGGCTGGCCGAGCGTAATATAGTTCAGTCCCACATCACGCATCGCCTGGAGCTTGCGCACCACCTCTTTTAGCTGGAAAAATTCCAATGCCTGCTCCACCGTCATCTCCAGCACTTCGGCAATAGACTTGCCGTTCAGCTTGTACGCGAGCACCTCTTCCTTGAACCGTCTGCCTCCGCATACCTCGCACGGCAGCTTCACGCTGTCGAGGAAAGCAAGGTCGGTATACACAACGCCCAGCCCTTGGCAATTCTCGCATGCGCCCTTGGAGTTGAAGCTGAACAAGCCCTGGTTCACCTTGTTCGCGGAAGCAAACGCCTTGCGCACGTCGTCCATAATTCCCGTGTATGTCGCGGGATTCGAGCGTGTTGATACGCCTACCGCCGATTGGTCGATGACGATCGCATCCGGATGCTGGCTGAGGAATACTTCGTTGATCAGCGTACTTTTGCCTGAGCCGGCGACCCCCGTCACTACGGTCAGTACTCCGGTTGGAATATCTACACTCACGTTCCGCAGGTTATGCAGCGTAGCATCCTTGACGGACAGCTTGCCGGATGGCTGCCTGCAATCTTGCTTCAGCTGGAGCGGCCGCTTCATATGGGTGCCTGTCAGTGTGCCCGACTCCAGCAGGCCTTGGAAGCTTCCTTCATACACGATGGTACCGCCGCGGCTGCCGGCGTGCGGACCGACATCGACGATATGATCCGCCACCTTAATTACGTCGGGATCATGCTCGACGACAATGACTGTATTGCCTTTGTCGCGCAGCTTCTGGAGCAATCCGTTTAACCGGTGTACATCGCGGGGGTGCAAGCCGACGCTCGGCTCGTCGAAAATGTAAGTGACATCCACCAGACTGCCGCTTAGATGCTTCACCATCTTGACGCGCTGCGACTCGCCGCCGGACAACGTATCCGTCTCACGGTCCAGCGTCAAGTAGTCGAGTCCGATATCCACGAGATGCTGCAGCCGCTCCGTCAGCGACCCCACGACCGGCGCTGCGGTCGGGTCGTCGATCTCCCGAATGACGCGGATCAGCTGTCCGACCTCCATGGAGGAGAGCTCCGCAATATTGTGTCCATTGATCCTGCAGCTGAGCGCGGCCTGACTGAGTCTAGCGCCGTGGCAGCTGGAGCAAGGACCTTCCGAAATGAACGGCGCAACAGCTTTTTGCGTGCGCTCGGACATCGTCTTCAGATCCCGCTTGATGTACTTATTGGTGAACTTCTCGATGACGCCTTCCACGGTAATATTCATGGCCTTCCCGGCGAAATCCATCTCCACTTTCCTTGCCTTGGCGTACAGCAGCCGCTCCAGCTCTTCATCCGAGTAATCGCTCAGCTTCTTGTCGAGATCGAAGGAACCCGACTGCACGATCATGTTCCATTCCCAGCCGCTCACCGCATAGTCCGGGAGCATGATGGCTCCTTCATTCAACGACTTCGACATGTCCAGCGCCTTGCTCATGTCGACGCGCAGGCTGCGGCCGATGCCGCTGCAGTCGGGACATATGCCTTTCGGATCGTTGAATGAGAACATGTACGCAGGTCCAATGTAGGGCTGGCCTATCCGGGAAAAGAGAATTCGGAGAATGGGAGAAATATCGGTAATCGTGCCCATGGTGGAATGAGAACCGCCGCCCAGCCGCTTCTGATCTACGACGACAGCCATGCTCAGGTTCTCGATCGCGTCTGCATCCGGCTGCGGAAAACGCGGCAAAAAGTTGCGGACGAACGTACTGAAGTTTTCGTTCAGCAGCCGCTGGGATTCACTGGCGATCGTATCGAAAACGATCGATGACTTGCCGGAGCCGGATACCCCGGTGAAGATCGTGATCTTCCGCTTCGGAATGCGCAAGGATACGTTCTTGAGATTGTTTTCCCTTGCACCGGAGATGACGATAAACTCCTGATTCGATGCGCTCACGCGTAACACCCTTCCGATTTTATTCAATTTTGCCAATATCCACATTATACCATTGTTCGGGCATCGAAAGCCGGATATCCCGAACTTGACCCGCAGCGGCGTGAGATTGCCCTAATCACATAAACCGGCTGCATACGGTATGCAGCCGGTTTATGTTGAATCGTATTTATTGTTCCAGCACCTTCTCAAGCTCGCCGCACCATTTGCCCCAGCCATACTTAGCGCCTTCGAGTCCTTGAACATTGGTGAATCCGGTTTGATCGAGATGGAGGTTAATCTTCCCGTCCCCTAAATCCTGCAGCGTCCAGGTGACCGTATGCTTCTCTCCGCCGCTGGCCCAGGTATAGGACAAACGATTGGGCGCCTCTACGACAAGCACTTCGCCTTCTATAATTCCATTCCACCATTGGGAAGGCTCCGTGCGAAATTGGAAACGGTGTCCTACGACGGGCTTGAAATCATTTTCCATCGCCACGCCGGTTTGGATGTTGGTTACCCATTTGGCAAGCTTGCTTGAATCGGTTAAGGCGGACCAAAGCTTCTCGATCGATGTCGTGTACTGAAAATCCAAGGATAATGCTAAACTCATTCTTCTTCTTCCTCCTCTAATAGTTGGTTCAAGCGCAGCATATTCATGCTCCAGAACTTGCTGTAGAAACCCACCCAATCTTGGATTTCTTGAAGCGGAGCGGCGTTTAGCCTAAAGCGCGTTTCTCTGCCGACCTTTCGGTCCATGACCAGTCCGGCCTCTTTAAGGATCGTCAAATGCTTGGATACCGCCGTGCGGCCCATGGGAAACTGTGCCGTTAGTTCATGAAGCGGCATCTCCACTGCTTCGGCTAACAGGCGAATCAGTTGGCGCCTGGTTGGATCTGCAATTGCGTCAAACACATCCCGCAGCTGGTTGTTCTCGCTCATAACAGCTTCTCCAAAATATTAGTTTCTGTAGTTGAAATCTCTTGGTGGTAGAAGGGCCAGCCGTTGATTTCCCTACCTCCTTATAGTTTGCGGTTCGTCGGACGCAGCGCCCACGAGGCGATATTGAGCGCGGCATATGCCAGCGGAAGGAGAACAAAAAAACCGTAATCGCCATAATCGTTGGCCAACGCATGGGATAGAGCCGCACCGGTCATGAGAAAGAAGATACCGGCGTGAGCCCATTCTTTAAGACGGGGAAAGCCCGGCACAACCAGTGCGATCGCTCCAAGCACTTTCCAAATCCCGAGAATGGCCATGATATATAAGGGGTAGCCAAGCTTCGTAACCAACTCGACGTTTCCGCCAAGCTGCATCAGCTGCCCGATCCCGCTTAACATTACAGCTGCTGCGAGTAATAATGTGACTGTCCAATAAGCAATCCGTTTTCCTAGAGGCTGAGTCTCTACATTCATACTTGTTACCGCAGTGATACTTTTGCCCATTTGCTTCCTCCTCATCATGGTTTTATTTCCGCGTTCCAAACTTGCCAAACTAGCTAAACAAAGGAGTTTCAATTGGACACCATTTGGTGACATTTTGATTATAGGACACCGTTCGGTGTCGTGTCAACAACATTTTCCCGGCAAACGAATGTCATGAAAAAAAGAACGTCACCCCGCGATAATTGCGGCTGCAACGTTCTTCTTAGATACGATATCTGATGTCGTCTCCATCGCGTGTAAACATGCTATTCTCTGCGCTCCAGGAACTCAAGGCGGTTTCCGAACGGGTCGTTGGCAAAGAAACGTGTCGCATCCGGCAGCGATGTATCGTCAATCACGGGGACCCCGTGCTCTTTCAGGTGCAGCTTGAGCAGCATTACATTCTCGACATGGAAGGCTGGATGCGCTTTCGGAGCGCCGTCATGACCTTCCTGAATCCCGATGTGAAGCTGATGCTTTCCCGCCTGAAACCAGACGCCGCCTCTTTCCTGCAAGGCTGCCGGCTTCGCGACCTCCTGCAATCCGAGCAATTCGCCGTAGAACCGTCTTGCTTCACTCTCAGACCCGGCCGGTGCCGCCAGTTGAACGTGATCTAAGCCTATGAATTGATAGCTCATTCTTCGTCTCCTCCTTCTATAGGTGAACCGTCGAAATGAAATACCAACCCCCATTTCTACCTTACCATACTTTAGTGCACCTGCGTCAAGGAAAGATCTTGTAAAAGAAGAACACAGCGACAGCAGCAGCAAGAGAGGCGGAGGAAATGTGCTCTAAGACTTGTCTGGTTGCCGATAATGGCTCAGCTTGCTTGCAAATGGCCTCTAAGCGGAAGCCGGTCATGGTAGCGGTGCTGGATAAATCGGAGCTGCGGCCGGGAAATCACGAGGACAATCGGTGAAAATTCAGGAGCTCCCGACTTCGGAGCATCGGTTATAAATGTTGGGGGAGATGGACATTTTATAGTTGCACGGCACATTGGCCCAATTGGCGCCGCACACCATAAGCGTATTTGGTTCGTGAAATTACGATGTCTTCACGCAAGTAGTGACAAACTTGTTACAAACGGTCAAAACTACTTGCATCTGCACGCTTCAAACGCTAACATATATACTAATGAACACTGGGCACGACCAGAAGGAGGATTCTCATGTTTCTGGCAGCTGAAGAAGCAGCGGCACCAACATCCCTTTTCAATACGTTTGACCTCTTCATGATCGCTTGGACGATTCTGATTGCCCTTGGCTTGTACCGCATTCTGCGTTCGCCGAAGCGCAATCCGTTTGCTATTGCATTTGCAGGCGTAAGCTTGCTCGTCTTTATGTTCATGGATGTCATTATGATTCAAGGCTGGTAACAGCAGAGTAATTTCCAATAACGCCAAAGAGCCGTTCGTTCACTTCCGATGTGGGCGGGCGGTTTTTTTCATGCCTCCACTTTACGCAGCGCAGCATAAAACAGGGTGTCCCGCAAGTAAAACTTGGAACACTCTCGTTACGAACGATACGAACTCTCCCTTATATAAATTCCCTATCTTTCAGGTTTGCTTCAAGACGCGACCGTAGACAGCCCTGTGCAGATCGCATACATGCCCGAATATGAAATCTTATCGGCGATAAGCCCAAGGGCAATGCCGCCCAGAGCGATGCCGAGATCGGGAAGTGTATATCGAAATGTTCCAAATATGATATAGCCCGGGGTAGCTATATTCGATGCCGCTGTCTACATTTACAGGAAGAAGGTACGGCAAGCGAAGCACGAAGAGGCTGTCCCAAAGTGTACCCTTGGAACAGCCTCAATGCGCATCATCAAACCTTAAATTTCATAATAAGGTTTTGCAAATCTTCCGACATTTGCGACAAAGCGGCGGAAAAGACGGAGATTTCCAGCATGGAGGCGACCTGCGCATCCACGGATGCTTTTACCCGGTCCGTCCCTTCCGTCGTTTGCTCGGTAATATCCGCAATCAGCGAGAAGGAGTACGCTACCTGCTCCGTGCTTGCCGTAATTTGCTCTGTTGCGGCGGATACTTCCTGGATCTGGACGGCAACCTCATTCACCGATTTCTGAATTTGCCGGAACGATTCTCCGGCCAGATGTACGGCCTCAATCCCTTCGGAAACTTCATGAGTGCCGGTTTCCATCAGCGCTGCAACCTGCCGGGTCTCCTCTTGGATCGCGCCGATCAGCTCGGCGATCTGTTCGGCGGATTGGGCCGATTGCTCCGCCAGCTTGCGGACTTCCTTGGCTACTACGGCAAAACCGCTGCCGCTGTCTCCGACTCTCGCCGCTTCTATGGCTGCATTCAGGGAGAGGAGGTTCGTCTGCCTGGCGATGCCGGTGATGACCTCAACGATCTGACCGATATTGGCGGAGCGTTCTCTCAAGCTATGTACGGATCTTGCCAGACCGGCCACCGTAGTGTGAATCGAATTCATCTGGTCAACGGTTGACTGCACGGTCGCATTTCCTTCGGAGGCTATGGCGGAAGCATGGATGACTGCGGAATTGACGCTCTCCACATGGACGGCAATTTGCTTCATGCCGCTCGCCATTTCCTGGAAGGAAGCGTTGCTTTCATGAATACTGAGCGCCTGCTGCCCGGAGCCGTGCGCGACCTTCTCGACCGCAGCCGCGATTTGCTCCGATGCCGTTCGGATTTGCTCGGTCGTTGCCGTCAGCTCTTCAGCTGACGCGGCTACTTGCTCTGCGCCGGAGCCCACCTTGCGGATCAGCGTACGCAGATTGGCATTCATTTGATTGAACGCTTCCGCCAGTTCGCCGAGCTCGTCTGTACTCCCCACGTGAATATCTTCCGAAGTCAAATCCCCGGCTGCAATCTTCTTAGCCGCGCTGGACATCCGAACGATCGGCTTCGTCATCATCCGAGTCATGATCCACGACAGCAATGCTGCCAGAATGAGCGCAAGAATGCTGATGGTATCGACGGTTTCACGGCCGGTTTCATATAACTGAAGGGATTCGGACAGCGCCTGATCCGACGCCGCACGGCTCGAATCCGTCAATTGATCGACGATCCGAATCGCTTCATTGAACGGAGTCTTCATTTCATTCGCCGTCTTCTCGACGGCGGCGGCATCGCCGGATTTCACGGACTGCAGAAGTGCGGACGTGTACGTTTTCATTTGCTCTCCGCTTTGCTCCAGTGCCGTGAAGGCCGCTTTGTCCGCATCGGTTTTGATCAGCTGCGCATACTGGCTTTTCTCGGACCTCAGCGCTTCGATCGAATTATTGATTTGCGTCTCGAGAGCGCTTCTCTCCGTCGTATCCCGTTCCAGCACGTACCGCAGGGTAAGCCTTTCGATATTCACAATGGACGCTTTGATTTGACCGAGGAGCTGAACGCTGTGCAAATGGACGGCTTCGATTTCTTTCGCTTTGTCGCCCATCGCAATCAGCTTTGTTGTCGATATGGCTCCCATTGATAGAAGGAGCAGTAAAATCACGATAAATCCCGCACCCAATTTTTTGCCGATTGTCAGCTTCATGTGGATATCCCCCTCAACGTTCTACGAAGTATGGCATTCGATTTTGCAGCGTGTTGTCCGGTTACGGAAAGCGGCATACGAAGCTGTCCGTACTCCACCAGATCCAGGAACAATGCCGCGATATTCGGATCGAACTGGCTGCCGCGCCCTTTGCGGATTTCATCCAGCGCATATTCGATATTCGTGTCTTGCTTGCGGTACGCCCGCTTGGATACCATGGCGTCAAAGGCGTCCGCTACGGCGATGATTCTTGCAGCTAAGGGGATTTCGTCCCCTTTCAGACCGCTGGGGTAGCCTTTTCCGTCGTAGCGCTCGTGGTGATGGCGAACTATTTGGAGCACACCGTTATGCTTGAATTTCGGGATATGCTTTAAGATGTCGTAGCCAAGCGCCGGGTGCTGCTTAATGATGTGATATTCGTGCTCATCCAATCGGGAAGGCTTGGACAATATCGCTTCAGGCACCCCGATCTTGCCGATATCGTGCAGAAGTCCTCCGACGTAGACGGCCTTCCGGACGGATTCCGGCAGCTTCATGGCCGCGGCCAGTTGAACCGCATAATGCGCCACATTGTCGGAGTGGAACGCTGTGTACGGGTCGCGGGAATCGAGAGACTTGCTGAGCGCGAGGATCATATCCAGGTTCGTTTGCCCCGCCTCAATAAAATGTTTGACAAGCCCCCGGGTCAGCCACGCCGTCGTGAAATGGATCATCAGCTGAATGGTTATCCAATGCCAATGAGCGTTGGGGCCGTGGCCGGCAAGCCCGTACTGAAGCAGCGTCACCCCGAGCGAAGCCGGCAGCAGCATGTATGCGCCGAGCCGCCATAGGCCGATCCCTTCGAGCACGCTCGTAAGCAAGAATAACGCGGTGGATATAAAAGGATCCGTATCGTACGTCTGAAGCAAGCAGCAGAAGGGCAGAAGCGAGATGAAGCACCAAATGAACCAACCCGGCCTTTCCAGCCACCATCCCAGTCTCGTATTGAACGATTTGCGCATGATTCCTCCTCTGCCGGGGTCCCCCCAGGTCTATATGCCTATTATGTATGTCTTATATCCTATAATTGCTGCATGAATGTAGCCTGAACAGGAACTGAAAACCTGCTGAAAATAACCAATGAAAGGCAATATTGCCGATAAGCGCGCCGTGCGTTTTCATTTTTGGGGCGGACACGATAAACTGGGTTCAACTGGGTGGATATTGGCGCATACGGTTTAACTTCAATTTACATTCGTGAGCTAAAGTAAGGGCATCTCAAGAACGTAAGGAGTGTATGGCATGACTACCATTCAAAATCAAGCTGCGGCGGGTGCGCCCCGCGCCATCGGCATACGGCCGTTCCTGCAGCTGCTCGGCCGGATCCGGCCTTCGAAGGCGCTGCTGTCGGCGGCGCTGCTGCTGAGTATCATCACAACCGGTGCAAGCTTAACGATACCGCTATTTACGAAAAATCTCGTCGACGGCTTCTCCCTCTCGTCCCTAAGCGGAATTCAAATCGCCGGCATTGTCGGCGCGTTCCTGCTGCAAGCGGTAGCCAGCGGTTTATCGGTCTATTTGCTCGGACGGGTCGGCCAGCAGGTCGTGGCAAGACTGAGGGAGCTGCTTTGGAACAAGCTGCTCGTACTGCCGGTATCGTATTTCGACGAGCGGCAGTCCGGAGAGACGGTGAGCCGGATGATGAACGACACCGGCGTCGTCAAAGGGGTCATTACGGAGCATCTGTCGGGATTCGTGACCGGTATCATTTCCATTATCGGAGCTGTTGCGGTGCTGTTCGTGCTGGATTGGAAGCTGACGACGCTGCTGCTCGTCGGTCTGCCGCTCACCGCGGCCGTACTCGTGCCGCTGGGACGAAGCATGTATAAAGTATCGAAGGGCCTGCAGGATGAGACGGCGTCGTTCGCGGCGTTCCTCAGCGGCGTCCTGTCGGAAATCCGGCTGCTGAAGATTTCCAACGCCGAGCCGTTTGCGGAGGAACGCGGTAAGTCCGGCGTCGAGCAGCTGTATCGGTTCGGGCTTCGCGAAGGCCGGATTCAGGCGTTGATTTTTCCGGTGATCGGGCTTGTTGTTATGCTGCTGATGGTGCTGATCGTCGGATACGGGGGCATGCGGGTCGCCTCGGGAGAGATTACGACAGGGGCGCTGATCGCCTTCATTCTGTACGTGTTCCAGATTGTTATGCCGATCCAGCAAATTACGATGTTCGTCACTCAGCTGCAGAAGGCGATGGGGGCGACCGAAGAGATGCTGGCGACGCTGGATCATGCCGAGGAGGAGCGGGGAGCGGGCAAGGTGCTGGGCGCCGGGGACGCAGGAGCGGCAATCGCGCTGGACGGCGTGACGTTCGGCTACAAAGCGGAGGAGCCTGTACTGCGCGGCGTCAGCTTCACGATTGAGCCGGGGCAAGTAACGGCGGTCGTCGGACCGTCCGGAAGCGGCAAGACGACGCTGTTCGCGCTGCTCGAGCGCTTCTATAAGCCGAAGGAGGGGACACTCAGATACGGCAGCGAGCCGCTGGAGGCATACACGCTGACCTCCTGGCGGAGACGGATCGGCTACGTATCGCAGGAGAGCCCGATTCTGGCAGGGACGATACGCGATAACCTCGTATACGGACTCTGCCGTGTTGTATCGGAAGAAGAGCTGCGGGCGGCGGCGCGGCTCGCTTACGCGGACGGCTTCATCGAGGCGCTGCCGGACGGCTACGATACGCAGGTCGGCGAGCGCGGGATGAAGCTGTCCGGCGGGCAGCGCCAGCGTATCGCCATCGCCCGCGCGCTGCTGCGCGATCCGAAGCTGCTGCTGCTCGACGAAGCGACGTCGAGTCTCGACAGCAAATCGGAAATCGTCGTGCAGGAGGCGCTCGACAACGTGATGGCCGGACGAACGACGGTCGTCATCGCGCATCGGTTGGCGACCGTGAAGAACGCCGACCGGATCGTTTTCCTCGACAAGGGGGTTGTTACCGGGATCGGCACTCATGAAGAGCTGTACCGGACGCATGCGCTGTACCGGGAGTTTGCGGACCACCAGCTGAAGGCGAAGGATGGGCAACCGGGTTCGGAGGGTGGTTCGGAGCGGGTGCGGCGTGCGGCTGAGGGACAGGGGCTTGTACTGGCGGCGGGGGAGCGGAGTGCGGAGTGACGAAAATTTTGATTGTGGATGACGATCCGCATTTGCGGGAGCTGGTGAGCGTCGTGCTGCGCCAGGAAGGACTGGCCGCCGTAACGGCGGAAGACGGTGCGACGGCGCTGGAGCTGCTGGCCCGGGAGCGGATGGATCTCGCTGTTGTCGATGTGATGATGCCTCGGATGGACGGCTGGGAGCTTGTGGCGCGGCTGCGCGGGAACGGCGACGAGCTGCCGATCCTGATGCTGACGGCCAAAGGAGAGACGTCGGATAAAGTGCGCGGATTTCGGCTCGGCGTCGACGATTATTTGGTGAAGCCGTTCGAAGCCGAGGAACTGGCCGCCCGGGTGAAGGCGCTCTTGAAGCGGTATCGCATCTCCGTTTCGCAGCAGGTGCAGGCGGGGCGGCTGCGCATGGACAGCAGGACCCATGAGGCCGCGGTTGGCGGTGTGCCGGTCACATTGCCGCTCAAGGAGTTCGAGCTGCTGTATAAGCTGGCGGCCAATGCCGGGCGGACGCTGCCGCGGGATAAGCTGATCGAGGACATTTGGGGCGTCGATTTCGAAGGCAACGAGCGAACGCTCGACGTGCATGTGAACCGGCTTCGGGACCGTTTTGCCGAGGAGGAGGCGGGCTTTCGCATTCGCACCATTCGCGGGCTCGGGTATCGGCTGGAGGTGACGATCTCATGAGAGGAAGGCGCGGCAAGCGGTTTGGGGCGGGGGCGTTAGCGAGCCGGATCGCTCTGCCTGTGGCGATTTTGTTCGCAGCCTGGGCGGCGGCACAATACGGATTGTGGGGGCTGTACAGCTGGCTCGATGCAAGGCCGCCGGAATGGATCGCCTCGTTCATCACCTTGTTGACCGCGATGTCGCTTATTGTGCTGACGGTCGGCTTATTGGGATTCGTGTTCAAGGACCGGCGGAGAAACATGTTCGACTCGCTCATCGAGTCGATTCGGCGCATTGGCCGCGGTCAGCTGGATGAACCGATAGCGCTTGAGGAGGTCCATGTCGACTGGCCCATGGCGGAGCTGCTGGCAAGCATCAATACGATGACCTCCGAGCTGTCTCAAATGGAAAAAATGCGGCAGGAGTTCATCTCCAACGTATCGCACGAATTCCAGTCGCCGCTGACGTCGATCGGCGGGTTCGCCCGGACGCTGCGGCGGGACGACCTGAGCGCCGAAGAGCGCGAGCGTTATCTCGATATCATCGAGAAGGAGTGCGCTCGTCTGTCGCGGCTGAGCGACAATTTGCTGAAGCTGACCTCGCTCGAGTCGGAGCATCAGCCGGTCAAGAAGACGGAGTACCGGCTGGATCGGCAGCTGCGGGACATCGTGCTGTCGGCGGAGCCGCAGTGGGCCGGCAAAGGGCTGGACGTCGAAGCCGGGCTGGAGGAGCATCTGACCGTGACGGCGGACGAGGAGCTGATGAGTCAGGTATGGACGAATCTGCTGCACAATGCGGTGAAGTTCACGCCGCCCGGCGGGATGATTCGCGTGGAGGCCGTGACCGTGAGAGCCGGTGAAGACGGCTGGGGCGGCGGACCTGTTGAAGGCGAGGGTGAGAGCGGCGGGATAGGGCGGTCCGTCAGCGGCGCTTACGACAACGGCATCGGCAGGGGTAACGGTAATGGCAATGGCAATGGTAATAGCGACGGTCATGCTAATGGTAGTAACAGTGGTAGTGGCGGTGACGGGGGCAGGGGCAGTGGCAGTGGCAGGGGCTCCGACGGGGGGGCAGATGCGGTAAGAGTCACGTTCGCGGATACCGGCGTCGGCTTGAGTGCGGAGCAGCAGCAGCACGTATTCGAGCGGTTTTATAAGGCAGACCGGTCGCGCCACCGCGAGCATGGCGGCAGCGGGCTGGGACTGGCGATCGTGAGGAAGATCGTCGAGCTGCATGGCGGTACGGTAGCCGTAAGCAGCGCGCCGGGAGAGGGCGCAGCGTTCACGGTGACGCTGCCGCTCTCCGCTGACGGGGACGTTATGCCTGCGGACCGGCAGGTCGAGCCGAAGCTGCGGCGGGGGTAGCCCGGTTGCGCGGCGTCCGCTTTTTCGGCTGATTCCGCTACGGGAGGGGAGACCGATCCCCTTATACCATGACTTTTCGCTGTTAACGGAGCTGAAGGGGCTTTTGATTAAACTAGTCATGCAAAAAACGCCCCGAGCCTTTCCTGCAGAAAGGGTTCGGGACGTTCTTCGTCACATGTAGCTATTATAGTGGTACAGCCTGATTTTGTACATGGGTACGATATCGATTCGCTAACTTGAACCGAATGGGGCTCGGCGAATTACAGGGCGCCTGCGAAACGCGCATTGGAAACGGCACCTTGATGGGGCATGGCGTTGATATGTAGGTATCAGTGGACGTGGGGAATGCTGCCCGCCGACGTCCTGTCTCGCGGACAGCCGCCGGCTACACCGGCCCAAATATACAGGAAAAAGACCCCTGTATTTACGCAGGCTTATCTGGCGGGAAGCTTAGCGAAATGAGCCTTTGAATGGCGATTAACCTTCCGCTACCGGGGACCCCCGCATACGAATCGATTTCGCTTCGAAGCATTTCGCCACTTTGTGGGGCGAGAATTGTGGTCGCTCATCCTTGAAAGCACCCCGATAGAAGGTTTCTCATGCTTTCACAGTTTCGCGTTTCAGTCTCTCGATCATGCCGGCCGGGTCATTCTCAACGATAAT
This sequence comes from Paenibacillus chartarius, assembly GCF_042432825.1. Lineage (NCBI taxonomy): Bacteria > Bacillati > Bacillota > Bacilli > Caryophanales > Paenibacillaceae > Paenibacillus > Paenibacillus chartarius. Next base: position 86,725 of record NZ_JBHLWN010000008.1, on the reverse strand, counting down.
AAGCTGCTTCGTCGCTTCTTTGACGAAGCCTTGCTCGGCCATATGATCGATCAGCGACAGCATCGGTGTGTAATAATTATGAACATTCAGCAGGGCGCACGGCTTGGCGTGATAGCCGACATGCGCCCAGGTCAGCACCTCGAACCATTCCTCCAGCGTGCCGGTACCGCCGGGCAAGGCGACGAAAGCATCCGCGAGATCGGCCATCATCGCCTTCCGTTCATGCATCGTATCCACGACATGAAGCTCGGTGAGCCGGTGGTGCGCAATCTCGATATCCGCCAGCTTCTTCGGAATAACGCCGATGACGGTGCCGCCGGCCTCCATCGTGGCATCCGCAACAGCCCCCATGCAGCCGACCGTCGCTCCGCCGTAAACGAGAGCGAAGCCCTCTGCGGCTATAACCTTCCCCAAATTTGCAGCTTCCCGCATATAGACGGGATCGTTCCCGGTACCCGAACCGCAAAAAACGGCGATAGTCTTCATCGCTTAGTGATCGCCTCCTCTTCCCTACTAGACTACAGGAACGCCGGAAGCTTCTCAAGACTGCTGGCGCCGCTTTATTTTGCATAACCGTATGCCCGCCGCGTCAATAACTAATATATCACTCGAAACATTCATCCGTTTTGATGAAATGTTGGAGCATAGCCGCTTCGATTTGTCTCTTTACAACATACGTAAAATCAAATAAAATGAATAAATCCTATAGTTTTTATCGGTTTTGAATAAAGGGGGAGCAGAAGTTGGATCTCAGTCTTGGCATTGTAGGTATGGGGATGTTGGTCGGGTTTTTGGTCGGACTTACCGGCGTTGGAGCTGCTTCTCTGCTGACCCCCCTTTTAGTCATAATCGGCGTAAACCCGACCATTGCTGTCGGAACTGACCTTGTTTATAACTCCATCACCAAATTTTTCGGTGTCATTCAGCACTGGCGTCAGAAGACGATCGACTGGGCCATCGTCAAATACTTCGCAATCGGCAGCATTCCGGCGGTTGTTGCGGCCGTTTTTTTGCTGAGGCTGTTTGAATCGTACTACCATAACGGGGAAGCGCTGATCAAGCATGCTCTCGGCTTCGTGCTGATTTTGGCGGCGACGGCGACCCTCTTTAAGGCATTCTTTGATCATAAGATAAAGCCCAATCGTCTGCAGACGGCACCCATTGAAGAGAAGAAGGGCATTATCATCGCCATCGGAGCAGGATTAGGCTTCATCGTCGGACTTACGTCGATCGGTTCGGGCTCACTGTATGCCATCGCCTTGATGTATTTGTTCAGCATGAGCGCGGCCAGATTGGTCGGGACCGATATCGCGCATGCGTTCTTCCTGGCCACGGTAGCCGGAGTGCTTCACGCGGGACTCGGCAACGTAAACTTTGAGCTCGCGTTCAACCTGCTGCTCGGCTCGGTGCCGGGCGTATTGCTCGGAAGCACGCTATCGACCAAGGCCCCTTCGAAAATTACCCGTGCCATCATCGCTTCCCTCATTCTGATCAGCGGGGTCAAAATATCGGGAGTTCTTGACCTCATATAAGACTAAATCGAGAAGTCCTCGGGCTCTTCCTTAACCTTGCCGTCCCAAGCCTCGAAGGCTTCCAGCTCTTTAGTGATGAGCTCCTGTTCATTTTGCTGCTGCTGTGCGTAGCTTCGGCGCTGTTTGCGTTCGTAGGCCAGGATGATGCCGGAGACGATCTTCGAGAGGTCATAGTTGCCCGAGCTAAAGAAGTGGCTGATGATTTCGCTCTCGACGCACTTCCATTCCATGCCGGGCATAAATTTGTCGCGCTTCTTCAGAATGTTGCAGAAATACTTGCCCGTAGTTCCCGAGTACCCGATTTGCACCCGGTATTCGCTGCCGCTCGGAGCGGTTATGGGGTATTTGTCCGAGATCATCCGGTCTCGCTTCAGATAGGCATAATAGAGAGACAGCAACACAATCGCAATCATGCCGTAAATAATAAAATCAAGCATCGGATCGTCCCCCTAATGTTCACTTGTACAGCCGCAACCGTTACTTGTATTCTTCATCATATCACCTTCCGTTATGACGGCACAATACGCTTCATCCCAGATATGCATCCCTTTGGAGGCCAATCCCGGGGGATGTCGCTTTTTGATCCGGGAAAATAGTTGTACATTTCTATTTCACCTAATGTATTATGGTTCGAAGTAAGTTATTCAAATGATACGCTGCAGCGGAGAAGAAAGCGGTCCATCCGGAGAAGCTATAAATTATGGGTTTTATGATGGTGCTCATCGGGAGGTTGGCATATCGCATTGAAACGTATCGGGTTACAACAGCATCGGTTGAAGCCCCCCCAGGTCATCGTTTTGCTGTACATAGGCTGCATCGTGGTTTCCGCAGTGTTGCTGTCCCTGCCTATTTTTCATCGTCCGGGGGTAAGCTTGTCCTTTATTGATGCGCTGTTTACCGCTTCCAGCGCGATCAGCGTTACGGGGCTGTCCGTGATTACGATTAGCGAGGTTTTTAATACCGGCGGCATTATTTTGCTTGCCGTTCTGTTTCAAATCGGCGGCATTGGCATTATGGCCACAGGAACTTTTCTCTGGCTGATGCTGGGCCAGCGCATAGGGCTATCTCAGCGGATACAGATTGCGGCCGATTACAATCTGTCTACGTTATCGGGCATCGTGAGCCTCATGCGCAAAATTTTGCTGCTGGCGTTTACCATTGAGTGCATCGCAGCCGTCATACTGGGCACCTACTTGCGGGCGGCCGGTTATGAAACGAACCTGCTTGCCGCGTTGTTTCACGGTTTCTTCACATCGGTGAGCGCCTTCACGAACGCGGGCTTCGATCTGAACAACGGAAACTCCCTGATTAAATTTTCCGGCGATTATTTCTTCCAAACCGTGATCATGCTCTTGATCATTGCCGGCGCGATCGGTTTTCCCGTATTGGTCGAGATCTGGGATTACGTAAGGAACCCGGCGGGGAAGACGCGATTTTCGCTGCTCGCCAAAATTACTACGTTAACGTTCTTCTCCTTAGTGGCGGCGGGGGCCGTGTTATTTTACGTGCTGGAGCGGGATGCCTTCCTGGCGGACAAGTCATGGCACGAAGCGCTGTTTTACTCGCTCTTTCAATCCGTATCCACGCGCAGCGGCGGATTCGCCACGATGGACATTGCGGGTTTAACGGCACCGACCATGATGATGATGGCGGGTTTGATGTTTATCGGAGCTTCGCCGATGAGTGTCGGAGGGGGGATCCGCACGACAACGTTTTTTGTATTGATCGCGGCCCTTCGGGCATACATGCTCGGTTACAAGAACGTTAAAGTGTTCCGGAGAGAGCTGGCGGACGAGGATATCCACCGTTCCTTTATGGTGTTTTTCCTGGCGATGCTGCTTATTTTTGCTGCGGCGTTAGCTTTTTTATACTTTGAAGGGTTTCCGTTGAACCATACGATCTTTGAAATTACGTCGGCGTTCGGAACAACCGGGCTATCCGCGGGCATCACATCTGACGTTACGGCACCGGGCAAAATCATCCTGATTCTTTGTATGGCCATCGGGCGAATCGGGATCGTCAGCTTGCTGCTGCTGCTCAAGAAGGACGATGCAGACGAAGATTATCGCTTCCCGAAAGAAAGGGTCATGGTCGGTCAATGATCGTAGGCGGCTGCGTGAGCTCGTGCGTTTGGCCGGTTCATCATAAAAAGTAGCATCCACGGGATGTGGTTTGCTTCGAGAGCAGATCCGTAACGGATTATGAAGGCTCTATTTGACCCTCAGCTTGCCATTTGGCGGAAATAGCGGATTTTGGGGGCCTTAATAACCGACCAAGCAGCTCAACTCGGGGAAAACGGCTCAGAACGGGAAAATTTACGCCCTCAAAATCCGCTATTTCTCAAGATGAGGCCCACTCTGCAGAAATAAAGACATGAATGTCCGCTATTCTATGATTTTCCGGGTGCGAGAAGAACACTGCTTGAAAATTCGCTTTGCGTTTAGCATGTGTCCAGGTCCCTGGCTCCCCCTAATGTCTTCGGATAATCATGAGTTGAGATTCCGCCCAGCTATAAGGAACCGTGGGTTTCCCAAAAAAACAGAGCGCCATCCGTAGGGATGACGCTCTTTCGCATTGCTTAAACCCACCACATCTCGCCGACCGGCTCCTTGATCAGCACCTGCTGCAGGTTCTGAACCGCTTTGGAGAAGCCTTCGTCGACGGACATCAGGCCGTCCTCATGCTCGATGGAGACGACATAGTCGTAGCCGACCAGACGCAGCGCGGAGATGATGTCCGCCCAAGTCTTCAGGTCGTGGCCATAGCCGACGGAGCGGAACTGCCAAGCGCGGTCCAGCATTTGCGTATACGACTGCATATCGGTCACGCCGTGCTTGTTCACGTTGTTCACGTCCAGCGACGTGTCCTTGGCGTGGAAGTGGTGAATCGCGCCGGCGCGGCCGAGAATGTGCACGGCTTGCACCGGATCGATGCCCTGCCACCACATATGGCTCGGATCGAGGTTCGCCCCGATCACTTCGCCGACGGCATCGCGCAGACGGAGCAGCGTAGCCGGCGTATGGACGGAGAAGCCGCCGTGCAGCTCGAGAGCCAGCTTAATGCCGCGCTCCTGAGCGAACTTGCCAGTTTCCTTCCAGTACGGAATCACCTTGTTCTCCCACTGCCATGCGAGAATTTCTTGAAAATCGTTCGGCCAAGGCGCAACCGGCCAGTTCGGATACTTCGCATCTTCGTGGTCGCCAGGGCAGCCGGAGAAGCCGACGACGACCGGCACTTCCAGGCGCTGAGCGAGCTCGACCGTTTTGATGAAGTCGTCATGGTAGCTCTGGGCAATCGCCTTTTGCGGGTGAAGCGGGTTGCCGTGGCAGCTGAGCGCGGAAATCGTCAGGCCGCGGGAGTCGAACGCTTGCTTGAACGCCTTCAGCTTGCCGGCGTCGGCCAGCAGCTCGTCCGGCTTGCAGTGCGCGTTGCCCGGGTAACCGCCGGTACCGATCTCTACAGCCTCTAAACCTTTGGACGCAATGTAGTCGAGAGCTTCTTCAAGCGGCTTCTGTGCGAACAGGACAGCGAAAACACCTAACTTCATTTGTACACCTCCGACGATAATGGAAACGTTTTATTGTGCCAGGTACTGTTCCCGATTATACCATTATCTTCCGTTAAAATGAAGGCAGTCTCAGCAGCCCCTCGTAAATGCGCAGCACCGTTGCGGAGTCCCCGCTGTAGACGATGACGCCGAAGATGACGAGGAGCTGCGTCAGCGCGACGCGGAAGGCGTAGTATGGCACCGATACCTTTTTCTTATTGACCGTCGACAGCTCGAAGTACGATTCCAATGCGATGATGACGCCGTGGTACAGCCCGTACAGCACATACAGCCATGTAAAGCCGTGCCACAAACCCATCAGCAGCATGATGAGCAGGGAGAGCCCGGCGGCGGTGAGGCGGGAGGGCGTTCTGCGCGAGAAGAAAATAAAAATATGATCGCGGAACCAGTCGCCGAGCGTCACGTGCCAATTGCGCCAAAACTGCGTCAGCGACGGCGAAGTGAACGGCTTCTTGAAGTTCTCCGGCATCGTGTAGCCGAGCAAGCGGCCGAAGCCGATCGCGATGTCCGAGTAGCCCGAGAAGTCGAGATAGATCCACAGGTAAAACCACACCATCAGGAACAGCGATTCATGCGTGTGGAGCGGGCCGCCGGCAGGATCGTTCACGAGCTGGAACACGTAGCTCATGCCGGGGACGAGCACCATTTTCTTGAAGAGGCCCAGAATAATGCGTTTGACGCTGTCTTCGAACAGCGGAGCGTCGACTTGGTACGGCTTCTTCGTATCGGCCATGAAATCGCGGAACTTCAAGATCGGGCCGGAAGTGAACGTCGGAATAAACAGAATGTAGTTAGCGTAGTCGAGCGCTCCGGCCTCGCCGTCCCGCTTGAAGAAGTAGGCGAAGTACAGCGCGTCGATAACCTTGAGTACGTTATAGATAAGTCCGAGCGTAATGACGACGTCGAATAGCGGCGACTGCAGCGTGCCCATCCCGTACAGCCGCATGACGGTAACGGCGCCGATATTGGCGGCGATTGCCGCGACGAAGGCGGCAAGGCGGAAGCGGGCGATGCGGCAGAGCAGCAGGAACAGCGCATAGTTGCCGGCGACGTACAGGACGTTGAAGACGAACAGCTTCTGGCTGAACACGTACAGGAAGCCGAGGTTGAACAGCAGCAGCAGGACGCGCTTGTTGCTCGGCCAGCGCCGCGTCAGCATCAGCGCCGCGATCATCCCGGCGAGGCCGACGATGGCGTTCATATGCAAGTAAAACATCGCGGAAACTCCTTCATGCCGGGCGGGCCCGGCGGGTTATGGCTTCGGGGGCGAGGACGGCGGACGGCTCCGGCAGCGTGCTGATGCGGGTTAGCCGCTCGGCAAGGAAGGTTAGCGAGCAAGATGCCAATCTCCAATGTCGGGCGTCGTCGTCGGACGCGTAGCTGCCGTTGAACCGTATCGGTCAGAAGCCTTCATAGATAAACAGCCCTTTGCCTGTAAAATAAACCAGCACAAGCACCAGCATAATCAGATAAGCCAGCAGCTCGAGCAGACGGCCGGCGCGGGTGTCGCGCCAGGTGCGCTTGGACTTTTTGCCGCCGCCGGCTTTGGGCTTGCCTGCTCCTGCTGCTGCTGCGGGCTTGGCCGCGGATGCAGATGCAGATGCAGGTGCAGGTGCTTCAGCCTGCGCTGCGGACGAAGGCTTAGCTGCCGCAGCGTTTGCCTCGTCCGCGGGTAGTTTGGCGGCGGCTGGCTTGGCGGAGCCTTGTGCCTTGCCGCCGTGAGTTTGTCTGCGGGGCGGCAGACCGCCGTCAGCGGCTGAACGCGCGCCGCTTGTGGGCGCAGCGCTTGACGCAGGTGAAGCGGAGACGCCCCGGGCTGCTGCCTCAGTGAAGGCGGCGTCTGTGTCCGCTTGCCTGTGGCCGGTGCGTGCAGCCGGTTGGTCCGATTTTGCCTGGGAATGCGGTGTCGTTACTTCTTCAGGCCGTTCAGCCATGCGTCTACCTCCTTCGTGAACGCCGGTGCGCCGACCTCGCGGTTCAGGTGAACGAGATCGTGGAACTCCTCGGGCTTAAACCGGTCCATCAGGTCGAGCGTCGGAACGTTCGCCTGCTGCAGCATGGCGGTTACGCGCGATTTGAGCTCTGCCGTGTAGGGCGGTTTCTCGTAGCTCGTATGGTACGGCATCCAGATCACGCGCAGGGGCAGCTTATGCTCGGCGGCGTAGTCGATGACCCACTGCAGGGAAGCGAGGTTTGCGCTCATATCCGCATCCGGCCGCATCCAGCCGAACATTTTGTCGTAGTCGGCCAATCTTCTTGCCAGCCATGCATCGTCCTTGCGGCCGAAGTACAGCTCTTTATCGATCCAACGCGGCACATAGACGAGCGGCTGCCCCTTGAGCGTATTCTTCAACAGCTCTTCGCCGGAGTCGCGGAAATAGTCGCGGTAGGCGTAAACGTAAGGCTGGTACCACCGCTTGAACCATGGGTAGGTCGGGTCGGTGTCCAGCTTGTCCAGCATCGTATGTACGTCGATCCCGATTACGAGCTCACCGTTGACGTCGTAGTAGCTGTTTTGCAGAATGGCCTGAAGGTCGGTGAGCTTGCCGTAGGAGAGGCCGAACTCGGTCAGCTTGTGCGTCGAGCGGTCCTCCATATAGGCTCCGGTGACCGAGGAATTGCCATAAAAAACAGGGCCGGAACGAGTCCAGCCGTGGTGGAAAAGCGTTTTAACATAGTCGTTCTTGTAGAAGCGGCGCGAATTCTCCATCGGATGCCACCATGCGAACAGCGTATCGACGAGGAGGAAAAGTGCCAGCAGCGCCAACACGAAGCGGTTGCGCTTCAGGAACGTGAGGATCGGCATGAAAGAATCAGTCCCCGTTGTCTGGGATAGGTGATGCTGTTAAGAAGCGGTATGGCAGTCATGACAAGCTGCGATAACCCCCACATACAAGAATGGAGGTGGCTCGAAAAGTATAACGGTATGTCGGGGCGTTATCCGCCAAGCATTACGCAGATGGGGATGATTAGCGGATTTTGAGGGTCTTAGTAGAGGGTGATCACCCCCGCAGACGCGATTTGACGCGAAATAAGACCCTGGCAATCCGCTAATATCCCATTTGCAGCCGAAATCCGAGAAATAAGACCGTGAAAGTCCCTTAGGGCTGAGGCGGAGAGCCTTCTACAGCGCCTTCTCCTGCCAAGCCCGGTACTGCTCGCGGAACGCGCGCGGCCAAGCGGACTCGTCCAGGCCGTACTGCGCCAGGAACGCGAACGTCCAGCGCTCGATGCCGAAGCCGACGCAGCCGGTAACGGCGCTGCGCTTGCCGAGCTTGATGTTGAACGCATTGCCGAACGTCGTGCTGTGGAAGTTGACGGACGAGCAGGCGATCGATTTGTTGATATACGGAATCGTCAGCCGCAGCTCGTACTTCATTTCTTGCTGGCGCTGGAACGACGCCTTCACCTGAAAATCATTCGTAAAGAACGGATCGTTCGCCAGCTCGATCACCGAGTCCAGCTCCCATTCCGCGGCCAGCTCCTTCAAATACTCGATCGACTTCAGGCGGTTTTCCTTCACGAACTCCGGCTTGCCGACGAAAATAATCTCGCGCATGCTGAAGTCGAGCAGACGCCCGAAATCGGAGTGGTTCTTGCCCTCGAAGCGGTGGCACTTGGCGATCGCCGTCACGGTGATGCCGTCGCCCTCCAGCGTCTCGTCCTGCAGCCCTTCATAGCAGTGGTAGCATGTCGAAGGATTCATCGTAAAACGCGGCTTCGGCATGTTCACATCCAAGGACAGCGGGTCCTCCTGCTTCCAGCCGCCCGCCTCGCGGACGGACTGCGAGAACGCCTCGATTACGTCGAGGTCCTCGCGCAGGTGCGTCAGGAAGTGGATATGCTCGGGAAACGAGGTAAAATGGTTCGTCTTATTCAGCGTCTCCGCATGAATGACGGCCGGGTACTGCTCCTCGGTCAGCCCTTCGAACTTCTTGGCGATGCGGGTCACGAACGACCAGTCGAGGAATCGCATCAGGGACGAGAACGGCTCGCGGAAAATGAACAGGCCGGGCTCGAGCATTTTGATCGCCTTGCGGCGTACCAGCTCTGCCACAATGTCCTCGCGGTACGGCATCGGGCCGCTGTATTCGAACAAATTCGCTTCTTTGAAGCCGAAGTCGCCGCGCGAGAAGCGCTCGATCAGCCGCTCGACGCGCTCTTGGATCCGGCCGTTGCCGGCCGGGGAGCTGTGGACGATGCGGATGGCGTTATTTTCGAGAGTGATGGTGTCGATATGCTCGTCGGCGAACGCCGCGGCGTACTTCAGCTGGCCGTGCTGGCTCGGGTCGAGCCGCTCCAGGGAGATGACGCATTCCGTCGTAGTCATGGCGGTATTTTACCTCGCGATCTTGGATTGAACGAACGTGGCGATCTCGCGCACGGTATTCATCGGGTGCAGCATAAGGTCCTGCTGGGTGATGGTGATGCTGTACGTTTTCTCAATATGGGCGATCAGCGCCGTGGCGCCGATGGAATCGATGTAGCCGTAGTCGAACAAGTGCACGTCCGCGTCAAAATCATCGTCGTCCTCTTCGATCTCGTAGCGTTCGCGGATATGATCTTCCAGCTCATGAATGAGTTGTTCCATGGGAGTGAGCCTCCTATTAGTCTGTTGGCGTGGCGATGCGTAACGTGACCTTCTCGCCGTAATGCGTAACCGTGACCGTGCGGCCGTCGTCGTCGGTTTGAATGTCCAGCTTGGTGCCGGGGTCGAGCGGCTCTACGGTAATCGGCTTTGGGCTGCGCAGCTTGACCTGCTGCATGCCTTGGTCATTGAGGTCCAGTGTCCATGTGCCGTCGCCGCTTCGTCCGAAGCGTGTCGGCACGTTGGCGCGTACAAGGTGGAGCCGGTCCGGCATGGCGCGGACGCCGAGCGTGACCGGACGGTCCAGGCCGAGGTACAGCTTGTCCTGGTGCTCGGTGTAAATGTCGGTGTCGTCGGTACCGAGCTGGTAAAGCTGCAGCCGCTGGCCGCGTTCCACCGATACGCCGAGCGTGTCGCGGTATGCCCCTGCCTGAGCGGGCACTTGGCTGAAGTCCGGCTTCAGCTGCAGCGACAGGTGAGGCCCGTTCTGCGTGCCGAGCAGCATATCCTTCAGCTTGTCCTGCAGGAAGGCGGCCCACGAGCGCTCGACCTTGACCTGCGCAGTGAGCGCAGTCAGGAACGAGCGAGCCATTTGCGGTCCGCTGACGAAATTGTAGTCGTGAGCGGTGCGCAGCTTGTCGAAGTAGTCGGCAAACTGGCGCAGCCCCGCGATGTTGGCCGGGAAATACGGCTCGATATGCTCGAAGTAATTGATCGGCATGTCGAGCTTTACATAAGACTGAAAAATGTCCTCCGTCGAGCGGGCCGCATCCAGATACAGCGGCGGCGTCGGGGTATGCAGCAGCATCGGCGAGCCGAGCGGCTGCGAGCCCTGCGGCGGCTGCATGAGGAACGGCATGCCCCATATATATTCGTAGCCGACACGCGGATCGGAAGGCACGTGCGACGGCTTGAAGCCGAAGTTGAACCAGAGTCCTTCCGCCGCTTCGTTGCGAAGCGTCTGCTGCGGGTCGGGGTTATTGACGCGCCATGTATGCTGGTCGGTCCCCGTGTCGCCCCACTTCAGGCCGAGATTCTGGAACGCTGTTTTGTGCAGCGCGAATTCCTGCTTCTCGCCGGCGGAGCTCATAAAGTTATGAACGAACAGATGCGGATAAATTTCCAGCCCGTTTGTCTTGGCATATTGTATAAATTCGTCCAGCTGCTTGCGGTACGGGAACGACGGGTCGTCGATCGGCGTAGGGATCCCGAACTCGATCTGGCCGACGATGAGATCGTCCCGCCCGTCATGGTTCAGGTCGTACCAGACGGGAGCCGAATTGTGACCGCCGACCAGAGCCGGCGTGCCCATCTGGTTCAGCGTCTCGCCGGTCAGCGGGCCCTGCGCGGTGAAGCCCGGGATGCGCGAACCGGCTGCGGCGGATGCCGCTGTCCGTGAAGCAGCGGCTGCTCGCGCTGTCTCGGGTGCATGCGTGGGCTGCGTTCCCGCTGCCGGCGAAGCCGGTGACGCCGCGGCTGCAGGGGACGCTCCCGAGGCGGGAGCGTTCTGCAGAAAGACGAGGAGATCTCCCTCGTCGTTGCCCACGATCAGGTCCGCGAGGCCGTCGCCGTTCATGTCCCGAACGGCGGGAGCCGCGAAGCGGACCGGCAGCTGCAGCAGCGTGACGCCTGCGGCGTAGCGCTGCGCAGCGGGGTCGAGGCCGCGGAACAAGGTCACGCGGCCTTCGCCGTCCCCGACGACGAGGTCGGGGACGCCGTCCGCGTCGACGTCGCCGAAGGCGGGCGCAGCCGGCCCGGGCACCTGCACGGGCCGGCCCCCCGCCGTCAGCGGCGTCGGCGGCGCGAACCGGCCGCCCGCGCGCAGCGTCAGGGCGGCTACGCGGCCCTCGCCGTCGCCGACGAGCAGCGACGGCGGCGCTCCCGCGGCGCGGGCTGCGGCCAGCGCCGCATACGACGGCGCGCGGTACTCCGCCGCGCTGCCGTCCGCGCCTGCGAGCCGCAGCGGCTGCGGCTCGGCAAAGCGGTCCGGCGGCTGTACGCCCGCCGGTACCGCCGCACCGGCTGCAGCGCCGGGACCCGCGTTCGCGTACACGCTCACGGACCCGTCCGCGCTGCCGACAAGCAGGTCGTCGCGGCCGTCGCCGTCGACGTCCAGCAGCGCCGGCGACGCCCGGTACGGCAGCTCGATCTTGCCGGCGAGCTCCCGGTAGCCCGGGTAGCGGGCACCGGTAATGCGCCGTTCGGCGGCCTGGGCTCCGGCGGCGTTGTCGGCCCCAGCGCTATTACCGGCGGAACCTCCAGTCCCAGCACCAGAGCCAGCCCCAGCACCAGCCCCAGCCCCAGCACCAGCCCCAGCACCAATCCCAATCCCTGAGCCAGCCCCAGCCCCAGCAGCAATCCCACCGCCACCGGCAGTACCGCTGTTAGCCCCAGCCCCGCCGACGATGCCACCCCCGGCTCCTCCCGCCGTATACACCAGCGGCGTACCGCTGCCGTAAAACGACTGAGGCGTTTCCCCGCGGAACTTCGGCTGCTCGGACGTGCCTTCATTGAGCTGTACGGACACGGATTCCTTCCACAGCCCCCATTCGTACGTCGAACGAACGAGCGAATACGACGGAAGCTGCCGGTATTCCTTAAGAATCTCGGCCCACTGAATGCCGTTCAAGTCCCGAATCGCAGGCAGCGCTTCAAAATGGTTCTGATAAGCCATCGCCGGCCTGCCGTACGGGCCAAGCACCTTCTTCACCGTCAGACCGAGCTTGCGCTTCGAGACGAACGAGACGTATTCCGTCCGGTACTGCGCGCCCGCCGCAGCGAAAGCGAAGTGGAAGTACGGCTCCAGCGGCAGCTTGGACTTATCGAAATAAGCCGTCCCCTGAGCAGGCTTCGTCTTCGTTTCGTTATACCGCTTCTCCAAAGCGTTAAAGCCGGCCCCCGGATCCATCCCGCTGACGAGATCGTATCCGGTAATGAAATACCGGTTCGGCAGGAACGCGCTCGACAGCAGCACGCTGCCGCTGCCGTACGCATTCACCGTCACGACGGACAGACCGTTCAGCTCCACCATCGTCAGCGCCGTCGAAGGCTTCACGCCCGTTCCCCAAGCGAAGCCGGGCATATCGCTCATGGTCGTCCGCTTGAAGAAATTATCGCTGAACAGCCGGTAAACCTGCTGCATCGGCACCAGGTCGGCATCGACCGCCGGATAGCGGAACGCCGGCTTCTCGCCGGGGCTCGGCACCGGCACCAGCTGGCTTGCGCCCAGCAGCTCGAGCGGAACGTCGGCGGCGAAAATATTTTCGAGAAACAGGTGTCCGCCCTGCCGTACATACCCGCTTAGCCGCTCCGCGCCCGGCAAGCCTTGCGCCGTATGCAGCCCGGGGTCGAGGTAGACGGCATCGTAGCGCCGCAGCTCGCGATCGCTCAGGCGGCTCCAATCGCGCCGTTCGACATCGAGATTCGCTACCAGCGACTGCCGAAGCTGCTCGTAAGCCGAAGGGTCGTAAGCGCCGCCTGCGGTCGCGTAGAGCAGCCGGACGCGCTCCTCCTTGTGCAGCGTGAATAGCGCGATCAGCACGACGGCCGCGATCAGAACCGCATACAGCGGCGTCCGCCGGCTGAATAATGTCGACAATCGCAAAAGGAATCCCTCATTGGCATAAGTATCATCTTGGGTATAACCATATCCTCGTCATTATAGCATTATCGGGCGTTATTGTTAACTTTGCCGAATGCAGGCGGACCGGCAGGGAACGTGGAAAATAGTGTCGATTTTAAAAAATATCACTGATTCGCCATTTCGGCCGTTGACATACCGACCGACGGTCTGTATTATGGAGATATAAGACCGACGGTCGGTATGTACGATTGGGTCGATATCGCGTAAAGCTCAGTAAATTGGCTTATATGTTACGGGGGAACGCGCGGTTGAAAGACGGCGAAACCAAAGGAGCGTGAGGACTAATTGAACATCGTTTCCGCATCGAACCATCAGATCGGCGTAATCATGCGGCTGTTTAGGTCCGTTACCCGTCATCTAAGGAAGAAGGGGGTTTACCAATGGGACTTGTTTTATCCGAACCGGTGGGTCGTCTCTAAGGATGTCAAGAACAAGCAGATGTATGTTGCGATGCGAGATCAATTGTGTGTGGGCGCTGTCGTTATTAATGAAGAACAGAGCGCTCAGTATGACAGCCTTCCGTGGCAGGAAGGAGGCGGCCGTCCGGCCGTCATTCATCGGCTGGCCGTCCATCCGGAGCATCAGGGGCAAGGAATCGGCAAGCAGCTTCTGTATTTTGCCGAGGAGCAGGCAAGGGCGCAAGGCTGCACCAGCATCCGATTGGACGCTTATACCGCAAATCCGGCTGCCCTTCAGATGTATGAGCGAGCGGGCTACTCCAAAGTAGGGCTGATCCGGTATCCGTTTCGCAAAGAACCTTATCAATGCTATGAAAAAAAACTGTAAACGATGAATGGAGGACTTGATTCTCATGATCCCAACGACACAGGCAAGCGCAGCGACCAGAAAAAGCATTGTGCTCGGCATCCTTATGACGCTGTTGATTAACGGGGCTTTACCGCTTCTTGTCTACGAGCTGCTGCGCTCGCATATGAGCAGCATCCATGCATTGACCATTGCAACGATCATTCCGCTGTTCGATAATTTGTACAGTCTCATCAAGCGCCGGAAGCTGGATGTGTTCGCTGTGTTCATGCTCATCAGCTTCGCCCTCGGTCTGCTCATGGTCACGCTAGGCGGTAATGAGCAGCTTCTCCTGGTGCGGGAGTCATTAGTTACCGCGATTATGGGACTTATTTTTCTAATCTCCCTGTTGTTTCCGCGGCCGCTGATTTTCTACTTTGCTATGCGGTTCACGGTTGGCAGCGATCCGGAGCGGGCAGCAGCCTTTTCTTCCCGATGGAAATACCCGTATTTTCGCTTTGTGTTGCGGCTCATTACGGCCGTGTGGGGAATCTCGCTGTTAGGTGAAGCGATCGTGCGCACGATTCTTGTGTACCGGCTCACGGTTTCCGAGTTCCTTGCGGTATCCAACTTTGTGATGTACGGCTTCATCGGCTTCGCTATCGTCTGGACCATCTACTATCGGCGGCATTCTCAAAACAAATTGAAACAGATGATCGATAAAACAGAATCTTAAAGCAAGTTCTGAAGCCAGCAAACATGCAGTTCCGTTTTTGTAAACCGGGGGTCGGTATGGTAGAGTAGGGGTACTTCCGAATGAACGATAATCTTACAGGAAATGGTGATGGGCTATGACAACCAGAAACACGACGTTTCATACCATCATGGACGCTACAGAGAAGCTGATTAAGGAGAAGGGCTGCAGGCAAACGACGCTCCAGGATATCATTCGTGAGACGGGTTTGTCCAAAGGCGCCATCTACCACTATGTATCGAGCAAAGACGAATTGCTGGGGCTGATATTGAAGTCCCGTATCGAACAGATAAACGAGCGGTTCACGGAAGTTGTCAATGACCCCCGGAGATCTGGACTGGGCGATCCCCTGCAGCTGATTGCGGAGGGTATGGTGCAGTCCTCCAATCATCAGAATGTGACCAACTTGATCTTTATTTATCTACTGGGGCAGATGGATAATCCGAAGGTTGCGGAAATCGTGCAGGAAGTGTACGGCTATACGATGCAGACCTGTACAAGATGGATTGAAATCGGCAAGCTGCATGGGGTCATACCGGCCGAAGTCGAGAGCGGCATAACCGCGGAGATGTTCGCTGTGATTTTGTACGGGCTGCGGGTCGGCAGTACGATTACGCAAAAGCCGAGTCCGTTTACGTCCGAGGATCTGGCGGCTTTTATGAGGCGGTCGCTGAGTTAGTGGGGACTTTAAAAGTGATTTGTATGCTAGGTAAAGTACCCGTCCAATCGCGGTAGTGTGGGCTTGATGTTCCGGTCCAGGCTGCCGCGGTTTTTTTGTATTTCTTCTCCATCAGCCTGAGCTTTAACGAATCCGACAGTGGCGGGGCGGTGGATGCATGTGCCATTGTCCACTATTTGAAAGACAAATCCATGACAAGTGTCCACGTACAGGAGACAGGCCAGGCTCAGGCGCTATTAATTGACCCGAGCATCATCGATAACGACGGCAATGAGTGACGTGTCTCTCCGGAATGGACATTATGGTCCGATATCTTTTTCAAAAAGTGGACAATCTTAGAGGTGAAAACATGGCCGGCTCATTAGCAGGCACAATCCAAGCATCCCCCCCCCTTGACCGGGGATATATAATATTCATGTATGTAAACGCAACCAATGAGGAGGGATGACGCATGAACGACCGCAGAGGGACGATGGCGCTTAGTGCGCTCGGTTTGCTGTTTCTGTTCCTGCTCGGGCAGTTTGGCTATTCCTACCTGAAAATATCCGAAATCGTCAGCGAGCTGGCCGACGCCGGACAGCAAAGCAAAGCGTACCGCCACCACGTCGTCCTGATCTCGCAGGAGCTCGACAACCCGTTCTGGCGCACGATTGGCAAGGCGGCGGAAGAAGCGGCGAAGGATTATAATATGGAGCTTGAGTATGTCGGTCCGTTCCGGCTGAATCCGATGGAACAGACGAAGCTGCTGGACAAGATGATTGCCTCCCGCGTGGACGGCATTCTCGTTCAGGGCGTCGATACGGATGAATATAAGCGTCTCATTAACAAGGCGATCGAACGGCATATCCCGGTGATCACCGTCGATACGGATTCGCCGGACAGCAGCCGCCTTACTTATGTAGGTACGGACAACCGGGCTTCGGGACATAAGCTGGGCGAAGTCGTGATCGAGTCGCTGCGGAAGGAGCCGGGCGCCGCAATGCGCAACCGGATCGGCGTCATTATCGGCAGCGCGGAAGCGGCGAATCAGCAGCAGCGGCTTGAAGGGTTCAAGGCTGCCGTGGGTGCGGAGCCGTATATGCCGATTGCGGGCGTAGCGGTGTCCAACATTTCGCGCATCCAGGCGGCGCAGGCGGCGGAGAGTCTGCTGCGGGAGCATCCGGACATTAACGTGATGGTCGGGTTGAGCGCGCTAGATGCGGTCGGTATTTTGCAGGCGGTAAAGGTTCTCGGGATGCAGGACCGGGTCCGGATCTTCGGCTTCGACGATCTGGAGGAGACGAAGGCGGCCATCGCGAAGGGGGAAATCGTCGCGACCGTCATTCAGAAGCCCGAAGAGATGGGGCGGGAGGCGGTGCGGCAGCTGCACGCTTACTTTGGGAGCGGAGAGCTGGCGCCGTATCATTTTACCTCCCACGAAGTGTTGGACCGCTCCAACGTAGGGGTGATGGAGCCGTGAGCATTCGGACGAAGCTGTTTGCGTTTCTGCTGACGCTCGTTGTGCTGATGAATCTCGTCACGTATTTCATTTACCAGAGCTCGCGCACGATTCAGGTCAGCTATACGCTGATGATGGAGCGGATCCTGCTGTATAAGCAGGTGGCCAATTTTACCGAGGATAACTTACGGCTGCTCAGCAACTACCTGGTTGATCAAAATACGGCCGCCTATGCGGCGTTCTTCGACCGCAAGCAGGAGCTGGAGCGGCTGCGCAAGCAGCTTGAGGAGCAGATTCGGACCGAGCAGCGAGCGGCGGCGGCGAAAAATTTCCACAACATGGTGACGACGTTCCTCGAGGCGGAGGAAGCGGTGATCGGGATCATGTACCGTACGGAAAAGAGCAGCTATTCCTTGCAGTACGAGGAAGCGGAACGGACGGCGGGGTATATTCAGGAGGAAAACCAGCGGCTCGTGGACCGCGAGCTGAGCTTCTATGAGCCGCTGTACCGGCGCATGCTCGTGTATACGAACCGGACGAATCTGCTGGGGCTCGGGCTGCTTGCGGTCGATGTGCTGCTGTGCGTCGTGTTCGCGCGGTGGCTGGGGCGTTCGATTACGAAGCCGATCGCCCAGCTCGTTCATGTGGCGGTGCAGATCGCCAAGGGCAATCTGGACGTGAAGCCGCCGGCTACGCAGACGGGGGATGAGATCGGGATTTTGACGCGGTCGTTCCGGCATATGCTGTCGTCGCTCCAGGAGCTGCTGGCGCAGAAGCAGGAGATGGCGGAGAAGGACCGGCTGGTGAAGGAGCTGGAAATTAAGGCGCTGCAGTCGCAGATTCATCCGCATTTTTTGTTCAATACGCTGAATGTCGTATCGAAGCTGGCGCTGCTGGAGGGGGCGGACCGGACGAGCGATTTGACGGTGTCGGTGTCGAACCTGCTCCGGTACAATCTGCGCAAGCTGGATACGCCGGTGACGCTGCGGGATGAGGTGGAGCATGCGCGGGAGTATTTTGCGATTCAGCAGGCGCGGTTTCGCGACCGGGTGGTGTTCGAGACGGACATTGAGGAGGCGGCGCTGGATTTGCCGATTCCGTGCTTGACGCTGCAGCCGATTCTGGAAAATGCTTTCGTCCACGGCATCGAGCGCATGGAGTCGGGGGCCCGGATCGGCCTGCGCATACGCCGCGAGGACGGATGGGTCATCATTGCGGTGTCCGACAACGGCGCCGGGATGAGCGACGAGACGCGGGAGCGGCTGCTGGCGGTGAAGTCGGGCTTTGCCGAGGAGGCGCAGGCGGTTGCGAACGGCGGGGGGGCCGGGAGCGGAACGAATGGCGGAACTGGCGCAAACGGTGGTAGCGGCGAGAATGGCGTGAACGGCGGGAGTCGCGGTAGTGGCGTAAGCGGGGGGAACGGCCGGAGTGGCGGTGGTGGCTTAACCGCAAGCCGTTCCGCAGAGGCGCCTGCGGGCGGTGCGCCGGAAGCTGCGCGGCAGAAGGCCAAAAACGACGGCTCGCGCGGGCAGTCGACGGGGCTTGGGACGCGGAATGTGTACCGGCGGCTGCAGCTGTTTTACGGCATGGACGATTTGGTTTCGATCGAGAGTGCGCCGGGGAGCGGGACGACGGTTACGATTCGGGCGCCTTGGAAGCTTGATGAGGGGAGGGGGACGTAATGGTGTATCGGCTGTTGATTGCCGACGACGAGGCTTTGGAGCGGGAAGGCTTGGAGTTTATTGTGGAGCGGATGATGCCGGGCATGTTCCAGATTATGCATGCGGAGAACGGGCGGCTGGCGATCCAGCGGGCGGAGCAGTTCCGTCCGCATATTGTCTTGATGGATATTAAGATGCCGGGGATCGAAGGTCTCGAGGCGCTGCGTCAGATGAAGGAGAAGCAGCCCGAGCTCAAGATGGTGCTGGTTACGGCGTACGATTTCTTCTCGTACGCCCAGCAGGCCGTGTCGCTCGGGGTCAAGGAGTACTTGCTGAAGCCGGCGAAGCGGGATCAGGTCGTGGCGGTGCTGCAGCGGCTGGTCCGCGAGCTGGAGCAGGAGGGCGAGCGGCGGGACGAGGAGCTGCGGCGCGAGGAGAAGCTCCTGCAGCTGCTGCCCCTTGCGGAGAGCGAGCTGGCGGTGCTGCTCATGTCCGGCGGGGTCGTGGAGACGGAGCTGGAGCGCATCGCCGAGCTGGTCGAGCTGGAGGCGGCCGACGGCGCGGCCTTCGCCGTACTGGCGGATGCCGGCGCCGACGCCCGGCGGCTTGCGCTGCTGCTGCGGCGCTGGGCGAATGCCGCGCGGCTGCGCTGCCTCGTGAGCCCGGTCGTCGGGGGTCACGCGGCGGTGTTCGTGCTCGGCGGCGGGGCGAGCACGGGCGGGGCTGCCGCCGACGATGGCGGCGGCGGGTTTGGCGGCGGCCGGGGCGCCGCCGCCGTTAGCGCGGGCGCGCTGCAGCCGGAGGAGCTGGCGCAGCGCGCGAGCGCGTTCCTCGCCGAGCAGCTCGGCGTGGCGGTACGAGCCGCCGCCGGGCCCGTCCAGGCAGGGCTGGACGGGCTGCGGCGCTCGTACCGCGCGGCCGCCGCGGGGCTCGGCGTGAGCCTCGGCGCCGCAGGCGAACCGGTGCCGCCCCTTGGCGCGGAGGGGCGGGGTGGCGGAGACGGCGGCGGCTCGGGAGCCGCCGTCCGGGCCGGAGGCGGCACCGGGGGCGCCGGTACCGCGGGCGCGGCGGGCGCTGCCGGTGCGGGTGCCGCCGAGCCGACGGGCCACGCCGCCGGCGCGGTGGAGCGGGCCAAGGCGTGGATCGCCGAGCACTATCGTGAGGAGCTGTCGATGGAGCAGGCGGCGGAGTATGTGAGCTTGAGCCCGTTTTACTTCTCGAAGCTGTTTAAACAGCATGTCGGGGAGACGTTCATCGACTACGTCACCCGCCTGCGCATCAACCGGGCCAAGGAGCTGATCGCCGGAGACCCCGAGCTCAGCCTGAAGGAAATTTGCTTTGAGGTCGGGTATCACGACCCGAATTATTTCAGCCGCGTCTTCAAGAAGGTTACGGGCATGTCGCCGACGGATTTCCGGGCGGACCTGCAGCAGCGGTAAGTAAACAAACCCATGAAGCTCAACCGGCCTCATGGGTTTGATTTTGTTACGGGACCTGCCGTTTAACGATGTTTCGCATCGCTAAAGCGCCAGCAGCCGCCGTGACCAACCGCCGTAACGATGTTTTACATCGCTAACGCAGCCGACGCCCCTCATTACCCCTCTCCGCGAGCAATCGAATACGATTGCCGGACGGGTCGGCGGTCGTTAGGGCGCCGTCTTCCTGCCAGGCGTCCGCGCCGATAGCGGTCAAGCTCGCTGCGGCCCGCGACAGGGCTTCTTCATTCGGGTACACGAGCGTGAACGACGCAAGTCCGACGCTATGCTTCGGCGGCTGGGGCGCCCCCACGCCGTTCCATGTATTTAATCCGATATGGTGATGATAGTTGCCGGTCGATATGAACAAAGCTTGACTGCCGAACCGGGCCACAACGTCGAATCCCAATCCCTTAATGTAAAACTCCTCGGTCCTCCGCAGCTCGGACACATGTAGATGAATGTGCCCCATGACCGTCCCGGCCGGCAAGCCGTCCCAAGGCTGCTGCCCTCCGGCGGTGAGGAGGTCCTGGAAGTTGAGAGGGTCGACCGCCATCGCCACTTCGCTATCTCTCCACGCCCACTCCGAAGGGTCTCGGTCCCGGTACACTTCAATCCCGTTCCCGTCCGGATCGGAGAGATACAAAGCTTCGCTCACCAAGTGATCCGAAGCGCCGAGCTGCACGCCGTTCTCCGCAAAATGACGCACGATCCGAGCCAAATCCGCCCGCGACGGCAGCAGAAGCGCAAAATGATACAGCCCTGTCGTTCTCCCTGCCTTAGGCACGGCGTCCTCCGGCACTTCGATCGACAGCAGCGCTTTCTTGCCGTCGGCGGTCAGCTGGGCGCTGCTATCGGTTCGGTTCAATACCCGGAATCCGATCACCTCTTGGTAAAACGCCAGCGACCGCTCTAAGCTTTGCACCTTCAGACTCACTTGGCCGACATATGTCCAAGGCTCACGATGGAAATTCATCCGGCCGACCCTCCTTGTTATTTTCGCTGTCGATGATTATAATTACTTTTTGTAAGTTAATTATATTATTCTACCCGATTTCGTCAAGGTAAGCGGCACGTTTTTACACAATCGCAAAGAATATTCAGGTTATTTGGTATGGACAAATTTTACATAGAATGGCATCATTGACACAAACTAATCTTAAAGCATTTGTCGGACATTTTACTCGGTTCATCAAAGGAGACGTTCCTATGCCAGCTGTCAAACATTTCGATCCTAAAGTCATTTCTCTATTATCTGAAAAAATCCAACGGATCCCTTCCGATCAGGGAAAATCCATTTATCTTGTCGGCCCGATTAAGCTGCCGGTCAACCTGTATGGGGAAACGGTGGAATTTAAGTGGTACTGCTGGCTCAATTGCCGCGAGGAGACGGATGACGTCGAACGCATCGTCGCCAAATTATCCGACATCAATTTAGCCGAAATGCAGCAATCGAGCGTGCTCGTTCACGGCGATTTTGCGAACGCCGAGCGTGCCTTAATCCGGTTCCATTCGATCTGTCATACCGGGGATATTTTCGGCAGCAAGCGGTGCGATTGCGGCTACCAGCTCAAGCAGTCGATGAAGCATATTGTCGAGCACGGGCATGGCGCGTTATTTTACTTGGCCAACCACGAAGGCAGAGGCATCGGCCTCTTCAGCAAAGCGATGGCTTATATTTTGCAGGAAAACGGCTACGATACCGTGGATGCGAATCTTCAGCTCGGTTTTGTCGACGATTCCCGCGATTACGGCGATGCGATCAAGGTGCTGGAGGCGCTGCGGACCAAGCCGGTGACGCTGATTACGAACAATCCGAAAAAATTGGACGCGCTCACCAATGCGGGTCTGGACGTGGAAGATCGGGTACAGCTGTGGGGTGACGTATCCGAGTACAATGA
Organism: Paenibacillus chartarius; assembly: GCF_042432825.1. Lineage (NCBI taxonomy): Bacteria > Bacillati > Bacillota > Bacilli > Caryophanales > Paenibacillaceae > Paenibacillus > Paenibacillus chartarius. The sequence goes on along the minus strand of NZ_JBHLWN010000008.1, from coordinate 64,742 downwards.
GAAGTATTTGAAGACCAAGGTCGAACGGTCCGGACATATGGGTGAAGAAGAAGAAGAAGGATGCTGCAACAATGACTAACCACGAATTTTATATGAAGCTGGCTTTGCAGAATGCGGCTGCCATGAAAGGGCAGACGGACCCGAACCCGCTCGTCGGTTCCGTCATTGTGAACGATAACCGGATCGTAGGTGTCGGGGTACATATGAAGGCAGGCGAGCCCCATGCCGAAATTCATGCGATTCGCATGGCCGGGGAGCACTCCCGCGGGGCGACCATCTATGTGACGCTCGAGCCTTGCTCCCATTACGGTAGAACAGGCCCATGCGCCGTAGCCATCGTTGAAGCCGGGATCAAGCGGGTAGTCATTGCCACGCTGGATCCTAACCCGTTAGTATCGGGCAGAGGGGTGCGCATCCTGGAGGAGGCGGGCATCGAGGTCATCGTCGGCGTATGTGAAGAAGAGTCCCGGAAGATGAATGAAGTGTTCAACAAGTTTATCGTTCGGAAGACGCCGTTCGTCACGTTGAAATCAGCCGTCACGATGGACGGGAAGATTGCCAGCTATACTTCGAACAGCAAATGGATTACGTCCGAAACGGCCCGCGAAGACGTCCATCTGCTGCGCAATCAGAATGCGGCGATCCTTGTCGGCGTCGGAACCGTGCTCCATGACGATCCTCAGCTGACGACCCGATTGCCGAACGGCCGGAATCCGGTGCGCGTTATTTTGGATTCCACGTTACGGCTCCCTCTGGAGGCAAGAGTGGTAACGGATGGCGAGGCACCGACCTGGGTGTTTACGACACCGTCCCATGATCCCGATAAGAGAAAGGCGCTGGAGGCTGCAGGGGTCAAAATCTTTGTCACAGAGCGCACAGGCAGGGTCGACCCGTCCGAAGTCGTTAAGCTTTTAGGCGAGCAGCTGATCTCCTCCTTGCTGATTGAAGGCGGCAGCGAAATTAACGGCTCGTTCTTTGAACAAAAGCTCGTCGACAAGGTGATTGTTTACGTCGCTCCCAAACTGATCGGCGGCCGGAATGCGCCGACGTTCCTGGCGGGGACCGGCCTGGAGAAAATGAGCGAAGCCGTAGAGCTCTCCGACGTCAGCGTGCAGACGCTCGGCAAAGATTTTAAGTTTGTCGGGTACCCGGTATATCCAGAGGGACCGCGATGAAATTCGGATTCGATATCGATGACACGCTGATCAACCTGCGGGGCTATGCGTTTGAGCTGTATAAGAGGAAATTGGGAGTGGACCTGGGAGACGAGGTGCTCCAGTCGTTGGCGTCGGTTGAAATCCATGAGCCGTTCGGTCTTACGCGGGAGCAGGGCAAAGAGATGTGGAACAGTCTGAGGGAAGACATCTATTTCACGAGTTGCCCCCCGTTTCCGTTCGCCGTGGAAGTGCTGCAGGAGCTGGCGGAGCAAGGACACGAGGTGTATTACATCACGGCCAGAGCGAAGGAATACTGCGCCCGTACGCTGGAGTGGCTCCGGCAAAACGGCTTCCCCGTGCGCGGTGAACATTTTTATTGCGGTATGGAGGATACGGAGAAGGTTCATATTATCGAGCGGCTTGGATTGGATTATTATTTTGACGATAAACCTGCTGTGCTGAACACGCTGTCCGGTCTGCAGCTTGCCGTGTATGCGAAGGATAACCCCTACAATAAGCATCTGGAAATTCCGCGGATTACGTCTTGGCATGAATTAAGGGAAATCGTGCGCGCTCATGAAAAATAAAGCCGCCGACGCCGGGAGGCTGCTGCCGGCAGGGCTGGGGCAGAACGCGGTGCCGATATGATAGAAGAAATGGATGGTTGTTTGTTTGCACCTTGACCTTGCGGTCAGGGTGTTTTTATTTTGGAAGGGAAAAACGGAGTTATGTCCGTCAAAGTCCATCTAGTCAAAAGGTTATGCCGGCCGTTGACGTTCAGGATATAGTCATTCCGCGCTGTTTTCCATCGCCTTGAATCGGCCGTCTTATTAGGACTAAGCAATCATTCACGATCAACTCGCCATGACGAATCACGGCTCGACTTCATTACGGGTCACCGCAAGATTTGCGCATTCAGTCTCTATTCCCGATCTGATCTCCCTACGATAATTAGGGTGGGATACATTTTGTTGCAAAGTTGCAGATCGAGGAGGCTTATATGAAATCCCGTTGGATGCGCAGACCATGGTCCGTTATGTTTACATTGTTATTGCTGCTGCAGACAGCTGCAGTTCCGCCTGCCGCCATCGCAGAAGAGCTGCCGGCAGTTTCCCAGCCTTCCCCGAATCCTACCGGTGAAGTGCTGCCGAGCTGGGCGAAGGCGGAGATTGAGGAGCTGCTGCACAAGCAAATTATTGAGCCCGCTTCAGGGAATCCGGCGTTTGAGCCGAATCGGCCGCTGACCCGCGGCGATGCCTCGCTATGGCTGCTTCGCCTGGCGGAAGCGGCGGAGAAGGGCGATGTGAAGCTGAACGCCCCGGCATTTACCGATCTTGCAGACGAGCCCCGCAAAGCGGAGATGGAGCAGGCCGCCCGGCTGGGGCTGATCGAAGGCTATGAGGACGGCACGCTCCGGCCCGGCCGGACGGTAACGCGGGCTGAGCTCGCCGTGATGATGCAGCGTGTGCTTGCATTGGACGCTGCTGGTTCCGGGCAGTCCGGTTTCACGGACGGCGCCCGGATTCCAGCTTGGGCGCTATCCGCCGTCGAGGCGATGAATAGGGCGGGAATTATTCAAGGCTATGAGGATAACGCCTACCGGCCTGACAATCAGGTCACTCGCGCCGAGGCGGCGGTCATGCTGCACAGGTCCTTGAAGAAGATCGATGAGCGGAAGCCGGGTTCCCCCGAACCAAAGGAAGGGATACTGAGCATCGCCGCGAGTACGCCGGATGGAAAGCCGCTGGCAGGCGCTTCTGTGCAAATCCATGCTAAAGGCAAGCGCGGCTACGTCGCAGCGGGCGTAACCGGTGCTGACGGACGGTATGAGGCGAAGCTGCCCTATGGAGCTTATGACATGAACATCGTCGGTGACGGCGTTGTCGCGTATCAGCAAACGGTTTTCGGCAAAAACAGCAATACGGTTGCAATCAGGACGACGCAAGCTGCCATTGTAACGGGGAAAGTTACCGGCAATGGCGGGCAAGTTGAGCCGGGTGTAATTGTGACGCTGACGACGAATCCGACCTTCTACGCTGTGAGCGGGCTTGACGGGACGTTCAAGGCCCACGTTCTGCCCGAGCGTGAGTATAAGCTGACGATGGTCGACTTGGATCTGGATGGCGCCGACGCGGCGAAGCTGGAGGAAGAGCGGGTTCAAGCCGCGCTGGACTTCTTGGATGGGGCCGGAACGGGCAACAACAGCAACAGCAGCAACAGCAGCAACAGCAGCAACAGCAGCAACACCACCACCAACAAGGCTCCAACTCGACCATCCTGTTCCTGCCGCATCATCGATCTGAAAGAAACCGTGCAAGCACCCGCAGCGGGACGATCGAAGGAAATCGGGGAGTTGTCCATGCTGGACGGCAAGGTCTACACGCCGAGCGGCGGCGGAGGGGGCGGGGGTGGCTCTCAAGGTCCGGGAGATGTGACGCCACCGGCGATCCCGGCCGGCCTTCAGGCAGCAGCGGGGGACCGGCAAGCGACTCTCGCTTGGACGGCCAACAGCGACGCCGACCTGGCCGGATACAAGGTTTACGTATCCGAAGACCGGGGAGCGACGTGGCGAACCGCAGTCAGTGTTGGCAAGGTGACGGCGTACACGCTGCAGCAGCTGACGAACGGCGTCAGCTATAGCATTGCGATAACGGCTTACGACAACTACGGCAACGAATCGGCTCGTTCCGCTCCGGTCGCCGTGACACCGTCCCCCGAACCGGATCGGACGCCTCCGGGGATCCCAACCGGCCTGACCGCAGCTCCCGGCGACAGAGAAGTCGAGCTGAGCTGGAGCGCTGTGCCTGACCACGACTTGGGAGGGTATAAAATTTATCTCTCCACAGACAATGGCACGACATGGAGTTTAGCGGCAGACGCAATATTGGAGACAACGTACAAGATCGCGAATTTGATCAACAATACCGAATACGCCTTCGCGGTGTCCGCTTACGATACATCCGGCAACGAGTCGGCCCGTTCGACGCCGACGACGGCACAGCCGACGCTGCCTGTGCCGCCAATGCCGCAAGGGTTCATCGCCACTCCCGGCGACGGCCAGGTTCTGCTTACCTGGCAGCCCAACGGGGATGCCTATACTCAGGGTTACTCGGTTATCGCCATGTCGGCGGACGACGAAGGACAGTCCTACTATGAAGTCCGTGACGCCGGAACCGATACGTCTTTGACATGGACCGGTTTGACGAACAATACGGCTTACGCCTTCCTGCTGTCCGCTTACAACCGGAACAAAGCCGAATCCGGCCAAGCAAGGGTGACGGCAACGCCGCAGAACGGCACAGAGCCCGATACGACGCCGCCGGCCGTTCCCACGGGCCTTACCGGTACGCTGACCGGCAATCAGGCGAACTTGAATTGGCAGGCCAACCAGGAAACCGACCTCGGCGGATACAAAATCTACGTATCCATCGAAGGCGGCTTTGGCTGGATCGAATACGCCGACGTCACGCCGCAGACCACATCGGTTTCGTACCCTGATCTCAACTACGAAACGACGTACAATTTTGCGGTAACAGCCTATGACGTCAGGAGCAATGAATCGGCCAAATCGAATATCGTGCAGCTGACGCCGCATGAGGAGCCGGATACCCAGCCTCCTGCCGCACCGACCGGACTTGCCGCGACGCCGGGAGATGCCAGGGTGCAGCTAAGCTGGAGCTATAACACGGAAGCGGATGTGGCGAGCTACAAGGTTTACATGTCTACGGATAACGGTGCAGCCTGGAACGGGGGGACCTCGGCAGGCAATGCCAACGCATACCTGGTCACCGGCCTGACGAACCTGCAAACCTATACCTTCACCGTCACAGCCATCGACAACGCCGGCAATGAATCCGCGAAGTCGGCGCCGGTACATGCAAAGCCGGGGAACGGAGACGTGACGCCGCCAAGTACGCCGGCGGGACTCACTGGAGGCGCCGTTGACGGCACTGCGGCCCTTACCTGGACTCCTAACTCGGAAGCGGATCTGGGCGGATACAAGGTGTACGCGTCTACAGACGGCGGAGCCACCTGGAATGCGGGTCTGGATGTGAAGTCGCTGAGCACGCGTCAAATCACAGGCCTGACGGACGGCACAAGCTATACGTTCGCCGTCGCCGCATACGACACGAATGGCAACGAATCGGCCAAATCCACCGGCATTACGCTTACGCCGCAGAAGCAGGCGATTCCGGAAGATCCGGCAGCCTCGGCAACGCCGATTCCGCTGACGAGTCCAACAAAGTTCGGCGAGCAGATCGAATTCCTGTACAACGGTCCTCAAGCCGTGCAGCAAGGCGTTATTCCCGGAACTATTCAGCCGGCCATAGCCTCCGTTCTGAAAGGGACCGTATCCGATGCCGCCGGCCAGCCTCTCGCCGGTGTCAAGATTACGATCCTCAACCATCCGGAATATGGCCAAACGTTAAGCCGTTCGGATGGAGCCTATGATTTCGTCGTAAACGGGACGGGGATGCATACCGTTCAGTTCGGCAAAGAGGGTTACATGACCGTGCAGCGCTTCGCTGCGGCCGTTCACGAACAATATACACAGGTCGAGGATGTGGTGCTGAAAGCCTATGATGCGAAGGTGACGGTGCTGAATTTGACGAACGCAACGGACATCCAGATCGCTCAAGGTACGCCGGTCACCGATGAGGAGGGCACGCGCACTTCCACGGTGCTGGTACCGGCAGGCACGACTGCGACGATGAAGCTGCCTGACGGTACGGTGAAGCCGCTGTCCGAGATTCATTTTCGCTCGACGGAGTATACGGTTGGAACAAGGGGCATGCAGGCGATGCCGGGCGAGCTTCCGCCGAACGTCGGCTACACGTACGCCGTAGAATTATCGGCTGACGAAGCCGTTGCGGCGGGGGCGGAGGAAGTCACGTTTAGTAAACCGTTGTACCACTATGTGGATAACTTCCTGGAGTTTCCGGTCGGTGTGAAGGTGCCGAATGCGTATTACGATCGAAAGGCCGGCCGATGGGTCCCTGCGCTAGACGGTATCATTATCGGTATTGTGAACGTGGACGGAGGTGCTGCGCAGATCGATACCGACGGTGACGGCGCTGCCGACGACTCATCGAAGCTGTCCAAATACGAGATTACGGACGAAGAGCGGCAGAAGCTGGCCGGCTTATACACGGCCGGGCAAAGCGTATGGCGGGTGCCTATTCCGCATTTTACCCCGTGGGATCATAACTGGCCGTACGGACCGCCGCCTGATGCAGTCAATCCGCCGCGTGAAGAGCCGCGTGAGCTGACGCTGGAAGAGGCGTGCGAGCAGCTCGGTTCCATTATCGGTTGTTTGGACCAATCGCTCGGAGAAGAAATCCCGGTAGCGGGTACTCCTTACAAGCTGAGGTATCAAAGCGACCGTACCGAAGGGTATCTCGCCAAATCTACGGTGCAAGTGCCGGTTACCGGACCGTCTGCGCTGCCGGGGACGTTGAAGGCCATTACGGTCCGGGTAGAGCTTGCCGGCAAGGTCATCACGAAGACGATGCCGAAAGCCCCGAATCAAACGTTCACGTTCAATTGGGACGGTATGGACGGATACGGCCGCAAGCATGTTGGAGAATTCCCATATCGAATCACGGTCTCTTATCATTACGGTCTGGTCTACTACGCTTCGCAATCCCAATTCCAATCCAGCTGGAACCGGATATCTGCCGGATATATGATCGGGACGGGGCAGCCCCGGGAGTTAACCTCTGATATCGTTCTCCCGCAGGTATACGAAGGCTTCCTCAGAAGCCCCGTTAATCCTTATGAGGAAAGCGGCGTGGCGGGATGGAGCATCAGCTCGCACAATTGGTTCGACAGCGAATCGATGACGCTGCAAACCGGCGACGGCGAGGCTCTGAAGAAGGACAACGGCCTGTACGGCCCGATTCAGCCGCAGGGTGGCCAGGGGCAGTATGTTACGAACCCCGACGTCTATGCCTTCGCGGGCAATAGCTCTTACTTCATTCTCAATAAATTCGAGAATAATCAGGTGCTTCGGAACGAGCTCTATGTTGTACAGGTCACTGCGGACAAAACTTCGCGGAAGATCGCAACGTTCAAAACGCCGAATGGCCAAACACCGGAACACCTCGTCGTCGGTACGGACGGCACCTTGTATCTTGCATTTTCAGGGTACGGGATTTGGAAGAAAGGAACCGCCGATGCGGATTGGACTTGTTTGATCCCCGGAGGTGTAGGCCCGGATGTCATCCCGGACGGCACGAAGGCGGCGGACACCAAGATCAATAATACACTGAACCTCAGCGTGGACCGGGAAGGAAATCTGTATTTCGACGCCAGGGGAGGCTCAACCTTTAGTCAGTATGTTTACTACAGGCTTGATACGAGCGGATATATCAATAAAGACATTCATCGCGAGTACAACGTCCCCGGCGGGCCCGACAGCGGTCCGGCTACCCCGGCGAATCTCGTCAACAGCAATCTGATCAGCAGTCCGAACGGAATCCTTTACGCCATAGACGGAGTATGGGATAACTTGGGCGCCAAGACCCGCATTCGGAGAATCACAGAGGACGGCAAGCTGGAGCTGGTTGCCGGCAGCATCGACCGCACTACGGTGGAAGGTGCCCTGGCAGACGGCAAGAGCGCCAAGAAGGCGCGGTTCTATTCGGATGAGAAGTCGGTATTTATCGATGATTATGAGAATATTTATGTGTTCGTCATGAGGTATGAAGAGAAGCGGGGCTATGTTTACAAAATCTCTTCGGACGGCGTGGCTCACTACATCGATAATACGGAAGCTCTGGAATACGTAAGGAAAAACGGGTTCGACATGGACTATCTCAAGTTGGTAGGAATTGGGACGAACGGACAGCTGGTTTTCCGTGCGAAGAAAGAGATTTATCCGCGGTATGGAGGGCAATTCATTCAAGTTGTCGCCGGCGGCGTGAAGGCAGATATTCCGGCAGATGACGGAGTCACCTCCACCCGAATCGACCGGAAGACGGGACGCCACACCGAAACCGTCCATGCGATCACCGGTGCGGTTCTCGAGCAATTTGGCCACGATGACGCAGGTCGTCTGACCAGCATCGCCGATACGAACGGCAACGTGACGACGATCGAGCGCGATGCGCTAGGCTTGCCGACGGCAATCGTAGCTTCGGGCGGGCAGAGAACCGTGCTTACCGTCGACGATGATCGTCAGCTAAGGGCAGTGGTCGGACCGGGTAACGTACGGTACGACATGACCTATGATGACAAAGGCTTGCTCAAGACGTTCACCGATCCGAATCGGCAGCAGTCCGAGTATAAGTACGATGCAGAGGGACTGTTGATCGAAGCGAAGAACGCCGCCGGCGGCGTGAAGACGCTGGAGCGGCAGGAGCTGAGCGACGGCATGTCCGTGACATTCACGGATGCGGAAGGCCTCAAGACCATCTATGAGACGCGTAAAATCGAATCCGATACCATACTGACGATCACTTATCCCGGCGGCGCCAAGTCGATGGTGACCCGCAAAGCGGACGGTTCCAAGGAAATCGTCTATGCCGACGGCAGCAAAGCGGTTCAGAAGCTCGGAAGCGATCCTCAATTCGGCATGGATGCCCCGGTGCTTAGCGAAATGAAGATAACGACACCGGACGGACGCACGGTTGATTACAAAGAAATGCGTACCATCGAAAAGGATGCCGAGGGCAAACTGAAGAAGCTGACACTGTCCACCACCGCCAATGGAGCGACCTCAAGCATCAAGTACGATGCGGCTGCCGGCACCTATACGGAAACGACCGCCGAAGGCTATGTCAAGGTGTCTTATCTGGATGCCAAAGGGCGCATTTACCGCGAGGAATACCCGGGACAGTCGATTGAGCCGCTAAACTATACCTTCGATGAACGCGGAAGACTGAAAACGGTCCAGCAAGGGGCTCACTCTTTGACCTATACGTACAATACGTTGAATCAGCGGGTTAAAGAAACCGATGAAGCGGGAAATGAGAAGGAGTACGGCTACGATGACGCCGGACTTGTTGCCTGGATTAAGCAGCCGGACGGACAGATTTACCGCAAGGAATACGACGGCAACGGCAAGCTGAAGAAGCTGACGATGCCGGACGGTACCGTATATAACCAAAACTTTTCGAAACTGAATCAATTCGAAAGCTTCGATCAAGAAGGACGCTCGCCTTGGGTTACGCACGAGCATAATTCGGCGGGAGTGCTGAGCCGCTCGACTCTCGCAAGCGGGCGAGTGCTGCAATACGGTTATGAGGACGGGGGCGCGAAACGGATCAGTTCCATGAATGACAATGACCTGCTGCGCACGTTCAGCTATGAGGACGTGACGGATCGGGTAAGTCAGATCGTGGCGGAGCAGGCCGGCCAGCCGTCGCTCCGGCAGTCGACAGAGTTCAAATATTCCGGTACCGAGGTTCGTCAAATGAAGATGCAGGGCGCCGTCAATGCAACCTTTGACTATACCTTCGATACTGCCAGAAACATTACGAATATCACCAATATCCGTACGACTGTTACCGGCGAGGTGTATGGACAGACGACAACCGTTACGCAGGACACCGCGCTCGGCTGGGACCGCGATGAGCAGCTGACCAGGTTCGGCCCGTTCCAGTTCGTCCGCAAGCCTACGGGACTGGTCGAGTCCGTTACGGACGGGAAATTCACGATTTCGAATCAATACGATGAGGCAGGCAAAATCAAGCGCCGCGAGTATTTGTGGAACGGCCAGCTCCGCTCGAGCAGCGACTACACGGTCAATGGCCGCGGCCTTCTGCAAGATGAAACGGTAACGGTAGTTGGGGGCGGGGCGCAGCTGACACATTACGAGTACGATAAGAACGGCCAACTGAAGTCTGCGGCTTCCAGCGGAATCGACGGTACATTCAGCGAGAGTTATGAATATGACGACAACAAGAACCGCAAGTCCTCGCAGGTGAACGGATCCGCTCCGGTTGCGAGCAGCTACGACGCTCAAGGCAATCTGCAATCGGTAGGCGGGACGGAGTACGTGTTCGATGCCGATGGCTTCCTGCAGAAGAGGGGCGGCAATACGTTCCGTTACGGCATCAAGGGTGAGCTGCTCTCGGCAACAGTAACGGAAAGCGCGTACGGTACGGATGCACCCGGCATGTACAGCTATGCCTACGACGCCCTTGGACGCAGGACGGCTAAAGTGGACAGTAACGGGAAATCGGAAAAATATTTATACGGGCATCCGGACTTCACGAACCTAATCACGGCTTCTATTGACACAAATGGTGTAGTAACGAACTACTACTACAACGACGAAGGTCTGCTTCTCGGCTTCGACCGCGGCGGAGCGCGCTATTATACGGTGACCGATTCGGTCGGCACGCCGAGAGAGGTGCTGGACGGGAACGGCAATGTGATGAAGAAGCTGCGCTACGACAGCTTCGGCAAGCTGCTCAGCGATTCCAACCCTGACTTCGCTCTCTTGATCGGCTATGCAGGGGGACTGGAGGACCGGGCGACCGGACTCGTGCGCTTCGGCGCCAGAGACTACGACCCGTTGTCAGGCAGGTGGACGGCGCGCGACCCGATTCTCCTGGACAGCGGGGAGCCGAATGTCTACGTGTACGTAGGCAACAACCCGGTCAATCTGCGCGACCCGTGCGGCTTGTTCTGTATCGGTGCATCGGCCTATGAAGGGCTCGGCCTCGGAGCCAAAGTATGTATCGATAAAGAAGGGGTATCCGCATGCGGGGAGGCAGGCGTCGGTGTCGGCGGCGGTCTGGAGATTGACCCGTTCGAGGCTATAGCCGAGGGCGGGATTACCACTGAAGCGGCATTGAAAGTGCAGTACGGTCCGATCAAGGGCGAGCTCGGCGCTAAATATTTCAAAGCCTGGGACCCGTGCGCACCGGGCGAAGGCAAGCCGATTGCCAAGCTCGGTGCAGGCCCGTTCCAAGCGGATGTGACGGATCTGTCGAAATCGGCGCTAAAGACGAAGTTCTCGGATTTGGATAAATTGTTGGAATCGACGAAAGGAAAGGACATGGACGGCCTGAAGAAAACGATAGCGGGCTTGTTCAAGCCTTCCGTCAAGCTGGAAGCGGCGGCGAAGATTAAAATATGCGGTGCTCATAAATTCTAATTTCAGGGCTGTCCCGAGTCATCCAATATGGCTTGGGCAGCTTCTTTTCGTTATGCGTCTTTTGCCCCGTGAAAAGAATACCTGCGGACAAGCCGATTGCCGTCGCCAACGCCGCCAAGTCTATACCTGTCACCGTGACGAGTCACGGTCCAATCGATGACCAGTCATGTCGTGATTTGCGCTTTCAGTCTCTATTCGCATGACGCGCTCCCTTTCATAATGGGGAGAGATACATTTTGTTGCATGAGATAGCGGAATCGAGGAGGCTTCTATGAAATCCCGTTGGTTAAGAAGACAATGGTCCATTTGGTTTACATTCGTACTGCTGCTGCAGACGGCGGCTGTGCCGCCTGCGGCAATCGCTGCGGAGGCGGTTCTTCCGCAAGCGGTTCCAGGGGAAGCCCTTTCGGCTTCGGCCGGAGAAGAGCTGCCCGACTGGGCAAAGGCGGAGATTGAGGAGCTGCTGCGTCAAGGTCTCATCGAGCCGGCGGCCGGGCAAGCCGCTTTCCGGCCGAACATGGCTTTAACGAGAGGCGATGCGGCGCTATGGCTGCTGCATCTGGCGGAGGCGGCGGGAAAAACGGTGGTGAAGGCGGACAGCGCCGTCTTCACGGACCTTCTTGAGCATCCGCGCAAGGAGGAGCTCGCCCGCGCATCCCGTCTGGGGCTGATCGAAGGCTATGCCGACGGCACGTTCCGGCCGGGCCTTACCGTCACCCGGAGCGAGCTTGCCGTCATGCTGCAGCGGGTGCTTTCGCTCGACACGGGCGGTCAGCTCGATTTTCAAGATCGGACTGAGGTCCCGGATTGGGCAGCTTCGGCAGTTGCGGCGATGAGCAGGGCGCAGGTGATCCAGGGCTACGAGGACAACACCTACCGGCCTTCGAACAACGTCACCCGGGCCGAGGCGGCCGTCATGCTGCACCGTTCCTTGAAGAAGCTCGATGAGCGGAAGCCTGCTCAGGAGAAGAAGGAGGGCGTACTGCAGCTGCGCGTTACGACGCCGGATGCGAAGCCGCTTGCAGGGGCTTCGGTGCAAATCCATGCCAAAGGCAAACGGAGCTATGCGGCCGCAGGCACGACGGATGCGAATGGCCGATTCGAAACGAAGCTGCCTTATGGCGCCTACGACATTAACGCTGTCGCAGACGGTGTAGTCGCCTATCAGCAGGTGGAATTCAACAAGAACAGCACTAATGCGGACATCCGTACGACGCAAGCGGCGACCATAACGGGCAAGGTTACCGGGAATGGGGGTAAGGAGGAGTCTGGCGTTATTTTGACGCTGACGACGAATCCGACCTTCTATGCAGTTACCGGGCTCGACGGGACGTTCAAGGCACAGGTGCTGCCGGAGCGTACCTATAGGCTGACGATGATCGAGCTGGACGATTCGGTTTCTGCCGGAAGCGGCAAGGAGACGAATGCCAAGCTTTTGGAAAATGGAGAGGTTCGAGCCGTGCTGGCTGCTTTGGATGAAGGTAACGGCATTAGCAACAGCAGCAGCAATAGCAACAGCAACGGCAACAGTAACAGTAACAGTAACAGCAACGGCAACGGCAACAGCGGCAGTGGGAACGGCAAGCCGGATTGCTCCTGCCGCATCATCGACATTAAGGAAACGGTTCAGGCTCCCGCTGCCGGACGGTTGGCCGCAATGGGCGAGCTGTCCGTGCTGGACGGCAAAGTCAACCATAGTCCCGGCGGCGGAGGTGGAGGCGGCGGAGGCTCGCAAACACCGGGAGATACGACACCTCCGTCCGTACCGGCGGGGCTGCAGGCTGCGGCAGGCGACAGTGAGGCGAGCCTCGGCTGGACGGCCAATGCCGACGCGGATTTGTCGGGCTACAAGGTGTATGTGTCCGAGGACCAGGGAACGAGCTGGCGGAGCGGCATCGACGTCGGCAAAGTGACGTCCTTCAAGCTGCAAGGGCTGACGAACGGCGTCAGCTACCGAGTCGCGATTACCGCATATGACCACGTCGGCAATGAATCCGCCCGTTCCCCGGCGGTTGACGTCACTCCGAGCGCCGCTCCGGACCAAACGCCTCCGGACGTGCCGGCCAATCTTGCGGCGGAAGCCGGGGACCAGGCAGTGACGCTGACCTGGGACGAGGTGACGAGCAGCGATCTCGCGGGCTATAACATCTATCTCTCCACGGACGGCGGTGCGTCCTGGACCACGGCTGCCGAGGGTATTGCAGCAACGACATATGTGGTCGTCAATTTGACCAATGGCACTGAATACACTTTTGCGGTGACCGCCTATGACGAAGCAGGCAACGAGTCGGCCAAGTCGACTTCGGTTTCGGCGCAGCCGCAAGGGGACACGGGACCTGACACGACGCCGCCGGCCGTACCTGCAGGCTTCACAGGCTCGACAAGCGCGAACCAAGCGGATCTCACTTGGCAGGCAAATACGGAGAACGATCTGGCCGGGTATAATTTGTATGTTTCTTTAGACGGTACGACATGGACGCCGACTCCAATCCAAATCGAGCCGCAGCTTACCGCATACTCGGTGTCGGGCCTCCAGTACGAAACGACGTATTGGTTCGCTTTGGCCGCTTATGACGCAAGCGGCAACGAATCCGCAAAATCGGCCGGCGTGGAGCTTACCCCGCATGAAGAGCCGGACACGGTTCCGCCGGCAGCGCCGACCGGACTGACGGCAGCGCCGGGCAATACGACGGCGCAGCTCAATTGGAACGCCAATACGGAAGGCGATCTCGCGGATTATAAGGTGTACGTATCCGCTAACGGCGGGACGACCTGGAATGCGGGCATCTCGGTAGGCACCGCCCGATCTTATCAAGCGACAGGCTTGACGAACGGTCAGGCTTACACGTTTGCGGTAACAGCCATCGACACGTCCGGCAACGAGTCGCCCAAGTCTGCATCGGCGAACGCAACGCCGAGCAGCGGCGATGTGACGCCGCCAAGCACACCGGCGGGCTTGACCGGCAGTGCCGTCGACGGCAGCGCCGCACTCATCTGGAATGCCAACGAGGACAGCGACTTGGCAGGCTACAAGGTGTACACGTCAACCGACGGCGGAACGACGTGGAATGCCGGGGCCAACGCTAACAAACTGACCGCGTATACCGCAGGAGGCCTTACGGACGGATCCTCCTACAGCTTTGCGGTAAGTGCATATGATACGAACGGGAACGAGTCGGGCAAATCGAATGTTGTTACGCTCACGCCGCAGAAGCAGGCTATACCGGCAGATCCGGCCGCATCCGCGCCGGAAATCCCGATTACGGGCCAGACGTCGTTCGGCGAGCAGACGGAATTCCTCTACACCGGGCCTGAAGCCGTTCAAGCCGGTGTTATCCCCGGAGCGATTCGTCCGGCGGTGTCCGCCGTCCTGCGGGGCAAAGTGCTGGATGCGGACGGTCAGCCGCTGGCCGGCGCCAAGGTGACGATTCTGAACCATCCCGAGTTCGGCCAAACGCTGAGCCGAAGCGACGGGGCCTACGATATGGTTGTGAACGGTACGGGTATGCTTACGGTGCAGTTCGGCAAAGAAGGCTATATGACGGTCCAGCGTTCCGAGCAGGTGAAGCTGGAGGGGTATACGGCCATCGAGGATGTCGTGCTCCGTCCTTATGATACGAAAATGACCGTGCTGAACCTGACGGACGCTCAGGAAATGCAGGTAGCTCAAGGCACGACCGTCAGCGACGAGGACGGGGCGAGAACGTCTACCCTGCTGGTGCCGAAGGGCACTAGCGCAACCATGAAGCTGCCGGACGGCACAGTTCGGCCGCTGCCGGAAATTCATTTCCGCGCGACGGAATACACCGTCGGTGCGAACGGGAAGGAAGCGATGCCGGGCGAGCTGCCGCAGAACGTCGGCTATACGTATGCCGTCGAGCTGTCCGCCGACGAGGCGATTGCGGCGGGCGCGACGGAAGTGACGTTCAACCAGCCGCTCTATCATTATGTCGATAACTTCCTGGAGTTCCCTGTCGGCACCGCAGTTCCGAATGCGTATTACGACCGCAAAGCGGGCATGTGGATTCCTGCGCTGGACGGCGTCGTAATCGGCATTGTGAGCGTCGACGGAGGAACGGCCCAAATCGATACGGACGGCGACGGAACGGCCGATGACGCAGCCAAGCTTGGCGTGTACGGCATCACGGCTGAAGAGCAGCAGAAGCTGGCGACGCTGTATACGGCAGGGAAGAGCTTGTGGCGAGTACCGATTCCGCATTTTACGCCGTGGGATCATAACTGGCCTTATGCGCCGCCGCCGGATGCGGTAAGTCCGCCGCGCTGGGCGCCGAAGAACACGCAGCCCGACCCGCGGGAGGAGCCGTGCAAGCAGAAGGGCTCCATCATCGGCTGCGAGGATCAGTCGCTGGGCGAGGAGATCCCGATTCCGGGCACGCCATACAAGCTTACGTATCAGAGCAGCCGTACGCCGGGCTACACGAGCCGTTCGACCGTTGAAGTTCCAGTCACCGGAGCCTCCTTGCCGGCGTCGCTGAAGAGCATTACGGTCTCGGTGGAAGTAGCCGGTAAAATGGTGTATCGCACCCTTCCCAAGACGCTGAATCAAACCTTTACCTTCTCATGGGACGGTTTGGATGGCTTCGGGCGCAAGCTGATCGGCGATCATAGGTACCGCATCTCGGTGCAGTATCATTACAAGGCCCAATATGTCGGTACGGGAAGCGGCTTCCAGTCCAGCTGGGCGCAGGTGCCGACCGATTTTACGAGCATTATTGGGAACCGCGAATCGGAGGAAATCTCCCTTGGTCAAGATTATGAAGGCGTCATTTCCAGCCCGGTTAATCCTTACGAGGAAGTGGGGATTGCGGGATGGAGCTTCCATACTCACCATATGTTCGACGGCACAACATCCAAGCTGGTGAGAGGCGACGGCGAGACAGTGAGGAAGGTGAGCGGACAGTTTTCACCGCTTACGCCACAGGGCAGCGGACCGTCTACGCAGTATACGATTAACACGAATCTGTTCGCCTTCGTCGGATCCGACAAATACTTCTTGATGACCAATCAGCTGAATCCGAGAGAGCTGGTCGTCGTACGGGTGACTCCGGACAACATTGCGCTGAAGTATGCCGTGTATCCAAACCCGACTGTCAGCGAGCCGAAAGGGTTCGCGATCAGTCCGGACGGTACCGTGTACCTTACTTTCTTGGGAGAAGGGATTCTGAAGAAAGGTCCTGCGGATTCCGACTGGCAGCGTGTGGTCGGCAAAGGCAATTACGGGGGTCCGAAAATTCCTGACGGCTCGAAGGGGACGGACGTAGGCCTCTTTGAAGCGACAGCATTAACGGCAGACGCCGACGGGAACCTGTATTTTGAAAGCACTCATGCCCTGACTTGGCCCAACTCCGAGATCGTGTATTACCGGCTCGATGCGCGCGGATACGTCTACGTCGCAGGAGGCAATTCGTTCGGTCCGGACAGCGGGCCGGCCACGAGTGCGAACATAGGTTATGGCCGTATGGTCGTAAGCCCGAACGGTACTTTGTATATTGTGGATAATGTATATGACTATTGGGGCGGTAAGTCCCGCGTTCGACGGGTCACGAAGCAAGGTACTACCGAGCTTGTCGCAGGAGATGCCAGTATGAGCACGCGCAATCCAGATATCGTAGACGGCATGGAAGCGACAAAAGCAAGGTTCAATGTCAGAAATGTATTTATTGACGCTCAGGAAAATGTTTACTTGCTTATTTGGGCCGGAAGCGGCTGGGGGGATATTTACAAGATCACTCAGGATGGTATCGCGCACTTAGTCGACCAGACGGAAGCGTTTGATTTTGTCAAGAGAAGAAACTTCCCGACATCGAATATCAAACCGGTTGGCGTTGATCCGCAAGGCCAGGTCATTTTCCGGGCATTGGATAATTTCAAGCCGCTCTTCTTCCATGTCGGCCCTGACAGCGATCAGTCCATTCTGCCGGAAGATGACGGGCTGACGCTGAACCGAATCGATTTGGAGACGGGCCGCCACAATGAGACGGTGCACGCGGTGACCGGCGCTGTGATGGAGCGTTTTGGCTACGACGCGGAGGGACGGCTTATCACCTTGACGGATGCCAGCGGCAACGTGACGACTGTCGAGCGGGATGCCGAAGGCAAGCCGACGGCTATCGTGGCGCCCGGCGGACAGCGTACGACACTGACGGTCGACGAGCACAATCAGCTGCGCGCCGTAGCCGGAGCGGGACAGTTCCGCTACGATATGACGTATGACGGCAAAGGGCTGCTGAAGTCCGTGACCGACCCGAACCGCCATGTATCCGAGTACAGCTATGACGCCAAAGGGCTGCTGATTGAGGCGAAGACGCCGACAGGCGGGCTGAAGACGATCGCAAGAACCGAGCTCAGCGACGGCGTGTCGGTTACCTTCACGGATGCGGCGGGACGCCAGACGGTGTACGAGACCCGCAAGGTCGGCAGCGACACGATCCGCACTGTGACGGAACCGGGCGGCGCCAAGTCGATCGTCGTCTACAAGTCAGACGGCTCGAAGGAAATAACGTATACGGACGGAACCAAGATTACGCAGAAGTTCCTCAGTGATCCGAGGTTCGGCATGGACGCTCCGGTGCTGACGCAGATGAAGATTACGACGCCGGACGGACGTATTGTGAACCACACGGAGAATCGGGAAGTCGTGAAGGATGCCGAAGGCAAACTTCAGTCCTTGACGGTGACCTACACGACCAACGGGGCGGTATCGAAGATCAAGTACGACGCCGCGGCAAGGACGTATACGGAAACGACGGCGGAAGGCACCGTGAAGGTGTCGACCATCGATACGCTGGGGCGGGTCGTCCGCGAGGAATATCCGAATGAGCCGATTGAACCGGTCATCTATACGTTCGACGAGCGTGGGCGAATTGGCGGAATGGCGCAAGGCGACCATTCGATGACGTATCGTTACAATACGCTCAACCAGCTGATCGCCGAAGAAGACGAGAACGGGAATAAGAAGGAGTACACGTATAACGACGATGGGCTGCTGCGGACGATTAAGCTGCCGGACGGCAAGACGTATACGAAGGATACGGATGGCAACGGCCAAGTCGTCAAGCTGACGATGCCGGACGGAACGGTTTACGACCAGCAGTTCAACAGCCTGAACCAGTTCCAGGGCTTCGGGCCGGAAGGACAGCAGCCATGGCTCATGTTAACGCACGATAACGCTGGCATGCTGGACCATACGACGCTCGCCAGCGGACGTGTGCTGCAGTATGGCTACGAAACCGACGGAGCACGGCGCATCACTTCGATGAATGATGACGATGTACAGCGTTCTTTCGGCTATTCGGATGCAACGGATCGCGTCGCCCAGATTGCCGCCGCGCAAGCGGGCCGGCCGACGCTGAGCCAAAGCATAGGCTACACTTATGCAGGCACGGAAGTGAAGAAGATGACGCTGGCGGGAGCCGTCAACGCCACATTCGATTACACCTTCGACACGGCGAAGAACGTGACGAACATTACGAATGTTCATACGACGGTTAGCGGACTCGTTTACGGGCAGCAGACGACGCAGGTTCACGACACGGCGATCGGCTGGGACCGCGACGAGCAGCTTACCCGATTCGGGCCGTTCCAGTTCGAACGAGAGAAGACGGGACTGATCGACACCGTCACGGACGGCAAGTTCACGATCGACAACGAATATGATGAACTCGGCAAAATCAAACGGCGCGACTATTTGTGGAACGGCCAGCTGGTTACGAGCAGCGAGTACACCTACAACTCCAGAGGATTGTTGGAGAATGAGACGGTAACCGCGTCCTCGGGAGCGTCGAACCAGGCGCACTATGAATACGATCTGGCCGGGCAGCTGGAATCCGCCGTTCGAACCGGAACGGAAGGCTCGCACAGCGAGAGCTATGTATACGACGACAATAAAAACCGCAAGTCGCGGCAGATCGGCGGCGGTGCAGCGGTGGCGAGCAGCTATACCGCACAGGGAGTCCTGCAGTCCGTAGGCGGTACCCCTTACGAATTTGATGCCGACGGCTTCCTCCAGAAGCGCGGCGAAGATACGTTCCGCTACGGGATCCGCGGCGAGCTGCTGGAAGCGACCGTAACGGGGCTGTCTTACGGAGGCTCGGTAACAAGCGCAACCTACCGCTACGCTTACGATGCGATCGGACGCCGGACCGCCCGTGAGGACGGCAGCGGCATCACGGAGAAGTACTTGTACGGGCACCCGGAATTCATCCATATGATTACAGCCTCGATCGATAAGAACGGGGTCATGACGAATTATTATTACAATGACGAAGGGCTGCTTGTCGGCTTTGAACGCGATGGTCAACGCTATTATGTAGTGACCGATAATGTCGGTACGCCGCGGGAAGTGCTGGACAGCAACGGAACCGTCGTGAAGAAGCTGCGCTACGACAGCTACGGCGTTCTGCTGAGCGATTCCAACCCGAGCTTCGAGCTGATCATCGGCTTTGCCGGCGGGCTGGAGGATCGGGCGATCGGACTCGTCCGCTTCGGAGCGAGGGATTACGACCCGGCTTCCGGCAGATGGACGGCACGCGATCCGCTGCTGCTCGAGAGCGGCGAACCTAACGTCTACGCGTACGTCGGCAACAATCCGGTCGTACTGCGCGACCCGTGCGGCTTGTTCTGTATCGGCGCATCGGCCTACGCGGGACCTGGTATCGGCGGCAAAGTGTGTATTACTTCGGAAGGCATATCCTCCTGCTTGGAGGCCGGTTTCGGCGCCGGCGGAGGCTTGGAAGTCGATCCTTTCGAGGACTTGGCCAAGAGCGGTTCGACCTTTGAGGCGGCAGCCAAAGTGCAGTACGGTCCGCTGAAGGGTGAGCTTGGCGGGAAATACTTCAAGGCGTTCGATCCTTGCCAGGAAGGCGAAGGCAAGCTCATCGCCAAGCTCGGCGCAGGTCCGATCCAGCTAGATTTGACCGACTTGTCCAAGTCGGCGGTCAAAGGGAAGGAAGCCGATCTGGGGAAAACGATGAAGGAGCTGTTCAAGCCGTCGGTGAAGCTGGAAGCCGCGGTGAAAGTGAAGCAGTGTCTGCAAGCCAAATGGTAAAGGCGAAACCGGGCAGGGGTCACAACCTTGTCCGGTTTTTTCTTTGTTGAATTAAGAGCTGCCCGTATCGGAACGATCCGGTACACGGCTTGGACGTGAAGGACGAACGGAAGACTGGGTAAGGCGGATGGCCAAATAGCTAGCGGGAATTGTTACGCTTACATCCGGGGAATTACGGCAATTGCGAAGATTAGCGGGAATGGCTCCGCTTACATTTGTGCTTTCCCGGGCAAACCGACGTTTTTAAAGAAATTAGGCGGAGCTTTTCCCGCTTAAGCACAGTAATTAGAGTTTTTTGCTGAATTTGGTGGAGAATTTCCGTTTAGCTATCGAGGGGGCTGCCGGGTTCCGGCAGTTCTGTAATTAGCTTGAATGCCGAGGACGGCCTGATCAGAACGATAAACAGGATGGCATCGAAGCAGCCCCGCGCGGCTAGAAGCGGCTTCCCAGCTAAGATGTTGACGTCATGATGCGCCGCCCCATGCGCAAGTATCAGCACGAATTGCTTTCCAACCATTAAAAGTAAAGAAATTACGAGGAATGTTGACCCTGCCGGGTACGTCCGGAGCAAATGCATGCGAAAGTCTACCACTCCTTCCTGCGCATTTGCTGGCTTTCTTCTACAAATGTCTTATTGCTTCAAGCTGTATGGCAAAGCCGCTGATTTTTTGAACCGTTAGGCCGGTTATTGGAGCGGATTTACGCCAAACTGAAGAGCGGCCAACGAGGGGGATGAGAGCGCTCGTTTCACTCCACCCCCCACCCGCACAATCCTGCTCATCCCACCGCAAAATTGTGCTCGCAAAATTGTGCTATGAAATGAAAACGTTCTGCAAATTTTTCTGAAAGCGCAAACAAGTCTAGCATCATAACAAAAACGTGCAGACGTTACCCCCCCACAAAACGCAATTCCAATGCTACGATATACATGTAAGCGATTCCTGAGCGAAAACATAGGAGGGTTTAACAGATGAAAAAGAAGCAAGTAGTGGCAGTGCTCGCATTGATCGCGATGATCGGGTTGACTGCATGCGGCGGCAAAGATTCCGGAACGGCTACAAATAACGCAGGCGGCTCGAGCAGCAGCGGCGGCACGGCAGCGGCGCCGGCGGCAACGGGCACTCCAAACATCGGGGTAGCGATCTACAAGTTCGACGATACATTCATGACCGGCGTTCGTAACGCCATCTCCGACGCAGCGAAGGATAAGGCGAAGGTCGACATCGTTGACAGCCAAAACTCCCAGCCTACACAGAACGATAAAGTTGACCTCTTCATTACGAAGAAAGTAAACGCACTGGCGATCAACGCGGTAGATAACACGGCTGCCGGCGTTCTGATCGACAAAGCGAAAGCGGCTAACCTTCCGGTCGTATTCTTTAACCGCGAGCCAAGCGCAGCGGACCTGAAGAAATACGACAAGGCTTACTATGTCGGCGCGAAAGGCTCCGAGTCCGGTACGATGCAGGGCCAGCTGCTGGTTGACTACTGGAAAGCTCATCCGGAAGCCGACAAGAACAAAGACGGCCAGATGCAGTACGTCATGCTGACCGGCGAGCCGGGGCATCCGGACGCGGTAGCCCGCACGAAGTATTCCATCGATGCGATCACAGGCGCCGGCATTAAGGTGCAGAAGCTTGCCGAAGATACGGCGATGTGGGACCGCGTAAAAGGTCAAGAGAAGATGGCGGCGTTCCTCGCAGCCAACAACGACAAGATCGAAGCCGTTCTGGCGAACAACGACGACATGGCTCTCGGCGCGATCGAAGCTTTGAAGGCAGCAGGCTACTTCAAAGGCGACAAGTACGTTCCGGTCGTTTCCGTTGACGCTACGGCTCCGGGCCAGAAGGCGCTGCAGGACGGCACGCTGCTCGGCACTGTTCTGAATGATGCGAAGAACCAGGGCAAGGCGACGCTGGACCTGGCTGTAGCGCTGGCGCAGGGCAAGACGCCGGATAAAGCTACAGTCGGCTACGACGTCACCGACGGCAAGTATATCTGGGTTCCTTACAAGAAGATCACGAAGGACAACATTGCAGACGCGAAGTAATGTAACGGCACTATAGACAAAGAGGTAGGCAAGGGAGCGGCCGAATTCGCCCGGCCCTTGCCTCTTTCTATTCATCGGAAGAGCAAGGGGGCATGACTGTGACCAGCAATCACCCATATTTGTTGGAGCTGAAAAATATTTCAAAGCAATTCCCGGGCGTCAAGGCGCTTGACGGCGTTACGCTTCAGATTCGCCCCGGCACGGTGCACGCGCTGATGGGAGAGAACGGCGCCGGCAAGTCGACGCTGATGAAATGCTTGTTCGGCATCTATACGCCGGACGAAGGCGAGATTTACATCAACGGTCAGAAAATGAACATCACGAATTCCAAGGATGCCCTGGACAGCGGCATTTCGATGATTCACCAGGAGCTTCATCCCGTACCTCACCGCAACGTCATGGAAAATATTTGGCTCGGCCGGTTCCCGCTCAAGGGCTTCGGACCGTTCAAGTTTATCGACCATAAGAAGATGCACGCCGATACCGTCAAGCTCTTCAAGGACCTGGACATGGATTTGCAGCCGAAGACGCTCGTTGGCTCGCTCTCCGTATCGAAAGTGCAGTCGATCGAGATTGCCAAAGCGGTATCCTTCAATTCGAAAGTAATCGTCATGGACGAACCGACCTCCTCCCTGACCGGGAACGAGGTCGAGCAGCTGTTCCGCATTATTAACGAGCTGCGCAGCCGTGGCGTTAGCATTATTTATATTTCGCACAAAATGGAAGAAATTCTTCGCATCTCCGATGACGTCACCATTATGCGCGACGGCAAGAAGATCGGCACATGGCCGGCCAAGGAGCTGACGATGGACCTGATCATCTCGCGGATGGTTGGGCGCGACCTGAAGGAGCGATTCCCGGAGCGCACGCATAAGCCGGGTGACGTGCTGATGAAGGTCGAAGGGCTGACCTCGCCGCTGCCGCGCTCCTTCCGGGATGTGAGCTTCGAGCTTCGCAGAGGGGAAATTCTCGGTGTCGGCGGCCTGGTCGGCGCGCAGCGGACGGAGCTGATCGAGGCGCTGTTCGGTTTGCGGGCGGTATCGTCGGGACGGATTCTCATCAACGGCAAGCAAGTTAGCATCAAATCGCCGGGCGACGCGAAGAAGCACAAGCTCGCCCTGCTCACCGAGGAGCGGCGGGCGACGGGCATTTTCCCCGTACTGTCGGTGAAGGAAAATACGGTAATTGCCAACCTCGGCCGCTACGAATCGAAGCTCGGTCTGATCGACGACGGCAAAGTTCGCGCCGAAGTCAAGGAGTACACCGAGAAGCTGCGGGTAAAGACGCCGAACATCTATGCGATGATCCGAAATTTGTCGGGAGGCAATCAGCAGAAGGTGCTGCTTGCGCGGTGGCTGCTTACGGACCCAGACATTCTCATGCTCGACGAGCCGACCCGCGGCATCGACGTCGGCGCCAAGTTCGAAATTTACTCGATTATCGCCGACCTCGCCAAGCAGGGGAAGAGCATTATTATGATCTCGTCGGAAATGCCGGAGCTGCTGGGCATGTCGGATCGGGTCATGGTCATGAGAGAAGGGCAGTTGTCCGGTATCGTGGACGGCCGCACGACGAACGA
The DNA here is from genome assembly GCF_042432825.1 of Paenibacillus chartarius. Taxonomy (NCBI): domain Bacteria; kingdom Bacillati; phylum Bacillota; class Bacilli; order Caryophanales; family Paenibacillaceae; genus Paenibacillus; species Paenibacillus chartarius. The sequence goes on along the minus strand of NZ_JBHLWN010000008.1, from coordinate 40,781 downwards.
AGAAGAAATTATGCGTCTTGCAGCGCAGGTTTAGAAGAGGGGGCACGAACTACATGAATAACAGTTTGAATAGAGCAGGAAATTTTGTAACTCAGAACGCGATTTATTTCGTGTTAATCGCACTTATTGCTGTCATTGCCATTAAAGATCCGAACTTCTTATCGATAGGGATTCTTCGCGATATCCTGCTGCAGTCGTCCACGAAGGCGATCATTGCGCTGGGGATGGCCTTCATCCTCATTACCGGCGGCACCGACTTGTCCGCAGGCCGCGTTGTCGGTTTAACCGCAGTCTTGTCCGCCTCTATGCTGCAGCTGCAGGACTATCCGCGGCGCTTCTTCCCGGATATGCCGGACCTGCCGCTGTGGCTGCCGGTTGTGCTGGCCATCGTCGCCGGGCTCGTGGTTGGATTGATTAACGGTTTCATCGTCGCCAAGCTGAGCGTACCGCCGTTTATTGCGACGCTCGGCACGATGGTTGCCGTGTACGGTGCGAACTCGCTCTACTTCGATATGAAACCGAATCAGTCGCAGCCGATCGGCGGACTGCGCAGCGATTTTACCGAATGGTTCGGTACCGGTTACATCGGACCTAGCGGACCTTACTCCATACCGTACATCGTTGTCATTGCGATTGCGGTGGCGGGGCTCGTATGGGTGATTTTCAACAAGACGCGTCTCGGTAAAAACATGTATGCAATCGGCGGCAACATTCAAGCGGCAAAGGTATCGGGCATCAACGTCAGCCGCAACCTGATGGCGATCTACGCGATTGCCGGCGCGCTGTACGGCTTGGCCGGCGTTATGGAAGCGGGACGTACCGGCGGCGCTACGAACAACTACGGCAACATGTACGAGCTGGATGCGATCGCGGCTTGCGTTGTCGGCGGCGTGTCGACTGCAGGCGGTATCGGTACCGTGCCGGGCGTTCTGGCGGGCGTCTTGATCTTCGGCGTCATCAACTACGGCCTCACCTTCATCGGTGTCAGCCCGTACTGGCAGCTGATTATCAAAGGACTTATCATCGTCGCTGCGGTAGCGTTCGATATTCGGAAGTATTTGAGCAAGAAGTAATCTAGCGTAGCCTGCGGTGCTGCCGGTTCGATCCGGCGGCATCGCTTTTGGTGCATGATCAAACAGAAATATAGGGGGAGCATGCATGCGTATCGGCTTCAGGCTTGGACGATCACTCTCGTGGAAAATGATGGGTACTTTCGCGGTCATTTCACTTCTTGTCGGTGCAGTCAGTGCGCTTGCGGTTACCTATTTGCAGCGGGTGGACAGCTCTTACGGCACACTGCTGAACAAGAATGCGAGGACTGCCCTGCTGGCTTCCGAAATTCGGGGACAAACGCTGCTGCAGAACGGCATGCTGTTCTCTTACCTGGTCCAACCGGATGCGGACAAGGTGAAAATGATGGAGGAGGCGAACGACAGACTGCAATCGCAGATCGCGCAAGTGTCTGCGCTGTTTCCGGGCGAGCAGGGAGAAGAGATCGTCAAGCAGATGGATGAAGGTGCGGCGAATTATACGCGGCTGACGCAGAAGGTCGTTGATTACGTCAATCGCGGACAGGCCGGGCTCGCCAAGACAGAGGCGGAGGCATGGGCGATTCCCGCCACCGAGATGTTGATCAAGGCGGCCGATACGTTGGAAAATTCGGCGGTCCAGGCACTTGCTGCAGGCGAGCAGGACAATCGTCAGCTGGTGCGAATGACGATCCAGACTCTTGTTGGTGCGAGTGTTGCTGCCTTTATTTTGGCGATCGGCATCGGGTTCCTGTTGTCGCGCCTTATCGTGAGACCGGTCCGCAGCTTGTCGGTAACAGCCGGACGCATTGCGGCCTGCGACTTGACCGCTGACGATGTCCGGGTGCGCAACCGTGATGAAATCCGCGATGTGGCGGAAGCGTTTAACCGGATGAAGGCGAATCTCCGGGAGGTCATCGGCCGGATGGGGGAGAACGCCCATCAGGTGGCCGGTACGGCGAGCGCGCTCAATGAGCATGCCCGCGGCATGCGCGATTCCGCCGAACGGATTGCGGGAGTCGTGGAGGAAATCAGCGCCGGAGCGGATATGCAGGCCGATGGCGTGCAGGCGGGCGTTACCGAGATGGAACGGATGCAGCAGGATACCGCAGACATTGCGGAAGCGGCGGCCATTGCCCAATCGACGTCAGCAGTTGCCGTGGAAGCGGCGAGCGTCGGACAAACGGCCGTGGACAAGACCATTGCGCAGATGGAGGTCATTCAGGGCCAAATGCGCGAGCTGGCGTCGCGGGTACAGCAGCTAGGCAGCCATTCTGAGCGGATTGGGACAGCGGTGGAGCTCATCTCGCATATTGCCCGGCAGACGAATCTGCTTGCTCTGAACGCCTCGATTGAGGCGTCCCGGGCGGGGGAAGCCGGCCGGGGGTTCGCCGTCGTCGCCGGAGAGGTCCGCAAGCTGTCTCAGCAGACCGAGCAGGCGGCGGCGGAAGTGGCGCAATGGGCGGGTTCCCTGCAGGAAGAGACTGGCCGCGTGGCAGCATCGACGGAAGCCGGCGTACAGGAGGCGGCGAACGGGATCGAGGCTGTGCGCCGCGCAGGCGAAGCGTTCGAGCGGACGCTCGGCGCGGTAAGCACGGCGGCCGGCCAGTTCGCGGCCGTATCGGAGCGGACCGCGCTGATCGTACAGCGCACGGCGCAGGCTACTAGCGCGATCCGCTCCATCGACGAAGTCGCCAGCCAGACGGCCGCCGGCGCGCGGGAAGTGTCGGGCGAGGTTGTCTCGCAAGCGGAGCGCATGGATGACATCGCCCGCGCCGCTGCGGAGCTGTCGGCGATGGCGGATGAGCTGAACAGGATGATGCTCCAGTTCCGGTTGTAGCGATCCGCCGTCTCAATAGGATCGTGAAGAAGCTCTCGAAGTCGGGGTCCGACGACGAGGGCTTTTTCCGTATGCTTCTGGGACGATAGCGACTAGGTTAGCCCCTGCATGATTTCGAGAGGACCGAAGCTTCAGCTCGGCGTCGCTGCTCGGAATAGTCCGTTGGGTTGAAGGAGCGTAAAGTCGTTGTTTCGGCAGGAATACCGACGGTAACAATCGCTTCGGAGGGTCTGGCTCCCCAGGGAATAGTTCAGATTCCATTCCACAGATTTTGTTCGAAATTTCGTTCAATCCCATATTGATTCGTATGTAAATCGGACGACTTGAACGGAATTTCGTACAAACACATCTCAATCCGTAGAAAATAGGACGGCTTTCTATGATATTTCGTTCAAACGGATAACAATCGGTGGATAGCTCGTGGGGGTTATGCGAAATATTGATCAATATAGAGGGGATGCCAACGCATGAGTAAAAATAGGCAGCGTGTAACATGAATCGATCACGGCGCAGAAATCGATCTTGTCGTGGATCCGGAATTTTTCTATTTTACCTGTTAGTTCGCATGAAGAGAAAAAACATTTTCGCATGTGATTATTTTCACAACCCCATCCATCCATCCGCGCTATACTAAAGCCATCAAGAGAACAAGGAGATGGATCATAATGATGGATTTCCTAAGAACGAACAAGTACGCGACTATGATGCTGACGCTGCTGAGACTATACGTAGGTTACGAATGGCTGACATCGGGCTGGCACAAAATTACCGGACCGAAGGCGTTCGACGCGGCGGGCTTCCTGAACAACGCAATCGCTAAGCCGGTGCTGGAGACGGGGACAACGGACGCGCTGTATCCGACTTATGTAGGCGTTCCTGAAGAACTTTGCGCTACCTAATGTGGATATCTTTAATGTAGTGGTGCCATGGGGCGAGCTGCTGGTTGGCCTGGAACTTATCCTCGGCTGCTTGACGACAACGGCGATGTTCTTCGGGATGATGATGAACCTGATGTTCATGCTGGCTGGTACCGTAAGCACGAACCCGTGGTTGTTCTTCCTCGGTACGTTCATCATCGTGGCGGGTGCGAACGCCGGGAGGTTCGGTGTCGACTACGCGGCGCTGCCGTACCAGCACAAGGTGTTCGACAAGATACGCGATCGCTTCTTCCACAGACCGAAATGGCGGCTAACTCATTAAATGACTAGTTCCTGTGAGAAATCTCACCCCGGCCTCAACGAAACACCGATACAATGGAGACATAAACAACAAGGAGATGGTTCAAATGATGAACTTCCTAAGAACAAACAAGTACGCTGCAATGCTGCTGACGCTGTTGAGACTATATGTGGGTTACGAGTGGCTGACGGCGGGCTGGCACAAACTCACCGGGCCGAAGGCGTTCGATGCGGCGGGCTTCCTGAAGAACGCCATCGCTAAGCCGGTGCTGGAGACGGGGACGACGGACGCGCTGTATCCGACTTATGTAGCGTTCCTGAAGAACTTTGCGCTGCCGAATGTGGATATCTTTAACGTAGTGGTGCCATGGGGCGAGCTGCTGATCGGTCTGGGACTCATCCTCGGCTGCTTGACGACGGCGGCGATGTTCTTCGGGATGATGATGAACCTCATGTTCATGCTGGCCGGTACCGTAAGCACGAACCCTTGGTTGTTCTTCCTCGGTACGTTCATCATCGTGGCGGGTGCGAACGCCGGTAAGTTCGGCGTCGACTACGCGGCGCTGCCGTACCTGCACAAAGTGTTCGACAAGGTCCGCGACCGCTTCTTCCACAGACCGAAAGGCCGGCTGACCCATTAAGATCACCGTAACAAACAGAAAAGCTCCAGCCAGCCGGGATTGCCGGCGGCCGGAGCTTTTTCCTATGACTGACTCGGCTCAAAGAAAATATGCTCTAGCGTGATCTGTTCCCGCTGCACTCCATATATTGCTACTTGCAGGGCAGCCAGCTTAAAGATGAGCTGGGGAATATCTTGCTCATTCTTTACCGTACATGTCATCAATGATTGATCGATCGCGATGTCGGAGCACAAGGATGCTAGCTCCTTGCGGATCGTGAGCTCCAGCTCCCGGGAAACCGATTGAATACGCAGCTGAACGGATATGGATTGCTTGTATGGGCCTCTTAGCTCATCGATAGTACCGAGCTTGCTGATTTTGCCATTTTCCATTATGGAGATTCGGGTACATAGCCGTTCCGCTTCGTGAAGGTTGTGGGAGGTGAGAAAGATCGTCTTCCCTTGCCGATTCAAGCTTTGAATGAGGCGAATGAATATCGGCGGCGGATTCCGGATCAAGACCGGAAGTCGGCTCCCGGCACTTCTTCAGTTGTGCAAAGAACATCATATGCCCAATGGCCGACAAATCGTAATAATAGTTTGCTGCGTCGGGCATGACGCCGATTCGCCGCTGAATCTCTCGAAGTCGCGTATGGGGATATACCAGGATATGGTAATTTCCTGCCGTCGGACGGACGATACCTGTTAGCATGTGGATGGTCGTTGATTTGCCGGCGCCGTTCTTGCCGAGGAAGCCGAATATTTCCCCTTGCTTCACATCGAAAGAGACGCCTTTCACTGCAGCAAAGGAACCGAACTGTTTGGTTAACCCGTGTACTTCAATAGCCGTCATTACAAATCCTTCCTCCTAAACAAGTAGATTGACGTTAGAAGGAACACCAGCGAGAAGAGAAGGGGAACGGCAGTCAGTCCATTAGGCTGCAGGATGTAATAGTAGGGAAATAGATATGCCAGCACTTTTAGCCATGCCTGTGTGGAGAAAGCACTCCATATTCCGATAACAGGAATGAGAATTCCCCCGAATACACTAATAAACATGGAATAACCAGGCTTGCGGACAACTGTCGTTAGCAGCATATTGAATCCGACGATATATCCGGTAAAAACTAGAACTTGAACAGCAGATCGGGGTTACTTTTTACAAAGCTGGACATGGAGAAGGCTACGATCACGAAGAGCAAGATGACCGCAATCGAACGAAAGCTTCGAAACATGTTGAGGAATTCTTTCCTTGCGATGGCATACAAGACTCCACTACCTCCTGTTGTCATGATTTTTGTTCGGCTTAACAATAAACGATAAGACAAAGCCGATTATCGTAACGGCCATAAAGATGTGATTGTAGGGCGGGGAATTGTGCATGATCAATTAGCCAACGATCCCGTGCCGAAGCCGAAGGCAAAGAGAAATCCGCATAGATCCGCGACGGCTTGGGCGGTTTGAGGCGGGACGGCAAATCGATGAACCAGGGAATGCACTTCCAGTACTTCATTCATCCGGATTTCATTGAATATATACAAGCTGATCAACATAGACAAGGTTAGCAGTGGATACGTCGATGTACTTTGCAGGATAGCGGAACTGACAGCAGTGTGTGTACGCTAGAACATACATATTCTTTCATAAATTACCAAAAATATCAATACCAGGTTATGATAGAAAGAAAGCAGCAGCCGAAGGCCGCTCCTTCGACTGCTGCGTATACACTGTCTTGCAAGTTAGTTTCCCCATCACCGCAAAATAATGGTCTTCGTTGGTTACTTCCGAAGCTCCGCCAGACGCTCCTCCAACCGATCCCAAGTCTCGGTAATCCCCTGCAGCATGCCCATATCCATAACCATCTTCAAGTTATCGGCCGTTGCATACTCCGCGCGGTTGATCAGCCTCGTCTTGCCGTCTTCCTCTTCCTCAAACAGCAGCGTGCAAGCCGTAGCAGGCATCTCCGTATTCAGATTGCCTTCCGCATCCGAGAAGTAGTCGTCGTACACAATGCGCTCCGGCGATTCGATGTCGTGGTACAGGCCCTTGCCCCACGATTCCATGCCGTAGAAATCGCCCTGATTCCTATCCATACACTTAAAGCAGTAATGCCACGCTCCGCCCGGGCGAAAATCCACCACGCAATGCGTGACCTCCCAGCCGCGCGGCCCCCACCAGTGCCTCAGATGCTCCGCCTCCGAGAACATGCGGTACACCAGCTCCCGCGGCGCATCGAATACACGCTCCAGCACCAGTACCTTCTCGTCTTCCACTCTCGATAACATTTGGCTCGTCATTCTCATTCATCCTCCTTAGTAGGTTGGTTGGTCCGCTGCCAGTCTTGAAGATAAGCAGCCATGCGCCGCATACGGTCGTCCCAGATGCCGCGGTAAGACTTCAGCCATGCATTCATGTCCTCGAACGGCTCGGGCCTCAGCTTGTAGATGCGCCGGTTGGCCTCGGGCTTCAGCTCGACGATGCCTGCCTCCAGCAAAATGCGGAGATGCTTGGATGCTTGAGGCTGACGAAGCTGCAGCCGGCCGGCGATCTCTCCCACGGTCAACGGGCCGCCGCGCAGCAGCTCGACGATCCGCAGGCGGTTCGATTCGGCAAGCGCACTCCATATCGTCGTATCCATAGGCATCCATTCCTTCGTAAGCGATTCGCGATCGTGCCGCTCTTTGCATTTTGAATATACCATAATAGGAATATTCCCGTCAAGGAATTTAATTGCGCAAATTTAGAATGTCCTCAGCCTAATTGGTGAAAATAGTACCGTCAGCCTCTCCCGCCAGTTGCAACAAGCCCGGACGGGCGGTACACTTAGAAGGAGTCCGCTGGTTCAGCGGCGATTTTTGTTTTTCATATAGAAGGGAACTTAAGCGATGAGCAAATTGCGCAGAGAAGATATAGAGCTGCTGGCGCCGGCGGGCGATTGGGACTGCCTGCGGGCGGCGGTGGCGAACGGGGCGAATGCGGTATTTTTCGGGGTGGAGAAGTTCAACGCCCGGGCGCGCGCCCACAATTTCAAGATGGACGAGCTGGCGGACATTATGTCGTTCCTTCATATGTATGGGGTTAAAGGGTTCCTGACCTTTAACATTCTCGTGTTCGAGGAGGAGCTGGACGATGCGCGGCAGCTGATCGAGGCTTGCATCGACGCCGGGGTGGATGCGGTCATCGTGCAGGATCTCGGACTTGTGAAAATGATTCGCGAAATCTCTCCCGATTTCCCGATCCACGGCTCGACGCAGATGACAATTACGTCGCCGGAGGCAGTTGAGTTCACGAAGCCGTTCGATATCGAGCGGGTCGTGCTGGGTCGCGAAAACAACCTGAAGCAGATCAAGCAGATCGGGGATCAGGCGAAGCTGCCGATGGAAGTGTTCGTGCACGGCGCGCTGTGCGTGTCGTATTCAGGCCAGTGTCTGACGAGCGAAATGTGGGGCGGCCGGTCGGCGAACCGCGGCGAGTGCGCGCAGGCGTGCCGCCTGCCGTACGATCTGATGGTCGACGGGGTGCAGAAGCCGATGGGCGACGTGGCGTATTTGCTGTCGCCGAAGGATCTAGCGGCTGTGGAGCTGGTGCCGGAGCTGATCGAGGCGGGCGTTACGTCGTTCAAAATCGAGGGCCGTTTGAAAAGCCCGGAGTATGTGGCCAACGTCGTCAGCAAGTACCGGGCGGCGATTGACCGGTATTTTGCGGGTTCGAGCGAGGGGCCGAGCGAGGCGGAGATGCGCGAGCTGCAGCAGAGCTTCTCGCGCGGGTTCACGCACGGCTTCTTGAAGGGGACCAATAATAAGAAGCTGGTTGAAGGAACGTTCCCGAAGAGCCGGGGCGTGTTTCTCGGCCGCGTGAAGCAGGTGCTGAAGGATGCGGCCGTCGTGGAGCTGGAAGCGCCGGTGAAGCGCGGCGACGGCATCGTGTTCGACGCGGGCGACCCGACGAAGAAGGAAGAGGGCGGCCGCGTGTACGATTTGCGCCGCCGCGGGCAGAAGCTCGAGGGTGAAGCGGAGGGCGGCATCATCGAGCTCGTTCCGGGACGGAACGACGTCGATCTCAGCCGCGTCCGCGTTGGGGATCGGGTGTGGAAGACGAACGATCCGCACCTCGACAAGCGTCTCCGTCAGACGTTTGAGACGGACAAGCCGTACCGCACGTTCCCGGTGCGGGTGAAGGTGTTCGGTGCGGAAGGCGGGCCGCTGCGCACCGTGTGGACCGACGTCGCCGGCGGACATACGGTGACGGTGGAGTCCGAGCTGCACCTCGTTCGGGCGGAGAAGCGGCCGATGGACGCGGCGCTGTTCGAGGAGCAGCTCGGCCGCCTCGGCGGCACGATCTTCGAGCTGGACAGCGTCGAGGTGCACCTGCAGGGCGAGCTGATCGTGCCGATGCGCGAGCTGAACGCGCTGCGCCGCCGCGCAGTGGAGCTGCTCGAGCAAGAGCGGCAAAAGCCGCCGGTGTACGTGAAGCGGGACGTCGACATCTACGCCGACGTTCCGGCGGAGGCCGGCGACAATGCGGCGTTCGTGCCGGTCAGCGAGCGCCGTCAGCAGGCGCGGCTGACCGCGCTGTGCCGGTCGCTGGAGCAAGTGCTGGCCGTGCTGAAGCATGCGCCTGATGTCGACCTGATCTACGCGGATTTCGAGTTTATTAAGCAGTTCCCGGCGGCCGTCGAAGCCGTACATGCGGCGGGGAAGAAGATCGCATTGGTGACGCCGCGCATTCATATGCCGGGGGAGACGGGATATTTCCGCAACATCCTGAAGCTGGGGCCGGACGCGGTGCTGGTTCGCAATACGGGGGCGCTGTACTTCTTCATGAAGCATTTCAGCGAGAACCCGGGAGAACCGCGCCCGCAGCTGATCGGCGACTTCTCGCTGAACATCGCCAACCATAAGACGGCGGCGCTGTTCCTGGACGCCGGCTGCTCGCTCGTGACGCCGTCGTACGACCTCAACATCCAGCAGATGGTCGATTTGCTGCGCCGCACCGACACGTCGAAGCTTGAGATCGTCCTGCACCAGCACTTGCCGATGTTCCATACGGAGCACTGCGTGTACTGCACGTTCCTGAGCGAAGGCACGGACTACACGAACTGCGGCCGCCCGTGCGAGGAGAAGCGGGTGTCGCTGCAGGACCGGATCGGCATGTCGCACCCGGTGCGCGTCGACGAAGGCTGCCGCAACACGGTGTACAACGCGATCGAGCAGTCGGGGGCGGAGTACCTGCAGCATTTTCTCGAGCTGGGCGTGACGTCGTATCGGATCGAGTTCCTCGAGGAAACCGAAGAAAAGGTTGCTGAGGTGCTCGGATTGTACTCGAAGGCGCTGCGCGGCGAGGTCAGCGGGTCACAGGTATGGAAGTCGCTGAAAGCGACGAACCAGCTCGGCGTGACGCGCGGACAGCTGGTGAAATAAAAATGAACGGTCTGCCGGGAGGCAGGCCGTTTTGCTTTGCCGGAACGGACTTTATTTGAAAGGCGCATTTGATCGGAGGATTCATGCGAAAGTGCAGGTATTGAGTTCATTAACCGGCTATCGGCGGCAAATGCCTGCAAAAGTGCAGCGATATACAGAAAAATGGCATGCGATTTCAGATGTCAAATCGCATGCCATTTGCTTGGCCGTTTTGAAGTTCCTGCTCCAGAATGGAGCCCATTAGCTCGATCCAGGACCCCTCCCCGTCTATTAAACGTATCCGCCGTTGACTCGAACCGTCTGGCCTGTAATCCAGCGGGCTTCCTCGCTAGCCAAGAACAGCACGGTGCCGGTGATGTCGTTCGTCTCGCCTAACCGCCCGAATGCGTTCATGTTCACGATCGCTTGAATTTGAGCCTCCGACTTCCCTTCCGTAAACAATTCCGTATTGACGGGGCCGGGAGCGACGGCGTTAATCGTAATGCCCTTCGGCCCGAACTCTTTGGACAGCTGGCGGGTGAACTGCTCGACCGCGCCCTTGGATCCGGCATATAGGCTGTAATTCGGGAAGATCGAGCCGGCTACGGAAGTGGAGAAGTTGATGATGCGTCCCCCCGGCTGCATATGCCGCGCAGCTTGCTGGCAGGCAAAGAACGTCCCTTTCACATTAATCGTAAACAATCGGTCAAAATCTTCCTCCGTAAACGCTTCGATCGACTTGGTCATCATGATCCCGGCGTTGTTCACCAGCACGTCGAGACGGCCGTACGTGTCCAGCGTGTCCCGGAAGAGCCGCTCCACTTCGGCAGGGCTGCCGATGTCGGCTTTGATGGCGACGGCCTCTCCGCCGCTGGCTTGGATGGCGGCGGCAGCCTCCTTCGCCATATCGGCGCTGCTGGAATAATTGATGACGACCTTCGCTCCCTGTTCCGCAAAGCTTTCTGCAATCGCGCGTCCGATCCCGCGGGAGGCGCCCGTAACGAGCACTGCTTTGTCTTTAAACTTGGTTTCCATTCGCCGCTTCCTCCTTGTCATTCCCGATTCGGAATTCGTTTTCCGATCTCATGCTCTAACGATAACCGCTGCGGATGTCATCGAACAAGAAGGCACTTTATTTTCGGATAGTTACTTTTTTGTTAGCTGGCAAGGCTGTATGAAAGTGCGTGTGTGTTATAAAATGGAATTGTTTCGGCAGCGAGGGATCGCGGCCGATTGTGCCGGGTGGAGCCGGCAAAATGGCGGAGGAGGAACGACCGATGTTCTTGGAATCGCTGCAAGCCGACCCGGCGTATGACGCGGAGGATATTGACTGTTATATCCACGTAACTACGACGATTCAAGCGATCGGCGGAAGGTGGAAAATGCTGATCCTATGGCATCTGCATGAAGGAGGACGGCGCTATAACGAACTTCGCAGGCTCATTCCCGGCATCTCGCAAAAGATGCTGGCGCAGCAGCTCAAAGAGCTGGAAGCGGACGGCCTGATTGAGCGCCGGGTATTTCCGGAGAAGCCGCCGCGCGTGGAATACGAGATGACCGAATACGGGAAGACGCTGGAGCCGATTTTTGACATCATGTACGAATGGGGCGTCCGGCATCGCACGCGGCAATCGGACCGTCCTGCTGCCGTCGAATAGACGTGCTCCCTATGGCGGTCTGCGCATTTTCCGACTAGCGCCGGGGTGCTTGTCGGTCTTGAGAATGATGACGAAGCGGCTGCGGTGCGGTAAGATGACCTCAGCAGAGTAAAAATATGGAGCGAAGGCGGTAATGGGATTACGATGAATAGAAACGCGTTATTGGGATTAGGGCTGATAGCCCTTGGGATTATTTTGTTTACGGTTCGAGGCGAGACGTACAGCGTCGGCACCTTGTTCGGCCTGTTCTGGCCCAGTATGTTCGTCCTGCCGCTTGGGGTGTTTTTCCACTGGCTGTATTTCGGCATGACGGGCCGGCGCGGAGCGGGGCTGCTTGTACCGGGCGGGATTTTGCTCGTATCGGGGGTCGTATGCCAGATTGCGATGCTCTTCGATCTGTGGAGCGTGATGTGGCCGGGCTTCCTGTTTGCCGTGTCGGTCGGCCTATTCGAGCTCTACTGGTTTGGCGGGCGCAACCGCTGGCTGTTGATCCCGATTAATATTTTGCTCGTCTTATCGCTGCTGTTCTTCGCCTTATTCTCGCTGGGGGCGCTTTGGAACGGGCTGTCCGCCGGCCAGCCGATTATCGCTGTCGTGCTGATCGCTGCGGGCGTGCTGCTCTTCTTCCGCACCGGAAGCAGCAGGAACGCTTAAGGAATGGCTTACGCTAATGTCCGCCTATGCTTGAAGCATTGGGCGGACGTTGCTATTTCATAAAGGAGAAGCGGGAGGGATATGGATGAAGCGGATTGTAGCGGTTGTAGGCGACTATTATCACGACGCGGCGTTGATTAAGGAATCGCTCGAGGCGGCTCAGCGGGAGCAGGACGTGCGGTGGCAGGTCGAATATGCGACGGTAGAGCAGCTGACGGGAAAACTAAGCGAAAATCCGGAAGCCGTTCTTCTCTTCAAGGAAGACCGTATTCAGCCGCAGGATGCGCCGGACCGGCTCTGGATGTCGGCGGACCTCGCGGCGCGCATTGTGAGCTATGTGGAGAGCGGAGGCGGCTGGCTTGCCTGGCATTCCGGACTTGCTTCCTATGCGGTTGAGGGGGCATACGTCCAAATGCTGCGGGGCTACTTCAAGTATCATCCCAGCGAGCATCAGACAGTTACCTACGTGGGCGGATATCCGGGGGACACTGCCGCCGGCGGTGCGGAGTGCAGGGAGCGTGCGGAGGACGGGAATAGGCGCGTGCAGTTCGCTATCGTTGACGAGCATTATTTTGTGCATTGCGATACGGAGCGGACGAACGTATTCCTTCGCTCCCGCTCGGTTGACGGCGAGTCGATTGCCGGCTGGTCGCACAGCTTCGGCAAAGGCCGCGTCTGCTGCCTGACCCCGGCTCACCTGCGGGACGGACTTCTCCATCCGGAGCAGCTCGGGCTGCTGCGGCAGTGCATTAGCTGGCTGGCCGGCTAGAACATTCCCGGGATGCACATCCTTGCTGCGGCTTACTGATCTTAAGACCGGAATTGATTCCGGGCTGTGAATGTCCAGGAAAATATCGATGAGGATGAGGGCTCTTCTAACGGGATACTGTTGGGAGGGCTTTTGATTTATGCTGCGGCGGCGGAAAAAATATTTTACACTATCAAGAAAATTCGACAAACTTTCTGCTTTCATAGAGTTATAGTGTAGACAAGCAGAAGTTACACATATTGTTAAGTATCTCGGTGATCCTATCCAATATCCACAGTTTCTGGCGGCTCCAATCAACCACTACGCTTCAGCTTTGAGGAGGCATGGGGATGGTTCTATTAGTCGAGATCATCATTGAAGAAATCGGGAGTCTTCGCAAGAATATGCATGACCGGTCGGATCAGCTGAACAGCCTATGCGACCCCGCTGTCGTGAAAGCGAGCACGAAGCTCGACGAGAAGCTGAATCGGTTTCAACGGCTCGTTCAGCTGTCTTCGGCGAAAGGTGTTGACCAATTGTATTTGCTGGCGAAGCTGTCGCCGGAGGGGCGTCGAGCCCAACATGGCGGGGCGAGGCGAAAGGAGGAGGACAATGATTCGGTTGGATGACGGAGAGACGGAACAGACGGTGAATGCGGCGGCAATGGAGTTTATTCTGGAGCTGAATAGGCAGGATGACGAGCTGCTGCGGCGATTTGTCCTCACTTACGAAGGCAGGGAGCTTAGTCTCGACGAGGCAAGGAGCTTCATTGCGTTCGTCCGGGAGCAGCGGTAAGACAAAGCCGCTTGAGGAAGCGGAAATCTCCATGCACCCCCGGCGAATCGAACAAGCCGGCGGCAAGCGGGAACGGATGCGAAGCAATCCAGCCACTCCGGTTACGGAGTGGCTTTACTCGTTTGAAAGGCCATGATGGTGCGGTACATGCGGCGGTCCTTCAACTGGCGGAACAGGCCGAGCATAGGGGTAAAATTCGCCTCAATCAGCCACACGCCTCCGTCCGTGCCGATCCCCATATCGAGTCCCATCGTACGAATGCCGGGGTAAGCAAGCTGCAGCTTGCGGGCGATCCGAAGCGCGTAATCATCGAGCTCCTTCTCGAGGTGTTCGAACGATACGGTATCGTTGACGGAAGAACGGCCGAAGGCCGACTTGACCGTGGCGACCGTGCCGCGGCTGCGCCTCGCATTGGTCACTTGATAGCCGCTGCCGGCGATTTTGGCCAGCTTGCCGGTGACGGTCCAGCTCCCGCCGCCGTGCCGGCGCTGCACCATCACGCGGATGTCGAAAGGCCGCTTATCGACGGTGGCGAGCGGAATGTACTGCTGAACAATATACCAGGGCGAGAGCTTGACCTTGTTGATATAGGCGTACGTCGCCTGCAGCGTACTCAGCTTCTTCGTTTTGTTATCGGTCTGCACCTCATAGCTGCCGTCATCGAGACGCGAGACGAATAAAATCCCTTGTCCGCCCCATTTGTGCGTCGGCTTGATGACGACCTTCGGGTACTTGCCCAGCATGCGGCGCAGCGAAGCCTCCTTCATCCACTCCGTTTCCGGCAGTACCGGACGAAGCTCGGCATGGCGCCGCAGCGCTTTATATTTGCTCCATTTGCTTGTATTCGGCATCGTGCGTCTCCTTTACGCAGGGGTTTTCCCCTACAAGATACGTTCATCACGGCAAAATGGTCCGTACACCTGCCCATCGGAGCCTGCGGTGTAGGTAGCTGCCGTCGCCGTTCTCTCCGGTTCTTATACAATGAAGAGATGCCTTGTTGCCGAAATGGCATAATCTCTGAAGGAACGGAGGCTCGTTATGGAGGCTTATGTGCTGCGTTGCTCCCGCTGCGGGTGCTCCCGGCCGTTTGAGACAATCGGCAGGTGCGATTGTGGAGGCACACTGCTTGTGGAGTACGATATCGAGCGGATCGGTGCCGGATTGCGGCGGGAGGATCTGCTGTCAAGAGCTTGGACGATGTGGCGGTATCGCGAGCTTCTGCCGGTTCGGGATCCGTTCAAGATCGTCACGCTCGGGGAGGGCGGAACGCCGCTCCTGAGGCTGAAGAGCCTGGAGCGGGAGCTGGGCCTGGGCGGACTGTACAGCAAGCGGGAGGAGCTGAATCCGACAGGCAGCTTTAAAGCGCGCGGCTTCTCGGCGGCGGTGACGCTGCTGCATGAGCGCGGCGTGCGGAGGGTTGCGGTCAATTCCAACGGGAACGCGGCCACCGCGCTTGCCGCTTATGCGGCAAGATGCGGGATGGAAGCGCATGTATTCGTGCCGCGCGATTGTCCCGGACTCATCCTCGAAGAGTGCCTGCTGTACGGAGCGCATACGTATCTGGTGGATGGCTTGATCCAGGATGCAGGTGCAATCATTAGCGAGGGCGTGCAGGAGCAAGGCTGGTTTCATGTCGGCACCTTGAAGGAGCCGGGTCGCGCGGAAGGGAAGAAGACGATGGGCCTGGAGGCGGCCGAACAGCTGGGCTGGGTGCTGCCGGACGTGATCGTGTACCCGACCGGCGGAGGCTCCGGTGTTATCGGGCTGTGGCGGGCGTTCGAGCAGCTCAAAGCGCTGGGCTGGGTGCAGGGCGAACTGCCGCGGTTCGTCTCCGTGCAGGAGATCGGCTGTGAGCCGGTTGTTCACGGCATGTCAAGCGAAGCGGGGGCCGGAATGCCGGAAGCGGAGGCGGAGATGCCGAAGAGAGACCGGTGCGCCGCTGACTCGCCACCGGATGTCGGCAGGGCTGCGGCGCTTCGGCCGGGTGAGGCTGCTCCCGGCAAGCCTGCCGTGACGTCGCAGCCGACCGGACTGCGCGTGCCGAAGCCGCCGGACTTGCAGCTGCTGCTAGATATATTGCGTACTACGGGCGGTACGGCCGTGGCGGTGTCCGCCGCCGACATTCGGGAAGCCGCCGGGCGGCTGGCGCGGCACGGCCTGTCCGCTTCGCCGGAGGGCGCCGCAGCGTGGGCGGGTCTCGTGCAGCTGCACGAGCAAGGCTGGCTGAGACCGGGCGAGACCGTCGTCATATTCAACACATCGCATGCGGCGAAATATTGGCCATGGAAGGTTACGAAGCCGGTGCCGGGCGTGCGGACGTATGAGGATTTTGTCCGGCTGCGGGGGCGGCCCGGGGGCTGACCAATAAACGCCGCTAGCCCGTAAAAATTGGGCTAGCGGCGTTTGAGCGAAGCGGCCTTGCAGAGTCATTAACGGTTTCGTGAGGGTGACCCTGACAGACCGTTATTTCCCGAGAAGTCTTGTTTCAGACCTAATTAGGTCCTTGGAGACCGCTATGGTTGGTCGGATAGCTGGTCAGCGGGAGCACTTGACCCCGCAGGAGCCCGAAGCCGTACATTGTATCGGAGAAGCTGTTTTACACTGCCCGAGATCCCCGTCCTCGTCAATGCAGCTGCAGCCGCTCCATAATCCGCCGCTTCCGGTACAGCATCTTCCCGGCTTCGGCTACTTGCGCCAAGGACTCGCGGTTGGAGAAGGCGCCGAAGACCGCGCCGGCGATCGGGACAAGCTGGAACAGCTTCTTCCACCCGTAGCTGTCGCGGTAAGCGGCCGCAACTTCCCGCCACCCTTGCAGCTGGCTCATCACCTGCACGTTCTTGTGCGGGTTGTCGTAATCGGCGAGCTCCTCGAGGATCGCCTTCTTGCCGACGATGTCGGAGGAAGCGAACTGCAAGCATTTTACGATGAACTTGCGCTCCCGTTCCTCCTTCGGATCGAAGCCGTAGCAGATGGCCGTCTCCTGCAGCACCTTCAAGGACAAGCCCAGCAGCGCCGGAATGTCGACCGCAAGCGTAAACATGCCGCCGAAGCCGGTCGTCGCCCCTTGAACCGTCGCGATATCGGTACGGCTGCTGCCCAAGTCGTCCGCCACCTTGTCCATGACGGCTAGCGGGAGCTCCCGCAAGGCAACCGTCCTTGAAAGAGTCTGTATTTCAGCATTTGCCGGGTCCTCGACATGGCCGCCGTCCTCCGCTTGTGACGTTTCGTCGGATTCCGTATCGTTCGTCCGGTTATTCCGCGTCAGGCTCAGCTCGACATGTTCACCGGTCGCCTCGCCAGCCGCCTTCTCCAGCCTCCGCACAATCGCTCTTTCGGAAACAAGGTAATCCCCGCCGTTTTGCAGGAACTTGCCGATTTCATCGAGCGCTGCGCCGATTTTGTCCTGAACGATTCGAGGCGTGAGCCGGTCCAGAAGCATGAAGGGCAGGCGGCCAAGCTTCTCCCAGAACCATAGGTCTTTCTGTTCCTTTTCCCATTTGGTAATGGTCTGCAGCTCCTGCAGCAGCGCTTCTCTCGATTCCGTCAAGCGTCACCACTCCTTTTTGCAGCACTATACGGGAAAGGCCGCCTGACGGTTTCGGACATTACCTGTATGGGGCCGGCAGCCCTGGCATCCCCGGTCTATTCCCTGCCCCTCACCAGCGGTAAGCTGAGCCGGACCGTCGTCCCTCGGCCCAGCTCGCTCTCCAGCGCAATGTCACCGGCAAAATGATCGGCCAGCTTCTTCACCATGAACAAGCCGATCCCCTGCCCGCTCTTCTCCGAGTTATCTTCCGGTACTTCCTAAACGGAATGCTGCGATCGGGATAAGGCTGCACGGCATGAACGAAGTTGTTGTAAATGGTTTCAAAGTGGAATGTCTCGCCGATCCTGTACAAGTCGTGCAATTCGAGAAAATAAATGAGGTGCAGCTGCTCCGCGAAGCCACGCTCCCGCAGCGCCTCGTCAATTCGTTGAAACCGTTCCTTGCTGTCTAATATTCGTTATACGACAAGGGGCTCCTTTGAGGATTGTCACAATTTAGACACATTTTTTTAATGGAAAATTCAGCTTTGCTTAAGGTTGCGTTATTGTTGGGCGGGTATGCTGAGGATGGTTTTCGGGGCTAAGGCCGAGGTTTCCCATCCATCATCATCTCATGAAACGGAGGAGCCGGTGTGCTCGAAGTGAAGCAAGTCAGCAAGCTGTACGAGAACAAGCGAGGGGTTCATAATATTGAGTTTTCGATGAGCCGCGGCGAGATCGTCGGCTTTCTCGGACCGAACGGGGCCGGGAAAACGACGACGATGCGCATGATTACCGGCTATTTGAACCCGACCAAAGGAAGCATTACCGTCGACGGCCTGTCGATGGCCGACCATCCGCGCAAGGCGCGCCGCAAGATCGGCTATTTGCCGGAGACGCCGCCGCTCTATCCGGAGCTGTCGGTGGAAGCGTATTTGAAGTTCATCGCCAATCTGCGCGATGTGCCGGCCCGCGAGCAGAAGGCGCGCATCGCCGAGACGATCGGGAAGCTCGGCCTGCAGGGGCGGGAGAAGCAGATCATCCGCTCGCTGTCGAAGGGCTATAAGCAGCGTGTCGGCTTGGCGCAGGCGATCTTGCATAAGCCGGATCTGCTTATCTTGGATGAGCCTACGTCGGGCCTCGATCCGAAGCAAATTATCGAGATTCGCGATTTGATCCGGGAGCTCGGCGAAAATCATACGGTGCTGCTCAGCACGCACATCCTGCCAGAGGTGAACGCGATCTGCAACCGCGTGCTGATCATCAATCAGGGACGCGTCGTGCTCGACGAGAAGCCGGAAAATCTCGGCAGCGCCATGGGCCAGCAATTCGAGCTGCGGCTGGAGGTAAAAGGCCCGGCGCACGAGGTGCGGACGGAGCTGAAGCGGATCGACGCCGTTGCGGAGATCAAGCTGGTGAACGAGGAAGCTCCGGCAGGACTGCCGGGCCTCCTGCTGGAGGAGCCGGAGGCTGCGGGCGCCGGGGCAATCGGCGCGGGCGGCGAGGCTGCCGGTGCCGACCGGGCGGATGCCGGCGGCTTCGGCGGAACGGCTGCGGCTGACGCCGACGGCGCGGGCGACGCCGCACAGCACGCAATAGCGGCCGACGCCGCACAGCGTGCAGCCGTCGCGCATGGCGCAGCCGGCACGTCGACAGCAGCAAGCGCATCGACAACCAAGCTGCTTGTCACCGCCAAGGACCGCACTGACATCCGTGAGGACGTGTTCTTTACGCTGGCGCGTGCGGGGTACCCGATTCTCGAGATGAAGCGCGAGTCGCTGAGCCTCGAGGACATTTTCCTCAAGCTGACGACGGAGGAACCGGGCGCGGCCGAACGAGCGGCGGGCGAAGACGAGGAGGTGGAAGACGATGCGTAGAGCGCTGGCCATGTACCGCAAGGAGCTGCAGCTGTTTTTCTATTCGCCGACGTCCTATGTGGCGTTCGCCGTTTATGTGCTCATGTCGAGCATCTTCTTCTGCTTGGCGTTCGTTCTGTCGCAGCCGAGCATCGTCGATATCCGGGGGATCGTCGGCAATACGACGTTCATCTACCTGTTCATCGTGCCGCTGCTGACGATGCGACTCGTTGCGGACGAATTCCGTCACGGCACGGACGAGCTGCTGCTCACGTCGCCGGCGTCGCTGACCGAGATCATCCTCGGCAAATACGCAGCGGCGGTCACCGTATTGTTCATGCTAGTGGTCACTTCGCTCGTGTATCCGCTCATTATGTCGCAGTACGGCACGCTCGATCAGCCGGTGCTCTGGCTGTCCTATCTCAGCATGTTCCTGCTCGGCGCTGCGATGATGGCCGTCGGTTTGTTCGCTTCGTCGCTGTCGTCCAACCAGATGGTGTCGGGGATCGTGGCGTTCGTCCTGCTGCTGGTGCTGTGGCTCGTGGAGTGGGTAGGCGAAGCGTTTGGCGGCAATGTGAAGGACATTTTCGCCCAATTCTCGCTGAATGCCCGCGTCATCAACCTGCAGAAGGGCGTCCTGAATTTTGCCGACGTGCTCTTCTACGTGACGCTCGCGGCGCTGTTCCTGCTGCTGAGCATTCAGACGCTCGAACGGAAGCGGTGGAGGTAAGCATATGAAAATGAACAAGTGGATTCGAGGCACCAACGCCGCTGTCGTATCGATCGCCGCCATCGGGATTTTCATCGTGCTGACGCTGTTCCTGAACTCGCTCAAAGGGTTTCAGGTCGATATGACCAAGAACAAGAACTACTCCTTGTCGGACCAGACGATTACGACGCTGGCCGGTTTGAAGGAGGATGTCAAAATCGTCGCCTTCACGAATCCGCAGACCGCGGATCCGGTCATTACCCGCCAGGTGAACGATCTGGTGCAGGAATATAAGAAGCGCAGCAGCCACATTACGTATGAGGAGTACGACATTCTCCGCAACCCGTCGGCGGCGCAGCAGTATCAGATTAGCGACGGCAGCGGCGTCGTGCTGTTCTTGAGCGGCGACAACCGCAAGGAAGTGAGCTTCTATGAGATTTTCAACGTGCAGCAGGACGGTTCGTATACGTTCAGCGGCGAGGAGAAATTCACGCAGGCGCTTGTGTCGCTGTCAAGCAAGACGAAGCACACCGTCTACTTCCTGTCGGGGCATAACGAGATTCCGCTGTCGCAGATGTATACGTTCCAGACGGCGCTGACGAATCAGAACTACGATGTGAAGGAGCTCAACCTGCTGCGCGAGGGCAAAATCCCGGACGACGCCGAGGTGCTCTTCATCGTCGGCCCGACGACCGACCTGACGGAGAAGGAAGCGGCGCTGATCGGCGACTATGTGAAGGGGAAGGGCAAGCTGTATTTTGCCTTCGGCTTCAATAAGGACATGGCGACCGGCTGGAAAAATATCGACGGCTTGCTGGCGGCGTACGGCATCCAGGACCAGCATGCGATTGCGATCGAGACGAAGCAGACGACGCTGTTCGATCCGCTGACGATCGTACCGGAGTTCGGGAGCCATCCGATTACGGATAAGCTGAGGTCAAAAAACCTGCTGACTCAAATTACGCAAGCGATCCCGATGACGAGCGACTCGGCGAATGCGGCGTACGATGCCAGCGTATTGCTGAAGTCGACGGACAAGGCGTACGGGGAGACGAACATTGCCGACTTGCTTCGCAGCCGGACGGCGAACGATGCGAACGACATCAAGGGGCCGCTCAATCTGGCTTACGCCGTAACCGCGAAGGACGGCGGCAAGCCGAAGGCGATCGTGCTCGGCGGCTTCTCGCTGCTTGATGACCGCGTTATCGGCCAGCAGGGCAACCGCGATTTCGCCCTGAACTCCGTAAGCTGGCTGAACGAGCAGCAGGATCAGCTGACGATTCGACCGCGCCAGGGCGACGCTTATCAGCAAGCGATGCTGATGCCGGGGCAGGCGAATACGATCTTTATTTTCACCGTGATTCTTATGCCTCTGCTCTTCCTGCTCGTGGGCGGCTGGATCTGGTGGAGGAGGAGAAAAGGATGAAGCGCCTGATTCCGACCTTGTTGCTGTTGATCGTTTGTATCGGCGGGTTCTGGTACGCGAAGAGCCAAGACTTCTTCCGCGAGAAGCAGGATGATGCCGTGAAGACGCTCGCCGCTTCGGTGAAGGCGGAAGACGTGCAGACCGTGTCGCTCCTCGGTGCGGACGGCAAGGTGACGGAGCTGCAGCGGAATGCGGACGGGAAGTCATGGACGATGACGAAGCCGGGTGCGCTGCCGGTTGAAGGGGGCCTCGTGGACGGCTGGATATCCAGCTACAGCCTGCTGACGTACGAGGCGAAGGTCGAGGACAATGCCGATCTTGCCAAGTATGGGCTCGATAAGCCGAAGCAGCAGTATAAGATTACGCTGAAGGATGGTACGGCTCGTTCGGTGACGGTCGGCAATCCGGTGGCCGTCCCGGGCTACAGCTACGTCAGTGTGGACGACGGCAAGACCGTATACCAGGTAAGCGACCAGTCGCTGTCCGGGATCGGCAAAGCGCCGGTCGATTTTCAGGTGAAGGGGCCGGTCAAGCTTGATTATGACAAGGTGACGGGTCTGACGGTAACGTGGAAGGGAGCTTCGTGGTCGCTGACGAAGACGGATAAGGACAAAGCTGCGGCGGAAGCGGCCTGGAAGCTCGGCGACAAGGAGCTGAAGGGCGCCGATGCGACAACGGTATTAAGCTCGTTCCTGTTCCTGGAGACGAAGCTGGAAGCGAAGCCTGCCGGAAACGTGGGTACCGCAGCTCCGGACTTTACGGCTGAGCTCACCGAGTCCGGCGACGGCGGCGCGGCGGTGACAACGAAGTATACCGGCCGTGCGGACGGCGACAACGTTTGGCTCGTCAAGGAAGGCGACGCCTGGGCCTACGCGATTCCGGTAACGTCCGTGCAGGAGCTGGCGGATCAAGGCAAGAAGTAGAAGTTACGGTAAATAGGGCTGTCCCGTTAGTTGTCATCGACTGCGGGCGGCCCTTTTTGTATGGCGTGCATTCAAAGAGGACGAGAGGAGTATTGGACCATACAGCTTATGATGCCGATAGTTCCTCCGGTAAACGCGATCATTGGCACTGTTTTGTAGGCGGGTTGGGCATACAAACGGACGGCGCCTACTATCAGCAATAGCACGGCAGCTGCCGGACTTGCGTAAAAGCGGTCAACCTCGGCTTCGATCCGAAGCGCAGGGAGAGGGGAAGCGAATATCCGGTGGCTGACATAGCGGCTGTAATGAAGGAAAGCAGGAAGGGGCTGCCCGGCGGGGCGGCTTCTTTATTTTTGTTTGATGGGGTTGGAAATCCTTGCACATAAACAGGGCGGGGACGGGGCATCCTAACCTTGGAAAATCGAAAGGAGTGCGACCTATGCAGACTAACCAGCAACGCGGCCTGACCGCCAAAGAATTCGAGTACTTGTCCGACTCGATGAAGAATGAAGAGCTGTTGACGAAGCTGTGCGCCCAAGGCGCCGCTGTAAGCCAGAATGCGCAGCTGCGGCAGACGCTGTCGCAGATGGCGCAGGACCGGCTGCAGACGTTTAATCATTTGCTCGGCACGCTGCAGCAGCAGTCGACGCTGACTCACTAATTGATCGGAGGGATCGCGATGTACCCATTGCAGAATACGTTCAACCAGCAGCAGTACGGACAGCAGTCGCAGCAAGACCGCCAGAACCCGTCCGTACAGCAAAGCTACGACAGCTCGTACGGCTTTCAGACGGGTCAAGGTCAAACTTATGGCCGCGGGCAATACGTATCGGCGCCGTCGTACGGTCAGCAAGGACAGAGCTATATGGGTGAGCAGCAGCATGCGTACGGCCAGCAAGAGCAGCATGCGTACGGCCAGCAAGAGCAGCAGGGGACGCTGAACGAGCAGGACTACGCCAACTTCGTTCTCAGCGAAATGAAGCGCGTATCCCGCGAATATACGACAGCCGCGCTGGAGGCGGCAAATCCCCAGTTGCGGCAGACGTTCCAAGCGCTGGCGCAGAAGACGATGGAGGATCAGGCACAGCTGTTCCAGGTGATCCAGCAGCTTCGCGGTTACGGCGATATTCCGCAGGCTCAGCAGCAGGATGTTCAGCGCGAGCTGCAGTCGCAGAGCCAGAAGGCGTCCAAGCTGCAATCGCTGCTTGAGCAAACGCTGGGCGGAGGCAGCTTGTTCCAAGGCTCCAGTATGGGACAGTCCTCCTATACGCAGCCGATGTTCCGCAATGCCGATCCGATGAGCACGGGCATGTACGGCGCCGGGGCGGCATACGGCGGACAAGGCAATCAGGGCGGCTATGCGCAGACGGATCTTGGCGAAATGGGCGGCTACGGCAGCCAGACAAGCATGAGCGGCCAAGCAGGCGGCTACGGCAGCCAGACAAGCATGGGCGGCCAAGCGGGCGGCTACGGCAGCCAGACAGGAATGAGCAGTCAAGCGGGCTTCGAACCCCAGAGCTATTCGCACGGCTATGGTACGCAATCCGGCCAAAGCGGCTACGTGAACCAAACCGGCTCCCAGTCCGGTCAGCAGAGCTACCAGAGCCAGCAAAATTATCAGCAGCAGGGCTACACCGGCCAGCAAGGCTATGGCCAGCAGCAAGGCCGTCAATCCGCGCAAAGCGGACAAGGCTACGGCTCCGCTTACGGCAGAGAGCAGCAAAGCTCCGGTTATATGATGAGTGCGGGCTCGCAAGGGGAACAATCCTACGGGCAATCTGCGGGCGGCGGCTCCTATGGAGCGGGTTCGACCGAAGGTTCGGCACGCAGCATGTCGTACTCCGGCTCCAAATCGGCCAAGGATTCAGCCGATGTGTTCGCTTCTTCTAATGAAGGCTCGGCCGGCGGCAATTCGTACCGCGGTGGAAACCAGCAGCAATCGACACAAGGCGCAAAGTTATTGATGTAATTCGAAGAGGGGGTGCCCGGCAGCGAGCGAAACGGCTGCAGGCACCCCTTATTGTTGTGACCATTTGAGCCCGCCCCAAAACGACGGTCCCCTTCACTCCCAAGATCGGCCGCGACGACGGACGGCGCAAGCCGTACCCGACGCAACCTTATTCCCCGTTCGGGGCGGATGAAGCAGCGGAGAGACCAAGGCGGCTGACAACGCTGTCAGGTCCAAGGAAAAATGAGCTGCCGGACTCGACCGCTTCGCGCCACAGGCGTATGACCAGCTCTTTGTCGAACTGCAGCGATTGGAACCAAACGTCCGGCGCTTTCGGATCGGCCAAATTCATGGATCCCCAGACGGCAATTTCATATACGATGGGGATCGCGCGCAGGCCCTTCTCCGTTAACGAATAATTAAACTTTCGTTTGTCGGCTTCATCGGGCTTCTTGACGATAATTCCCTTCTTCTCGAGGTGGACCAGTCTTTCCGCCAGTACGCTGGGACCGATCCTCTCCTCCGAATCGAGAAATTCGCCGAACGTTTTCTTCCCGAGCGCCAGCATGTCGCGCACAATAAGCAGCGACCAGGTATCGCCGAATATTTCGACAGTCATGTTAATCGGACATCGTGATTTGTTTTCGCTTCTTTTCATGGCTCAAGTATACCGAATTT
Organism: Paenibacillus chartarius; assembly: GCF_042432825.1. Classification (NCBI taxonomy): domain Bacteria; kingdom Bacillati; phylum Bacillota; class Bacilli; order Caryophanales; family Paenibacillaceae; genus Paenibacillus; species Paenibacillus chartarius. Next base: position 15,797 of record NZ_JBHLWN010000008.1, on the reverse strand, counting down.
TAATTTGATTATCAAAGTAATCTGTGCTACAGTGAACTCACTACGATGATCGAAGTAAAATTCGACCGACAGCACGTGTGTAATTATTTTCAAAGGAGATGAACCTATGGCAAGCAAAGTAACGAAAATCGCTCCGTGTCTATGGTTTAATACCGAAGCGGAGGAAGCGGCACAGCTGTATACCTCGATATTTAAGAACTCCTCCATCGATAATGTCATCCGGTACGGCAAGGAACGCCATGAAACTCCGGGCATAGCCGAGGGAGATGTTATGACGGTCACCTTCACGCTGGAGGGTCAGACGTATACGGCGCTGAACGGCGGCCCGCAGTTCCGGTTCAACGAAGCGATTTCCTTTGCAGTGCACTGCGATACTCAGGAAGAGATCGATTATTTTTGGGAAAAGCTTTCCGAAGGCGGCGACGAGAGTGCGCAGGTGTGCGGCTGGCTGAAGGACAAATTCGGCGTATCGTGGCAGGTTGTTCCGACCGCTTTATTCGCCATGCTGAACGACCCCGATTCGGGCAAATCCGAGCGGGTCACGAAAGCGATGCTGAAGATGAGGAAGATGGACATCCGCAGGCTCGAGGAAGCGTATGCAGGGTAAGCGTTAAGCCGCAGCAGAGGCTGAAACCCGAGACCCGGACAACGTATCCGGAAAGGTCATGGTATGAGGCTAGGTTTCCATGAGCCTAGCAGCGTTTTGTTCGCAGAAATGAGTAATGGCCGTTTTTTCGTGAAGATGCAAAACTGCGTGTAGATCCGTTAGTCCGGCGCGAGGTTCACAGGATCGAAGGACTCTGCATGTGGAAAATGGGGAAGCGTACGAAATTACGTTCAAAATGCAGGAAAACGGGTAAGAATGCATCGGCGCTGGATGAAAGATCGTTCAAAATACGGAAAGTACGTCATCGAACCCGAACAGAACCGCAATCCGACCCCTCAAACCCCTTGCAGCAAGCAAGTCAATGCAGCCCCCGCCGTTCCCGCGATTTGCGCGTCCGGGGTACGGTGGCAGCCGGCTGCTTGCGGATCCATTTCAGGAACCGGGCGATTTCCCCGTTTGCCTGCAGCGCCTCAATCGTGTTCAAGCCGTCCGCAAGCTGATCGTTCGTAAACAATGCATGCAGCTGCTTGTGGCATGGGATGCACAGATCGGCAGTAGGCAGCTTGGCGCCGCCCTTCTCGCGCGGGGTCAGGTGGTGCTCCGTCGTTTCGACGCCTTCCCGGCCGCATAGCGCACAGGTGCCGATGTTCATTTTACCTTGGCCGAAGTTCATCACGATTTGCCTACCTTCCGCTGTACTCGTGCCTTCCGGTTACTATGCCCTGCGGTGGAATCAATTATTTTCTCGTTGGGCACGCGGGGCTTGTCATGAATCGGGCTTGTTCCACATATACAAGGTAGCAAGGATGCAAGGCTGTCCAAACTATCGCAAAGGTGGTAACGGGACTAATGAACAGAAAAATGATGCTGAGCGCTGCGGCGCTTGTAGCTGCGGCAGTAATCGGCACGGCATGCGGGAAGAGCGAGAGCACGGGGGCTCCGGAGGCCGGGGGCGCATCACCGACGAAAGCTTCGTCGATCAGCACGAATGACGCGAAGCCGACGCTGACGGCGGATCTGGTGCAGGACGGGCATAGCGTTACGATTACGTACAAGGTCGAGAACATGCATATTTCCTCTGAGCATTACGGCCATCAAGCCGTGCCGGGCGAAGGCCATTTGCATGTATATGTGGACGGCGTGCAGAAGGCGGGCCTCAAGACGGATGCACCGGTGCGTCTCGAGAACTTGCCGGCGGGCAAGCATACGATCAAGCTCAATCTGCAAAATAACGACCACACCTCCCTCGGCGTCGAGAAGTCGTGGGAGATCGAAGTGAAGTAAGACGGCTTCCGCCGGCAGAAGCTCTGCCCTCCCTTGTGCTCGGAGGTTGCAGGGCTTCTTCGCGTATCTCTATAATAAAAGAGATATGATTTGTACGGACGATGAAGGGGCGTTAGGCGGCATGGCTAAGATTTTGGTAGTGGATGACGAGGAAGCGATTCGCCAGTTGATACGCGTCTCGCTTCGCGGCGAAGGCTATGACATCGTAGAAGCGGCGGACGGGGGAGATGCGCTGCGGCTGATGGATACGGAAAAGGCCGATCTCGTCATCCTGGATATTCTCATGCCGGACATGGACGGCTGGGCGCTGTGCGAGGAGCTGCGGCGTCACTATGACGTGCCTCTGCTGATGCTGACGGCGCTTGGAGATAATGCTCAGGTGGTCAAAGGATTTCAAGCGGGTACAGACGACTATATGACGAAGCCGTTTCATCCGAACGAACTCGTGCTGCGGGTGAAAGCGCTGCTGCGGCGGTACCGTATCGAAGTGTCGAACCAGCTCCATGTCGGCCGGCTTGTGGTGGACCGCTCCTTGTATGAAGTGAGAATCGGCGACCGGAGGCTGACGATGCCGATGAAGGAGTTTGAGCTGCTGTACCAGCTGGCGAGGGGCGGAGGGCAGATTTTGACCCGAAACCAGCTCGTCGAGCAGGTGTGGGGGGTTGATTTTCGCGGGGACGAGCGTACGGTTGACGTGCATATTAAGCGGCTGCGGGAGCGGATCGACGAGACGGAGGCGGGCGTGGCGATCGTAACGGTGCGCGGACTCGGCTATCGCCTCCAGGTGCTGCCATGATGCGGTCGCTGTATGTGAGGGTGGCTCTGACGTTCCTGCTCACGGTTATGCTTAGTCTGGTCCTGCCCTTCCTCGTCGGCAGCCGGATCAACCGGGACGCGCTGCTCGATCGGGTGCATGACGATATGGTCGATTTCGCCAATAGTACCATTTATATTGTCGGCAAGCTGCAGCCCCCCGATATGAATGAAGCGCTTCAGAAGATGGCGACAGTGAAGCATTACGGGCTTTGGCTGTATGGAAGCGGCGGAGATGCTCAGGTGTTCAATGCGGCGGATGGGATGGCGGAGATTGATGACGCTGCGGTAAAGCAGGTACTGGGCGGCGCTGTGTACGACAGCCTGCAGGAAGGGCGGGAGGTCACGCTGAACGAGCTGATCGTCGGATTCCCGCAGGAGGTGAACGGCAGCCGATATGCGCTGTTCGTCGTTGCCCATCCGCGCAGAGACATGGGCAACAATGCGCAGCGCGATTTGATAAAGGTGCTGCTGACGGTGCTGGTGCCGGGGGGGCTGCTGATTTTGCTGGCGGCCCGTTATATCGTGAAGCCGCTTCAGAAGCTGACCGAGGCGACGAAGCGTATTTCCCGGGGGGACTTCCGGGTGCGGGTCGATATCGATCGTAAGGACGAGATCGGACTGCTGGCGAAGACGTTTAATCATATGGCCGGCGAGCTGCAGCAGATGGAGACGATGCGGCAGGATTTTGTCTCGAATGTGTCGCACGAAATCCAGACGCCGCTCACTTCGATCCACGGCTTTGCGATCGAGCTGCAGCAGCCCGGCATGCCTGAGGAGGAGCGGCTGAAGTATTTGCGCATTATGGAGCGGGAAAGCGCCCGGCTGTCCCGGCTCGGCCGCAATTTGCTGAAGCTGGCTTCGCTGGAGTCGGACCAGTATCCGTTGCATCCGCGGGAGCTGGAGCTGGACGAGCAGCTGCGTCGCGTTGTCGTCGCTTGCGAGCCGCTATGGGCGGGGAAGGACTTGCTCATGGACCTGGACGAGCTGGAGCGGACGAAGATCGTCGCGGACGAGGATGCTCTCGGCCAGGTGTGGATCAACCTGCTGCACAACAGCATCAAGTTCACGCCGGCAGGCGGGGACATTCGGGTGGAGCTCGATAGTACGAAGCCGGGCTGGGTCGAGGTGCGGATCAGCGACAGCGGGATCGGCATTGCGCCGCAGGACCGGGAACGGGTATTCGAGAGATTCTTTAAGGCGGACAGGTCGCGCAGCAGCGGGAAGGGGCCTGCGGACGGCACGGGGTACGCCGCCGTCGGAAGTGCCGAGGACGAATGGACCGCCGGCGGTGCAGCGCAGCTGAGCGGAAGCGGGCTTGGGCTGGCCATTACGAAACGAATCGTCGAGCTTCACGGCGGTCAGATCCGGCTGGACAGCGAGCTGGGCAGCGGCACGACGGTTACGGTGACGCTGCCGGTTATTCGGCCGCAGGCATAGGCGGGGGCGAGGCCGCCTTCCATGTTAAACGCGTGACCCCACGGAAACCAAGGAAAACAGCAAGGCGAGGCATCCGCGGTAAGCTCCCCCGGCTCTGCGGCGCTCACGGCTTCCGCAGAACCGTCCGCCACTGCGAGGCCAGCTTCTTCAGATCCCCGCAGTGCTGCTATCCCGTCGCCGCAGCGCCGCCCGCCAACGAGGCACCTCTGCCCCGGCAGCTCTTCTGCCGCGGGTCCCCTATCGCTGCAGCTATTCCGCCCCTGCGGCTCCTGCCCCAGAGGCTCGCGTGCCCACGAAGCTCCCTCCTCCCGTACACCTATATAAGCCGGAAGAAATCCCAGGCGTACAAATAAGCGACGAAGATCGCTGTCGAGATTGCAGCCCCAACCTGAAGCTTGGCGACGGGCCGCTTACGAACGAAGTTGCCTGCAACCCGCACTGCCAGCACAACCAGCAGCAGGAATGGCGCATACAAAACCGGATAGATCCATCCGGGAATCTCATTGATCAGCAGCTCCGGCAGCGACACGACGAATAAGAAATAGACGACAAAGAGAACGGATACGAGCGTGCCCAGCCAATCGAAGCTCGGCCGCCGGCGCCGAATCAGGCCGACGAGCCATGCCGGCACCGCGCACACAGCCTGCAGCGGATACACCAGCGCCAGGCCCAGAACGATAGCGATATGCAAGTAGGGGTGGTACAAAGCCGACCGCTCGCGTTCATACATCATCGTGGGGATAGAGCTCAGCGCCAGTGTACCTTGGACGGCATTTACGTAAATCGCTTCCTGCGACCGCTCATGGCGGAACAGACCGGGCTCCGTTTGCCGGTAGCGCTCCCCTCTCATCGTAATGACGCCGTCCTCCACGGCTTGCACACGCACCGCGGACAAGTGCTGCCCGAGGTTCAGGGGCCCTTTCAGCCGCGAGCGGTTCGGCAAATAATAGCCATCGACCTGCTTCAATTCCCGAACCGAAGCGGGTTTTGCGTCGTATGCAGCCGCCTGACGAACGGGATAAAACCGATCCAAATACCCGTCGATCAGCCGTTCCCGTACCTCGGCGCCGCCGGAAGCGTTGGTCGCGATGAAGATGCCCGTGTTCTCGGACGGAATCAGGTACAAGTACGATTCGAAGCCGTCAATGCTGCCGTCATGCTCAATCAGCCGCAAGCCGTTCTGGTACCGCTCGTAGAAGCCGTAGGCCATGCCCGGCATCCGGGTATGAGCCGCGAATTGGGTGCGGTGCATGAGCGCCGCCGTCTCCGCCTGCAGGATGCGGGTTTCCCCGTAACGGCCGTGCTGAAGGTGCGCGAGCATGTAATGGGCGATATCCTCGGCGGTGGACTGTAAGGCGCCTGCGGGTAGATGGTGAATGTAAGAATAGGGGAGAGGGCTGTACGCGCCATTTTCATACGAGTAGCTCTTGGCCAGCTCCGGGTCGGACTCCTGTAGTCGGAAGCCGGACCGGTTCATATTCAGCGGCTGGAAAATGCGGGCTTGAACGGCCTGCTCGTAAGGAACGCTCAGCTTCGATTCCACCAAGTAACCGGCCAGAGACATCCCTTGGTTGCTGTAGGCGATCTGTACGCCGGGTTTGCGGCACTGGCTCGGCAAATAGCGGGTCAGCGCAGCGGAGAGCGGCAGCTGCCGCTCCCGGTCCCGGCCCACCGCGAACACGGATTCGCAAAGTCCTGCCGTATGCGTGAGCAGATGGTGCAAAGTGACCGGCTGCCCTACTATGTCCGGCAAGCGAACGTCCGGCCAGTAGCTCCGGATATCTTGATGAAGATCGATAAGCCCTTCCTCGTAGAGCTGCATAACAGCTGTGGCGGTTACCGATTTGGAGATCGAGCCGAGCCGGAATACGGTCCGATAAGGATTGGCGGCAGCCTGACGCTCGAGGTCCGCATAGCCGTACCCCTTCATGAGCGCGATCCGGCCATCCCGGACGATCGACACGACCGCACCGGGGACATGGTGCTCATTCATGCTGCGCTGCATCAGCTCGTCGGTGAATGCTTCCAAATCTTGCGGGTGCGATACGGCTGCAGCAACGGCAGCGGGTACGAGCAACCACGGCGCCGGCACCATAAACAGCACAAAGCTTAGCACTAAGCACCCCAAACTGTAACGTAACCTGCACCGCAACCTGCACCATACCATGCATCGCACCGTGCTGTGCACCATGGGCCGCACCGTGCACCGAAACATGTGCCGGACCGTGCATCGCAACCTGCACCATACCATGCATCGCACCGTGCGCCGTACCATGGGCCGCACCGTGCACCGAAACATGTGCCGGACCGTGCACCGCAACCTGCACCATACCATGCATCGCACCGTGCGCTGCACCGTGCACCGCAGCATGTGCCGGACCGTGCAACGCAACCTGCACCATACCATGCATCGCACCGTGCGCGGCACCATGCACAGCAATACGCATATCATCATACTCACCACCGCTCCAGCCAACCTCCCGGCATTTTCCCATCGCAATAACATGCATATCCTCCTATCCTGCGTAACCTTCCAGACATGGGATCAGTATATCCATCCTCTCTTACCCGCACCTGTCTCTATTCTTACATCTACCTTAAATTGCAGGAATTGCAGGCCAAGGCGAGAATGTCAAAGACAGGAACCGATAGGAAGGGAACATTCGGAATGCAGTCATGGATATTAATTGTCGAAGATGACCGGGAGATCGCAGCGCTCGTGAAGCTCTTCCTGGAGAAGGACGGGCACCGGGTCATTCAAGCGTTTGACGGTCAAGAAGCGTGGGAGCTCATCACGAGCCGGCAGGTCGATCTTGCCGTAATCGATATAACGATGCCGCGAATGGACGGCTTCGAGCTGCTGAAGCGGCTGAGAACGCAATACAAATTTCCGGTCATCGTCATTTCGGCAAGAAACAGCGACAACGATAAAATACTGGGACTGGGCCTTGGCGCGGACGACTTCATCGCCAAGCCGTTTAATCCGCTTGAAGTGGTGGCGCGGGTTCAGGCTCAGCTTCGCCGCGCATTCGAATTCAATGAACCGCGGGAAAGGAACGGCGCCGAGGATACGACCGAGATCGGGCATCTGGTACTCAATCACGCTTCCTGTACGTTGTACCGGAGGAACGAGGCGATTCCGCTCACGTCATTGGAATACAAGCTGCTGCGGACGTTCATGCACTCGCCGGGGAGAATTTTCACAAAGCGGGAGCTGTTCGAGCTCGTCTGGTCGGAGACGTATCTGGAGGACGATAATACCATAATGGTGCAAATTTCGCGTTTGCGGGATAAAATCGAGGAGCATCCGAAGCAGGCGGGCTACATTCGAACCGTCAGAGGCCTCGGCTATAAGTTCGCAGCGAAGGAGGATTGGCTTGAACCGTGAACGCAGGCTGTTTACTACGCTGACGAGAACGTATACGCTGTTCGGTCTGACGATCATTCTCATCCAGGCGACATTTGGATTTTTCATAAAAGACCTCGTGACGATGGGCAGGGCTCCCGAGCTGTCGGCGGGAACGCTGGTGAGATCCGATTACGAGAACCTTCCTTACGAGGACGTCCGTGCGGCCGGCGGTACGATCCGGATTTTGGACGAGAACGGGCGGGTAATGATGGTGAAAGGTCTTGAGGAGGGGGGGCCGGACGCTTATTCGGAGACTGAGCTGCTTCAGCTGCTGGAGGACCGGGAGGACAGCCCGTACCGCCATACCTTTGCAACATTCCGTACGGAAGCCGGGCAGACGTATACCCTTCTCGTTACGATGCCGAAGCAGGGAAACTATGTGCTGATCTACATTCATGCCGCCCTGCTGCTGATGTTCTTTGTGTGCGTGTACTTGTTCAGCAGGTGGACGGCGAAACGCATTACCGGACCGATTGAGCAAATTGTATCGGCGATCCGAAGGATGAAGGACGGCCAATACCACGAACGGCTGAATTACCGGTCCGATTATGAATTTGCGCAAATTCAGGAGCATTTTAACCGGATGGCGGCTACACTGGAGCGAACGGAACGCGAGAAAATGGAGATCGAAGAGGTCAAGCAGCGGGTGCTTCTCGACTTGTCGCACGATTTGAAGACGCCGGTCACGACGATTCAAGGCTATGCCAAGGCGCTGCAGCTCGGCATGGCGGATAGCCCGGAGAAGCTGAAGGAATATATCGATATCATTCACAATAAGTCCCGTATCGTCGCTTCCTTGATTGAGGACATGTTTCAGCTGGCCGCGCTTGAGAGCCCCGTGTACCCTTTCGCCTCTGAGGCCGGAGATTTGACGGAGCTGCTGCGCCGGATTGCCATTGAATACTACGATATTTTCAAGCATAGAGGCTTTCATCTGGACATCCAAATTCCCGACGGCCCGATCGATATCCGAATGAACGCCAAGCTGCTGCACCGCGCCGTGGCCAATTTGCTGACCAACGCCCTGCAGCATAATCCCGAAGGGACGACCGTCATCCTGCAGCTTGAGGAGACGAACCGCTTCGCCCGAATGAAAGTGTGCGACGACGGGAAGGGAATTCCCGAGGAGCTCAAGGAAACGCTGTTTCAGCCCTTCATCCGCGGGGAGCCTTCGCGAAGAAGCGGCGACGGCACCGGATTGGGACTGGCCATCGCCCACCGGGCGATCGTACTGCATGAAGGAACGCTTCGGCTGCATGAGACGGAGAGGTACACGGTATTTGAAATCGTGCTGCCCAAGTGTTGAGGTTTAGTTGAGGTCCGGCCCGCTGAGGCGCTTGTTCCGCAGCGAGCCGGGCAGGGGGAGTCGTCGCCAGCTAGTCGTTTAACTAGCAGGTCCACCCGCATCCGGCGGACATGCCCAATACGGTGGCGAAACGGAAGGTTATCGAGTTCGGACTCAAGCACCATCCCTCAGCTTTTGTCTTGGTTATTCCGTACAGAGAGATCGGCCGCAGCGGCGTATCCTCGGTACAGAACCTCTCTTTCTTCCCCGATCCTATAACCGCTGTTTGTTGTCGGATAGATGACCATTCCGCGGATAACCTCGAACAGCCTGCTCAACCGGTAACATGTACATTTGCCGCCAGCCCAGCCGCCGCCTTTATTTTACACGAGCAAAAGGCATCCAAAAACCCCGAAATCCGCCATAAGCAAGTTCCGTTCATAAATAATCTTTAATACGCAGTCTTGGTCGACAAACCTTGAATTCCTTACTTTTCACTGTTCTCTCAGCCGATTTTCAGCTTGCTTTAAGTCTCAGTTCATATGAAGTTCATAAAACTTCCCTAAGCTAGTACTATCACATCAACTGCGACATTGTGGGAGGAGAAAGAGACGATGGCAGGGCTTCGCAACAAAAAATGGATCGCAATCATCGCGCTGATCGTCGTCTGCGGAGGCGGTACGGCGGCATACGTCACATGGAAGCCCGGTACCAGCAAGCCTGCAGCCGGCCAGCAGCAGCAAAGGGTCGTTCAGGTGACCAAAGGGAATATCAAAGTGGCGGTGTCGGGGACGGCGCAATTCGAGCCGAGGGATTTGCAAAATATTATCGCTCCCGCCGACGGCACGATCAAGACGATGAACATGACCCGTTACCAGGAAGTGAAGAAAGGCCAGCTGCTGTTCGAGCTCTCCAGCTCCTCGCAGGAAGCTTCTCTGAAGCAGGCCCAGAATCAGCTGGTGACGCTCGAGCAAGAGCTCGCCGACCTGATCGCCCAGCAGGGCCGCATGACGATTACGGCAACGGCCGACGGCGTGATTACGCTGGCGAACAACCTTGATGCCGGAAGCAGCGTCAACAAGAACGGCAAGATCGGAACGATCTCGCCTAGCGGCATTCTGACCGTCAAGCTGCTGTTCCCGGCGGCTGAAGGACTGCAAGCGAAGAAAGGCGACGTGGTCGACCTCAGCATTACCGGACATATGCTCACCCAAACCGGCATCGTCGAGTCGGTAGACAAGAACCTGAAGGCCGACGCGAACGGCAACAAGCTCGTAACGGTCATTGTGAACGTGCCGAATGACGGGACGTTAAGCGCGGGGACAATGGTGAAGGGATCGTTATCGATCGGCGCGAGCAAGGTTGAGGCAAGCAGTGAGGCGGCATTGGAATACATATCGACCGTAACGCTTCTGTCCGAGGCGCAGGGAACGGTCAAGAAGCTGAATGTGAAGACGGGCGACACCGTTCACGCGGGAGATGTGATCGCGGAGCTGGCCAACGATACGCTGGCCAACAGCATCACCGCGAAGCAGAACGACATCGAGCGCCAGAAGGTGCTTGTCAGCGACAGTGAAGACAAAATCAAGACGCTGCAAGTATTCGCTCCGTTTGACGGGATATTCTCGACAGACTTTGCGAACAAGCGGACGAACGTGCTGAACAGCTATCCGGTCGGAGCGACGATCGAATCCGGGACGCAGCTCGGCGCGGTCGCCAGCTTCAACAGCCTGCAGCTGCCGATCCAGGTCGACGAGCTCGATCTGCCGAGCATTAAGGTCGGTCAGAAGGCGAACGTGACGGTCAGCGCGATTGCGGGCCGGACGTTCGAAGGCGAGGTTACGCAAATTTCCAGCGTCGGCACGACCACGAACGGCGTAACGGCATACGACGTCGTCGTCGCTGTGAATAACAACGATCAAATCATTAAGAACGGCATGACGGCAACCGCAGAAATTCTCGTGCAAAATAAAACGAACGTTCTGGTGCTCCCGGTCGAGGCGCTGCAGACGCAGCGCGGCCAGCGGTTCGTCACGCTGCAGAAGGAGGACGGCACCCTCGAGCAGCAGCATCCGATCAAGATCGGCGTACGCAGCCAGACGCAGGTGGAAGTGACCGAGGGCCTCAGCGAAGGGGATAAAGTCTTCATCCCGCAATCCGCCCAGCGGAGCAACTTGACGCAGGCGCAGCAGGATCAGCTGCGCCAGCAGTTCCAGGGCGGAGCCGGCGGCGCAGGTGCAGGCGCGGGGGGCGGCAGCTTTGCACCTCCTGCGGGCGGCTTTGGCGGCGGAGGCACTGGCGGTACCGGCGGCGGCCGGGCTGGCGGCAACTAAAACTCCCTGCAGGGATAGAGAGGAGGCTGGCGCCATGAACATGATCGAACTGAACAACATTGTCAAAACGTACGGCAGAGGCTCTCAGCAGCTGACGATCCTGAACGGTGTTTCCCTGTCGGTGGAGAAGGGCGATTTCGTCGCCATCGTCGGTCCGAGCGGATCCGGCAAGTCGACGCTGATGAATACGATCGGACTGCTCGACATGCCGACCTCCGGCACCTACACCTTGGACGGCGTCGCGACGGAACGGATGTCCGACAATCAGCTGGCCGATTTGCGAAATCAGAAGATCGGGTTTATTTTCCAGCAATTCAACCTGCTGCCGCGCCTTACTGCAATTGAGAACGTGGAGCTGCCGATGATCTATGGCGGCTACAGCCGCAAGCAGCGGCGCGAACGGGGGATGGCCATGCTGGAGCTGCTCGGGATGGGGAAGCGCTGGGACCACAAGCCGAGCGAGCTGTCCGGCGGCCAGCAGCAGCGGGTGGCGATCGCCCGCGCGCTGGCGATTTCTCCGTCGCTCCTGCTCGCCGACGAACCGACCGGTGCGCTCGACTCGCGGACCGGCAACGAGGTGCTGGAGCTGATTCTGAAGCTTAACGAGCAGGGCAATACGATCGTGCTGATTACCCACGATCTGCATATCGCGAACAATGCCCGGCGCGTCATCTCTTTGCGGGACGGCAACATCATCAGCGACGAGCGACTCCGCCCGCTGGAGCCGGCGTCGCCCGGCGCAAGCGCCGTCCAAGAGCCGCCGCTGCATGAGGTGGTCTCATGAGAACGATAGAGCTTGTGATGATGGCCCTCAAGACGGTCGTCGCCAACCCGATGCGCACCATCCTGACGATGCTCGGCGTCATTATCGGCGTCTGCTCCGTCATCGTGCTCGTCTCGATCGGCCGCGGCACGTCGGAACAAATCGCCAAGCAGTACGAGCAGCTAGGCGCTAACCTGCTTGTCGTCAACGTACTGAACAACGGCCGCGCGACGCAGCTGGATTACGGCGAGCTGATGCAAATCGAGCAGCTGCCGGAGTTCGGAGCGATCGCGCCGACGCTGACGAAGAACAATTCCAATATCAAGGTCGACCGCCAGAAGGAAACGTACAACGTCCTCGGTACGAACGACCGCTACTTGGAGGTCGTCAAGGCGCAGGTCAACACGGGGCGCTTCATCGTGGAGGCGGATATCGAGTTCCGCAACCACGTTGCCGTGCTCGGGAGCGAAGTCGCGAAAAAGTTTTTCGGCGAGGAAGACCCGGTCGGCCAGCAAATCAACATCGACGGTTACTTCTACGATGTCGTCGGCACGATGAAGCCGCAGGGCTCCAATATTAACGGGACTTCGGTCGACAGCACGATTTTTGCGCCGCTTGAGACGGTCCGCCGTGATTTCAAACTGGGCGTTATCCGAACCACTTACGTTGAGGCGGCCAGCGAAAATGACATCACAACCGCCCAAAACACGATCACTCAGTATTTAACGCGCAAATTCAAGAGCAGCAGCGGCTTCCTGATTTTGAACCAGGAGCAGCTCAAGAACGCCCGCGTTGCGGCTTCCAGCTCGCTCACGAGCCAGCTCGTCGCGGTGGCCTGCATCTCGCTGCTCGTCGGCGGCATCGGCATTATGAACATTATGCTTGTAACCGTGACGGAGCGGACCCGCGAGATCGGCATCCGCAAATCGATCGGCGCCAAGCGGCGCAACATCCTGCTGCAGTTTCTCGTCGAAGCGACGGTCATCAGCGGTCTCGGCGGCCTCCTCGGGCTTCTGCTCGGGGTCGTCATCGCCCTTGCCTGGCCGATGATCAACCCGACGCAGCCGACGAAGCTGTCGCTCGATATCGGCTTGTACGCCTTCGCGTTCTCCGCGCTGGTCGGCATCATCTTCGGCCTGTATCCGGCGAACAAGGCATCCAAGCTGCGCCCGATCGACGCCCTTCGCACCGACTAAATCATGTACCTACATAAGGAGGCATCCCTGTGAAAATCAAGCTGCGCGTACTCCACACGCTGCAACGCTGGATGAAAGCCGCCGCTCCCGCCGCCATGCTCGGTATGCAGCTTGCGGTGCCGACCGCTCAGGCGCAGGCCGGCGTTTTCATCGATTCGAATACGTATTTCACGGTCCGTGACGTGTCGCTCTCGAGCGGTACGGACGCCGCATATTTGCAATTCGGAGTCGCCCTGCACAACGGCAGCGGCGGCGATGTGAATATGAACGACTTCGGGGTGAAAATCAGCGACGGAGCCGGACACAGTTACTCGGCTCAGCTGACGAGCCGCCAGTCGGCCCGGGTTACGCCGGGCGCCGACGCGACGTTCCGCTTCTCCTCGCAAATTCCGGCGCAGGTCGCCGATATTGGACGGCTGCAGGTCGTTGTCTTCCGCTGGGATTCGTCGCAGGATGATTTGATGAACGAGCTGGGCGCCCTGCCGGCGGCGGATGCGGCCACGTCCGCAGCCGTCCGGCAGACGACGGTGCAGGCCGATGAGGCCGATGCGTCGCTGCCCGCCGATGCGGCGGTCGACTTCCAGGCGGTGCGAAGCTTCATCGTGCATCAAGACGAGCAAGCGTACCTGTATACGGACGTGCTTGCGACCAATACCGGCAGCACGAGCTTCTCGCTGCCTGCAGGCTTGAAGTACCGCTTCGTCGGCACGAAGACGGACAGCTACAGCGCCACGATCGTGGCGGGAACGGACACGGCTCTGCTGCCGGGCGAGACGCGCAAGGTAACGGTACGTGCTGCAATACCGTCGGGATTGCCGCGTGCGGCGGACGGGTACAGCCTGCAATTTTACAGTGAAACGAGCAGCGGCGGTGTCTCGGTACTGGGCAGCGTCGATGTGGCGACGGTGACGACCGAATCCGTTATCGGCGAAGCCCAGCCGGTATTCAGCCGCACCGGTACGAAGCCGCTGACGGTAACGATAACGGGGGCGAAGGTCAGCTTGCAGACGGACGGTCTGCATCTGTCGGCCACCGTCGTTGTCAAGAACGAAGGGACCGAGATTACGGCGCTGCCTGCGCTGACCGGACAGTATCAGTTCGGAGGAAGCGGCTCGGCCGTTTCCTCGAGCGATACATCGTCCCATCCGCAGTACTTGGCGCCTCAAGAGACTTCAGCGTACCGGTTCGACGCGGTGCTGCCGAGCGGCCTGAAGCCGGAAGACGTACGGCTGGCGCTGCTGGCAAGCGTAACCGGAAGCTCCTCGACGAAGTCGGGTACGACAACGTCCACGACAGCTTCCTCGGGTTCGGCGGCAAGCACGGCATCGTCGTCCACGTCGACGGCGGCTGCGACGGGGGGCTCGACGGCTTCCGCCGCTTCGACCGGTGCGGCAGTTTCGACGGGAGGCTCCGCTCCGATCGCCGTCGTGCTGCTGAAAGGGGCTGCGGACGGCTCGGACGTATTCGCTACGGCCGCGGAATACAAGCTCGGCGACAGTCTGAAGCTGGCAGGCAGCGCCTTCGACGCCGACCTTGACTTCAAGCTCAGCGGGTTCCAGGTGAATCCGAACGAAGAGGACGGCTTCCGGCAGGCGACAGCTAAATTCGTCATTACGAACAATGGGAAGGAAAGCATCGCGATGCCGAGCTTCCAAAGCGTGCTGACGACAAGCAGCGGCGTCGATTACGCCGGAACGCGCCAAGCCGCCGTCGTATCGACGCTGATGCCGGGCATGAGCTACGTGGTGCAGTATGCATTCACGCTCCCGGGCACGGCGCCGACCGAGAAGCTGGCCATGACGATCCAAGGCGGCAGCTCCGCCGTAGCGGCAGCGAACATCGCGCTTGTTCCGCCAAAGGTCGACACGAATCCGCTGAACGATAACATGCTGCTGGAGCTTTATCCGTTCAAGGTAACCCTGAACAAGTTGGAGCCGACCTGGACGTACAACAACGGAACATTTACGTATAAGCTGGGTGTCGACGCGAAGGTCGAGAAGGAAGATCCGAATGTCGCCGTAGATACGAACTTCTCCTCCTTGCAGTTCGATCTGGTCGACGCGCTCGGCCGGGTGCAGGCGACGACAACGCTGCCGTTCACCGGCGCTAATAAAATCGCGAACGGCTTGCAGCATGTGTCATGGGGCTCGTTGACGGAAATTAACGATCCGCTCAGCATCTATATTTACGAAGTTTTCACCACTCCGACCGGACAAGCGAAGCGCTTGCTGAAGGTGAATTAATTCGCTAGGGGCTATCGTGGTAATTGCTTGCCTGACAAGGGCGCGGCCCGACCTGTAATACGAACTGTATTATGTACAAAAGGACCTCAATTTCCGCTGCAAAGCGGGGAATGAGGTCCTTTTATTTCTATGCCAGCCAGTATAAATTTCACTTTATGCTTTGGCTGATTCCGCTACGGTGGCGTTACTCCGGAGTGTTTGAGCCGAGCAGTAAGCAGTACGTTTCACAGCTAATTTACCGCCGTAAACGTACCTGGCATAGTATCGGCGTTAGGCATTATTAGAAGAGGAAAGGAGCGGGGAAGCCGCAACAAGGCCCAAAAGGGCGTTGTTGGAGGTGGAAAGGAGCGGGGAGGTCGCAACCGGTCAGGCCCCCTAATTCCGGAGTTACCATCATAAAAACTTGGTTAGTCTTAGTTTCGCT
>NZ_JBHLWN010000138.1:0-629 GCF_042432825.1 Paenibacillus chartarius | reverse complement strand
CTTTGAACTTACGTGAGACGCAAGAGCGCAGACCGAGTTCCCGCATATAAAGGCCAACGGTACGCTCCGTCAACGTGTAGCCCTCTTGTTGCAGCAAAAACGTAATCTTCGGTGCACCATATCGTCCATGCGAGTCGTTAAAATGGTACCTAATCCGCTCCTGGACTTTACGTTTACGCAGCTCCTGCGTACTAGGTTGATGAGTAAGCCAATTGTAGAAACCGCTCCTGGAAACGCCCAGCACTTTGCACATCTTCTCCACTCGAAACTGGGAGCGATGATCTTCGATGAACTGAAATCTCAGTTCTTTGGCTTGCTGAAGATGTGCACTGCCTTTTTTACAATGGCCAGCTCTTCCTCCACATCGGCTATCCGGCGGTCCTTATCACGGATCTCACGATCTTTCTCCTTAAGTAACTGTTCAAGCTCCCGCAAGCGTTCAGCATTGGCGATAGGCTCGTTTTTAAACTCACGAAACTTTGCCTTCCAAGAATGCAACGTCTTTGCCGGGATGCCAAGTTCCAGGGCGACATCCTCCACCGTCTTCGTCTGTTCCTGAAGATATTTCACTGTTTCCTTTTTGAATTCTTCGTTGTACCGTTTCCGCTGTTCACCCATGGGGAACACCT
>NZ_JBHLWN010000137.1:0-1551 GCF_042432825.1 Paenibacillus chartarius | reverse complement strand
CTTGCCAATGGATTTAGAGGAGGACATTCCTGCTAATCATCTCGTTCGTGTCGTCAACACTGCCGTTAATCGTCTCGACGACGCCATCTTCAACGCGGCTTACCCCGGAGG
Organism: Paenibacillus chartarius; assembly: GCF_042432825.1. Lineage (NCBI taxonomy): Bacteria > Bacillati > Bacillota > Bacilli > Caryophanales > Paenibacillaceae > Paenibacillus > Paenibacillus chartarius. The sequence goes on along the minus strand of NZ_JBHLWN010000137.1, from coordinate 1,440 downwards.
CGGACGAGACAGCTATCACCCCAAGATGCTCACCAAAATCATCATTTACGCCTACACACAGCGCATCTACTCCTCTCGTCAGATCGCCAAGGCCGTCCGCGAAAACATCATGTTCATGTGGATCGCCGGCAGACAACGACCGGACTTTCGCACCATCAACCGGTTTCGCTCGGAGCGTATGAAAAGCGTACTGGAGACCGTGTTTACCGCAGTTCTTCAATTCTTGGCTGAGGAGAACTATGTGCAGCTGGAGCATTACTTTGTGGACGGTACCAAGATCGAGGCCAATGCCAATCGATATACATTTGTTTGGGGTAAGGCCGTCGTGAAGCAGAAAGCCAAGCTTCAGGAGAAAGTGCAGACCTTGTTCGCCACCATTGAGGAAGCCGAAAAGCAAGAAGATAGAGCGCATGGCGGTAAGGACCTTCTTGAGTTGGGCGAATCCGCTGCCATCACCAGTGAAAAATTAGAGAATGCCGTCAAGCAATTGGAAGAGCGCCTGCAGGAGAAGCCCAAAGACAAGCCGCTAAAGAAAGCGGTGCGCGCACTCCGCAAGGACCTGCTTCCTCGCCTTCAAAAGTACGAGACTCAAGAAGCGATTTTAGGCACGAGAAACAGCTACAGCAAAACGGATCACGACGCCACCTTTATGCGAATGAAAGAAGATCACATGCGAAACGGCCAGCTCAAGCCGGGTTACAATGTGCAGATCGGCACCGAAAATCAATTCATAGTGGGCTACAGTGTGCACCAGCGGCCGACGGATACACGCTGCCTCATTCCTCATCTCGAAAAAGTAAAATCACAGTTAGGCAAGCTGCCAGGCACCGTCATCGCCGATGCGGGCTATGGCGGCGAAGAGAACTATGACTATTTGGAGCAAAACGAAATCGAAGCTATTGTCAAATACAGCACGTATCACCGTGAAAAAAGCAAGGCATGGCAAAAGGACATTAGCAAGATTGACAATTGGACCTATAACAGCGAGCAAGATACGTGGACATGCGCGGCGGGGCGAACGCTTCATTTCCACAGATTGAGCAAGGAGAAAACGGAAAGTGGATACAAAATCGAGTACCATCACTACCGAAGCGCCAGTTGTGAAGGTTGTCCGCTGAAGCCGCAATGTACAAAAGCCCAGGGCAATCGCGAAGTCAGGGTCAGCCTGAAGTATTTGAGGCTAAAGAACAAAGCCGGTGAAAAACTCCGTAGCGAAGAAGGTTATGCCCTGGCCGTCCGGCGCATGATCGAGCCAGAGCCCGTGTTTGGTGATATGAAGAACAACCGAGGCTTCAAACGGTTCCTGCTTCGAGGCTTACCGAAAGTAAGTCTAGAGGTCGGGTGGCTTTCCCTTGCCCATAATCTGATCAAGAAGGCTTCGGTGGACGCCAAAAACCAAGAAGCTAAGCGAGAACAGGCCGCTTAGCTCCTTACTTTATT
>NZ_JBHLWN010000136.1:0-1766 GCF_042432825.1 Paenibacillus chartarius | reverse complement strand
TCGTTCCTCCTACTCTCGTAGGGGGATTTTTTTATTTCAGCCGAAGACCGAACTGGTAAAAAATAATTCGATTTTCGGCTGTATCTCTGTCGAAAACACTTGACTTTTCAAAAATCGCTCCAAGATCGCGCGAGAAGGGGTTCGTTTCCCTTACTACTCACGATCGAGGTGTTATTGTTGAAACCTAGCGTCATCCCCCATGCGGAGTACCAGCGCCTTCTTTTGGATCGGCTTCGCCAGCATTACGGCAACGGTACGGCTGTGCTCGTACGCCGAGACTGGCCTCTCATCTGGAAATGCTTCATTACCGACCTCTCGTACACATCCTCGTTCCTCGGCCCTTTCTATGGAGCGAGAGGTTCCGCCCCGAGAGATCCCGCCTCTATGCTTCGCTCGTATTTGCTGTTCCTGCTCGTCAGACCCGAAATCGGGATTACAGCCTGGGTTGACGAATTACATCGTGTTCCGCTTTACGCAATCCTTAGCGGCTTCGAGCCCGGCGATATCCCTGGCGTCGGTACGTTTTACGACTTCCTCTCTCGGTTTTGGGCCGCCGAAGAGAACAGTCTCAAACCGCGGAACAAGCCCAAGAAATCGAAGCCTAAACGGGGAAAGAAGGGAGAGAAAGCGCCGACGTCTTCGCCCGGTAAAGTCAAGCGTCTCGTTGAATTTCTAATGCGACGCGGGATCTCCCCACGTAAGCAGCCTTTCGATCGTCTTCAGCAATTTTTTCAATCCCAAATTGTCGCCGTATCGGCGAAGATCGGACTGCTCGGGGATCTGAACGCGCTGACACTCGCCGGTGACGGTACACCGGTCGTGACTGCTGCTTATCCCCGCAGCAAGCCGACTTGTGAATGTAGTGCCCAAGGCCTTGCGCCCTGCTCCCACCGCCGCGCGTATTCCCAGCCGGACTGCGACTCCGGTTGGGACAGCGCACGAGAGAGGTACTTCCAGGGATACCATCTGTACATGCTATCTGCAGCGAACAGCCAGCATGACCTGCCTTTGTATCCACGACTTCAGCCTGCTTCCCGGCATGACGCTGTGAGTGTGGTGGTGAGCTCGATGGAATTTACGCAACGTTTCACCTTGGGCACGGTCGATAAGATCTTGCTTGACGCCGCCCACGATGCCGAGGCTATTTACCAGTGGCTAGAGCACCAGCACATGGAGCCCTTCATTGATCTCAACAAGCGGAAAACGAAGCCCGCCGCTACCGAAACCGATATGACCATTTCTCCTGCGGGCGTACCGATTTGTCCCATTGGCAAGGAGATGAAGCTCAACGGCTACGACCGCACGCAGAACCGGCAGAAGTGGCGTTGTCCACTCGCCTGCAAGTCCGGCAACTCTTGTCCTACTCCTTGCTCCGACGCCAAGTACGGCAGAACCTACCATACCTTCACCGCCGACAACCCAAGGCTGTTTCCGAAGACGAGCCGCGAGTCGGAAGCTTGGAAAGCGGCTTACAAGCGTCGAACTTCGGTCGAGCGTTCCAATAAGCGAGAGAAAGTCGATTACAAGCTGGAGGCCGGTCGCCACCGTTCCACGAAGATGTGGTACATCCGGATATATGGCATTATGATGTGCCAACACATCGATGCCTGGTATCTCCACTACAAGTCTGAGCTAGAGCCGCTTCAAACACAGCTTTTGCAACGGATGGCGTAGACAATGCCTTATTTTCAAAAAAATGTCGTTCGTCCGGCTTCTTTGCCATGCTTACTCTTGAAAGTGGGTTTCACATCCAGTTTTTCCTGCTC